>CAMDTN010000057.1 GCA_945907755.1 Singulisphaera sp. GP187 | reverse complement strand
CCCGGGATGTAGACCGTGGTCTCCTTCCCGTTGCTCAGGCGCACGCGCGCAATCTTGCGCAGCGCCGAGTTTGGCTTCTTGGGAGTCATGGTCTTCACCTGTTGGCAAACGCCGCGCTTCTGCGGGCACTTGTCGAGGATTGGAGACTTGCTCCGGCGGATTTTCTGGCCACGGCCCTTGCGGACCAGCTGGTTAATTGTCGGCATCGTGAGGATCTTTCGTCGGCCGCGCTGCGGCCGGTGTGTCGGTCATGCTATCGAATCCCCCGGCACTGCCACAAGTGCATGCGCCGCGGGGCCGAATTCTTATGGTTTTCTTGCCGGTCAGCTCGCTGCGGCCTCCACAGGTGCAGCAGCGCTTTCCTCGGCGTCCTCATCGAAGTGATGCAGGATGAGCGTGCGGTGGTACTCGTGGAAACCCGTCCCTGCCGGAATCAAGTGTCCGAGGATGACGTTTTCCTTGAGGCCAATGAGGGGGTCCATCTTGCCGGCGATGGCAGCTTCCGTGAGCACCTTCGTGGTCTCTTGGAAGGATGCCGCGGAGATGAACGAGTCACTTTGCAACGCAGCCTTGGTGATGCCCAGCAGCAATTGCTCGCAAGTGGGCGCCTTGCCTTCGGCCTTCTCGATGCGTTCCTTCTCCAGCTTGAAGCGGTGGCGGTCCACAACGGTTCCGGGGAGGAAGTCCGAGTCGCCCGCATCCACAACGCGCACCTTACGCAGCATCTGCGAGATGATGATCTCGATGTGCTTGTCGTCGATGCCTACGCCTTGGCTGCGGTAAACGGTCTGCACCTCATTGAGCAGATACCGGTAGACCTCGTCGATGTTATTGATGCGCAAGATGTCGTGCGGCACCAGCGAGCCTTCGCAAAGCGCGTCGCCAGCGCGAACATTGTCGCCCTTGTGCACCTTCAGATACTTGCCGTGCGGCACGAGGTGCGCCCGTTCGGTGCCATCCTCGCCCTTCACCAGAATCGTGCGCTTGCCCTTCTTACGCTCGCCCAATTCCACCTTGCCGTCGATTTCAGCAATCACGGCTGGCTCCTTGGGTGTGCGCGCTTCGAAGAGCTCGGTCACGCGCGGCAGACCACCGGTAATGTCCTGGGTTCCGCCCATTTCGCGCGCGCGTTTGGCCAGCACCGTACCGGCGCGGATCACTTGGCCTTCTCTGACTTCGATGCTCGAGCGTTCGGGCACGTGGTACTGCTGGAGTTTCGCGCCGGCGCTGTCCTTGACCACGATTTGCGGATGCAACGCACCCTTGTGCTCCATCACTGCCATGCGGCGTTGCTTCGAGCCGAGGTCTTGCTCCCAGCGCATGGTTTCGCCTTCGACGATGTCCTCGAAAGCGATGACGCCGGCTACATCAGAGATCACGGGCACATTGTGCGGATCCCATTCGCAGACAACAACGCCCTTCTTCGCCATGGCGGCGTCGATTTCGGCGCCGTCAGCAAGGTGGATAACGGCACCAAGCGGCACATCGCGTGCTTCCAGATCGCGGCCCTTGGCGTCTTTCAACACCACTTGGCCGTTTCTGTTCAGCACGATGGCCTTGCCATCCTCGCTCTCGACGGTCTTCAGGCCGACATAAGCGATGCGCCCAGCGCGGCGGACGGTGATGTCCCTTTCTTGCACTGCGCGCGAAGCCGTTCCGCCGATGTGGAAGGTGCGCATCGTGAGCTGCGTACCCGGTTCGCCGATGGACTGCGCGGCGATGATGCCTACCGCTGTGCCCACTTCGGCCAAACGACCACGCGACAGGTCGGCGCCGTAGCAGGTAGCGCAAACGCCCATGGCTGCCTCGCAAGTCAGCGGGCTGCGCACGCTGACCTTGGCGTCCAAGCCGCGGTCGTCAGCAATCTTCTGCGCAATTTCCTCAGTGATGATCTGGTTGCGGTCCACTAGCAACTCGCCCAGCATGTTGCGGATGACGACCGGTGAGGTGCGCCCGCGCAGCATCGTGGACAGCGGCACATCGACGCGCTCGCCCTTCATCACGGCCGACTTCTTGACCGAACGCTCCGTGCCGCAGTCGATGGTGGTGACCACCACATTCTGGGTGACATCGGTCAGCTTGCGCGTGAGGTAACCAGAGTCGGCGGTTTTCAGCGCGGTATCGGCCAAACCCTTGCGCGCGCCGTGGGTGGAGGAGAAATACTCCAACACCTTCAGGCCCTCGCGGAAGTTCGCCTTAATGGGCGTCTCGATAATCGCGCCTGACGGCTTCGCCATCAGTCCGCGCATCCCCGCGAGCTGGCGTATCTGATCGATGCTGCCGCGCGCGCCGGAGTCGGCCATCAAGTGGATCGGGTTGATGTAGTTCGAGCCTTCGCGGCGGTCGACCTTCAACTCCTCCATCATCTCCTTACCCACTTCTTCGCGGGCTTGGGACCAGATGTCGATGACGGCGTTGTAGCGTTCCTTTTCGGTGATGGCGCCCGCTTCGCGGCGTTTCTCCACCGTTTCCACTTCCTTCTGGGCGCGCAACAAGATCTCGCCCTTGCGCAGCGGAATGCGCATGTCGTTCTTGCCGAACGATAGCCCCGCCATGGTGCTGGCTTTGAAGCCCGTTTCCTTGAGATCATCAAGGAGCTTGAGCGTGGTGCTCATGCCGAGCAGCTTGTGGCAGTCGATGATGACTTCTGCCAGCGACTTCTTCTTGAGCGCCTTATTGTAGAACGGCATGCCCACTGGCAAGCGGTCGTCGAAGATGACGCGGCCCACAGTGGTTTCGATAATCTGCTTTTCCACGACGCGCGATGACTTTTCATCGTGCACTGTGCGCTTGCCGCTAATGCGGAAGCGGATGCGCTGATGTGTCAGCACTTTGTGGTCGCCATGCGCACGCAACACTTCGGAGTGCGATGAGAAGGCCTTCAGCACTTCAACGCCAGCGGCGTTCTTCAGCACTTCCACCGTGCCCGGGCCGCCCACCGTGAGGTAGTAGCAACCCAACACAATATCCTGCGTTGGCGACATGATCGGACGCCCGTTGGCCGGCGAGAACACATTGTTCGTCGACAACATGAGCGTGCGGGTTTCCACCTGCGCCTCCAAGGAGAGCGGCAAGTGCACAGCCATTTGGTCGCCGTCGAAGTCGGCGTTGAAGCCGGTGCAGACCAGCGGATGGATGCGGATGGCATTGCCTTCGATGAGCACTGGCTCGAAGGCCTGGATGCCCATGCGGTGCAGCGTCGGTGCGCGATTCAAAATCACAGGGTGATTCTGAATGACCTCTTCGAGGATGTCCCAGACTTCTTCGTCGCGGCGCTCCAGCATCTTCTTGGCGCTGCGGATGGTGTCCGCACGGCCAAGTTCCTTCAGGCGCCTAATGATGAACGGTTGGAACAATTCCAACGCGATCTTTTTGGGCAAGCCACACTGATGCAGCAACAGGTCCGGTCCAACAACGATCACGGAGCGCGCAGAATAATCCACTCGCTTACCCAGCAAGTTCTCGCGGAAACGCCCTTGCTTGCCCTTGATCATGTCGGTGAGCGACTTGAGGGCTCGGTTGCTGCTGCCCTGCACCGGACGCTTGCAGCGCCCGTTGTCGAAGAGCGCGTCCACCGCCTGTTGCAGCATCCGCTTTTCGTTGCGAATGATGACGTCAGGGGCGTTGAGGTCGAGGAATTTCTTGAGGCGGTTGTTGCGATTGATCAGACGTCGATACAGATCGTTGAGGTCCGAGCTGGCGAAGTTGCCGCTGTCCAGCAGCACCAATGGACGCAAGTCCGGCGGAATCACCGGCAGCACATCCAAGATCATCCACTCCGCGCGGTTGCCAGAATCGCGCAGCGATTCCACGGTCTTCAGGCGCTTGATCAAGTCCTTCTTGCGCTGCTTGGAGCGCGTTTCCAAAAGCTCCATGCGCAGCTCTTGGCTGAGCTTGTTCAAATCGAGGCGCGCCAGCAACTTCTTGATTGCTTCTGCGCCCATGTCGGCTTCGAAGTCCGTCTTATGCCGGAATCGATCCGTGGTGAGCGTCCGGAACTCCTCCTCGGTGAGGAGTTGGCGTTCCTTCAGACGCGTCACTTCCGGATTGCCCGGATCGACGACCACATAGTCTTGGAAGTAGATCACCTTCTCGAGGTGAGCTGTTTTCATCTCAAGCAGCGTGCCGAGACGTGAGGGCATGGCCTTGAAGAACCAGATGTGGGCCACGGGGGCGGCGAGCGTGATGTGCCCCATGCGCGTGCGGCGTTCGCGGCTGTGAGTGATTTTCACTCCGCAGCGGTCGCACACGATGCCCTTGTGCTTGATGCCCTTGTACTTTCCGCAGGCGCACTCCCAGTCTTTCTCAGGTCCGAAAATGCGCTCGCAGAACAAACCGTCCTTTTCAGAACGGTAGGTGCGATAGTTGATGGTTTCCGGCTTCTTTACCTCGCCGAAAGACCAGTTGCGGATATCTGTGGGCGAAGCCAGACGGATGCTGATCTTCGCAATCTCATTCACGCGTTCGTAGCGGTTGTCCATGAGTTCCTCCGTTTCAGGCGATGGTCGCCCGGTTCCTGATGAGCTCGATGTTGAGACACAGACCCTTGATTTCATTGCAAAGCACGTCGAAGGAAACCGGCGTGCCGGCCTCCAGCGTGTTCTCGCCCTTCACCATGGATTCGTAAATCTTGGTGCGGCCGTCCACGTCGTCGGACTTCACAGTGAGCAGTTCCTGCAGCACATAGGCAGCACCATAGGCTTCGAGTGCCCAGACTTCCATTTCGCCGAAGCGCTGGCCGCCGAAGCGGGCCTTGCCGCCGAGGGGTTGCTGCGTGATCAGCGAATAAGGGCCTGTTGCACGGGCGTGGATCTTCTCGTCCACGAGATGGTGGAGCTTCAGCATGTACATGCAGCCCACGGTGATTTCTTGCTCGAAGGCATCGCCGGTGCGGCCGTCGAAGAGGCGCATCTTGCCGCTGGATGGCAAGCCCGCTTCCTTGAGCGCCGCCTCGATTTGTTCCTCCTTGGCGCCGTCGAACACTGGCGTCACGGCTTGGAAGCCAAGGCGCAGAGCGGCATAGCCTAGGTGGGTTTCGAGGATTTGCCCGACGTTCATGCGCGAAGGTACGCCCAGCGGGTTCAGCACCATCTGCACTGGTGTGCCGTCAGCGAAGTACGGCATGTCTTCAATGGGCAGGATGCGCGAGATAACGCCCTTATTGCCGTGCCGTCCGGCGATCTTGTCGCCGACCGAGATGCGCCGCTTGGTGGAGATGTACACCTTCACCATTTCGAGCACACCTGTGGGCAATTCGTCACCGCGCGAAAGACGGTTCACACGCTTGTTCTTCTCGCTCTCGTACTCGTCGATGCGATCCCAATACTTTTTCTTCACGGTGAACGCCGCGCGACGCGCCTTGGCGTCGGCAACCTTGTCCACAGCAGCATCGATCTGCTCGCGAACCACCTTCAAGCTGGCCACATCGCTGGCACCGTCTGCCGTGATGCGCTTTCGCGCGGCCGGCAGCACATCGGCAACAGTCTTCAGCTCCAGCAAACGCTCGGTGAGCGCCACTAGTTCTTCCTTGAAGAGCGCGACATAGTTCGATTCCGCTTTGCGGATCTCTGCGAGATTGCGATGGCGTTCGTCTTCGGTTTGGTTGACCTTGCGCGAGAAATGCTCGGTGTGAATCACGATGCCTTCGGTGCCCGAGGGCACTGCCAAGCTGTCGTTTTTCACATCCTCGCCAGCGCGCCCGAAGATGGCATGCAACAGCTTCTCTTCAGGGGACAACTCATTCTTGGACTTCGGCGCGACCTTGCCCACCAGGATGTCGCCTGAGCGAATCTTGGTGCCCACACGCACGATGCCCGATTCGTCCAAGTTCTTGAGCGCGCGTTCGGAGACATTGGGGATGTCGCGCGTGAACTCCTCGCGCCCCAGTTTTGTCTCGCGAATTTCAGTCTCGAACTCGTCGATGTGGATGCTGGTGTAGAAGTCTTCCTTCACCACCTGCTCCGAGATCAGGATCGCGTCCTCGAAGTTGTAGCCGTCCCAAGTCATGAAGGCGACGAGCACATTGCGGCCAAGCGCTAGTTCGCCGTTCTTGGTGGCGGCGCAGTCGGCAATCACTTGCCCTGCTTCAACCTTCTCGCCCTCGCGAACAATGGGCTTCTGGTTCAGGCAAGTACGCTCGTTGAGTCCGACGAACTTCCGCAAGCGGTAGTTGTCGTCACCCACTACGATTTCGGTGGCGCTAACGCGCTTCACCGCACCCGCATTGCGCGCGATCACCACCATGCCGGAGTTGCGCGCCACGACCTTTTCCATTCCCGTGGCAACCACGGGCGGATCCGTGCGGATCAACGGCACCGCTTGGCGTTGCATGTTGGATCCCATGAGCGCGCGGTTGGCGTCATCGTGCTCAAGGAATGGGATGAGACTGGCTGATACACCTACGATTTGTTGCGTAGAGATGTCCGCCCACTCGATCTCGTCGCGCGGAACAAGACGGAAGTCGCCATGCATGCGCGCCATGACGCGCTCTTCGACGAAGCGACCCTTCTCATCCGTTGCAGTGTCCGTCGGAGCAATAATGGTCTTGCTCTCTTCATCGGCGCGAAGGTGCTTGACCTCGTCGGTCACGCGGCCCTTGACTACCTTGCGGTAGGGCGTCACGAGGAAACCGTATTCATCGACACCTACGTACAGCCCGAGGCTGGCGATAAGGCCGATGTTGGTGCCTTCAGGCGTTTCAATGGGGCAAATACGCCCGTAGTGCGAAATGTGAACGTCGCGCACTTCGAAGCCTGCGCGCTTGCGGTTCAAACCGCCCGGGCCCAACGCCGACAGGCGACGTTCGTGAGTGAGCTGTGCCAGTGGATTGGTTTGGTCAACCACTTGCGACAATTCGCCGCGGCCAAAGAAGTAATCGATGGACGACGAGATGGTCTTGGCGTTCACCAGCGAGCGTGGAGTCGGGTTTTCCTTCTCCGTATTCATGCGCTCTTGCGCGGTCTTGCGCAGCTTCAAGAAGCCCTTGCGGAACTCCTCGCTGGCGAGTTCGCACAGGGTCCGCACGCGGCGGTTGCCGAGATGGTCGATGTCATCGACATCGACGCCCGGTTCGTTGTTACGCAGACGCAGGATGTACTTCACCGATTCGATGAAGTCCGCAGCAGTCAGGGTCATTTCCGTCTCGGGCACATTCAGCCCGAACTTGCGGTTCAAGCGGAAGCGGCCGACGCGACCCAAGCGATAACGCGATGTGTCGTGGAATTTCTCTTCGAACAGATCCCGCGCCTTTTCCAGTGCGGGCGGATTGCCCGGGCGAAAGCGTTGGTAGATCTTCAGAATGGCAGACTCGTAGTCCTTGGCCACATCCTCGCGGATGGTGTTCAAGATCAGTTTGTCGCGCGGGTCGCCATCGATGATTTCCACTTCACGCATTTCTGCGCGGATGATTTCCTTGATGGTGTCTTCAGTGAGCTGCTCACCGGATTGCACGCGGATGTCGCCGGTGGTCGGATCGACCACGGGGCTCACCAGATAAGCGCCGCTCAGTTCCTTCACGCTGACCTTGGTGACTTTGATCACCTTGGTCGGGTGGAACAGGCGAATCAACGCTTCATCGCTGGAGCAGCGCTCGTCGAACGCGCGAATGATGGTGGTGGCAAGGAACTTGCCGGACTGGTCGATCTTGACCGAGAGGATGTCCTTCTTGGTCACGCCCACCTCAATCCACGAACCGCGTTCGGGGATGATCCAGCAGGTGTGCAGTTTCTTTTCGCCGGTTTGCAGATCGACGCGGAAGTCGACGCCAGGCGAGCGATGCAATTGGTTTACGATGACGCGCTCGGCGCCGTTAATGATGAACTCGCCCCCGCCGATCATGATCGGTACATCGCCGAGGTACACCTCTTCTTCAACAGGCTCAGCCTTGTCGAGGCGCAGGCGCACTTTGAAGGGCATGCCGTAGGTCTGCTTCAGCAGACGGCACTCGTCGGGGTTGTAGCGAGGACGCCCCAATTCGTAGCCGAGATACTGCAAGCGCATGGACTTGTCGTACGACTCGATCGGGAATGTCTCGCGGAGAATGGACTCGAGCCCGGCGTGCTTCCGCTCCGCAGGCGCGACATTCTCTTGCAGGAATTCGGCATAGGACCGTGTTTGCAGTTCCGTGAGATTCGGAACATCAAGCACTTCACGGCACCGTCCATAGCGGCGGATGTTGGCCTTCATGGCACCTCCTCAACAGGGGATCTTGCCCCGGCGCAAAAACGCCGACGCGCGCGTCCTTACTGTCAGAACCCAGATTCAGACAGTGAAAAAACGCACACTGGCCTGCCGTGACACCCCGCGTGCCAACGGAAGACCCTCCGACCTTCGCACAAGCGCACAACGCCGCAGTCCAAGACAGACAGCGGCTGCGTCAACGCCGCGATGGCGCGACGAAGACGGCTCACTTGAGCTCGACTGTTGCGCCTGCGTCAGCAAGCTGCTTCTTGAAAGTCTCGGCCTCGTCCTTGCCAACGCCTTCCTTGACGGTCTTGGGAGCGCCGTCCACAAGATCCTTCGCCTCCTTGAGGCCCAGGCCAGTAATGGTCTTGACCACCTTGATCACGGCGATCTTGTTGGCGCCTGCTTCCTTGAGCACGACATCGAAGGTTGTTTTCTCTTCGACTACGGGCGCAGCAGCAGCGGCGGCAGGACCGGCGAACACAGGAGCGGCAGCTTCCACCTTGAAGGTGGTCTTGAACGCTTCCTTGAGGTCAACCAGTTCGCGCACCGTCATTGAACCGATGGTATCGATCACACCCTGGATCTTGTCAGACATGTCTCGCTCTCCGCTGGCCGACACATTGGCGTGCCGGCTTTGATTATCCAAGTAAACCGTTGATGAACCCTTAGGCAGCTGCGCCTTCGGATTCTTTTTTCTTTTCGAGGGCCTCGAGCAGCCCCTGCATTTCGGTGAACAGGCCATCGAACTGCTGCGCCATGCCACTGAGCGGGCCACCGATGGCCCCCAGCATCATCGCGAGCAACTCGGTGCGCCCTGGCGCCTTCGAGAGCGCTTCCGCTGCGACGGCGTCGAGGAACTCGCCCTCGCTCCAGGCCCCGTGAAGCACCAACTTGTCCTTCAGCGCCCTTTTCTCTTCGAGCAGCATGCGTGCCACTTCGTTGGCCTCGCCGCCAAAAACAACGGCGGAAGGACCAGAGAGCATGGCGCCTATGCCGTCGAGCCCGCGGCGCTTGAACGACACTGTTGCCAGTGTGTTTTTCACCACGCGCATGCGCATGTTCTTGCCACGGAGCTTCGAGCGCAGAGCGGTTGCTTCCGCCACACTCAGCCCGCGAGTACCCACCAGCACGCAGCTAGTGAGACCGGCGAACTCTGCGTCGAACCCGTCAATAATGGAGTTGTTAACCAGTTTGCTCATGGCGCTTCTCCGTCACGACACCTTGATGACAATGCCCGGCCCGTGGGTCGGTGCAATGCAGCCTTTGAGGAGAAACTGACCCTTGCTGTGCGCTGGCTTCAGCGCATGCACATAGGCCATGAATGCCTCAATGTTTTCAGTGAGCTTGTCTTTCGCGAATGAGCGCCTGCCCATGGGCGCGGCGAGGTTGCCGCCTGCGTCGTTGCGGAACTCGATCTTGCCAGCCTTGAACTCCCGGACTGCTGCAGCAAGGTCCAAGGTGACGGTGCCGGCCTTGGGGCTCGGCATCTTGCCTTGAGGGCCTAACACTTTGCCCAACTTACCGACGTACTTCATCATGTCGGGAGAGGCCACGGCCACATCAAAGTCCGTCCAGCCTCCACTGATTTTCTCTGCAAGGTCGGCAGAGCCAACCATGAGAGCGCCAGCAGCGCGCGCTTCTTCGGCCTTCGCACCTTCGGCGAACGCCACGACGCGCAGTTCCTTGCCGATACCGTGAGGCAAGCTCATGGCACCGCGCACGGTTTGGTCGGACTGTTTGGCATCAATGCCAAGGCGCAGGGTGACCGAAACAGTTTCGTCAAACTTCGCTTTCGGGAAGTTCGCCAACAACTCAACGGCTTCGCGCACTTCGTAAATGCGTTCCGCTTTCCGCAACGCACTGGCGGCGCGGTAACGCTTGCCACTATGGGCCATCTGACACACTCCTAGGTGCTTTCAACTACGCAGCAGTTCGGCCGCACCATTTGGCCCGCTACTGCGTGCCCGCGCCACCAGAGGAGCGCGGATTCCTCGAAGCCCCGAAAGGCTCCCAGCGCTAGGTCGTGAACGACCCAGCGAAACTCACACTATCAACCAACGACCTTGATGCCCATCGACCGGGCAGTACCTGCAATCATGCGGGCAGCAGCTTCGGGCGAACCGGCGTTCAGGTCTTTGACTTTGAGCTTGGCGATATCCAACAACTGCGCCTGCGTCACCTGCCCGACCTTGTCGGTGCGAGGGTTGGCAGCTCCCTTGGGGGCCCCGGCGGCCTTGGCCAAGAGCACGCTTGCTGGCGGCGACTTGTACATCAACTCGAAAGTCCGGTCGCTGAAGACCGTGATTTCCACTGGGATGATCATCCCCAGTTGCGAGCGCGTCGCATCGTTGAACTGTTTCACAAACATAGCGATATTCACGCCGTGTTGGCCCAGTGCCGGACCCACCGGCGGTGCCGGGGTGGCCTGACCGGCCGGGCACTGCAGCTTGACTTTCGCGGTGATTTGCTTCGCCATGAGACTCGCCTTCGGGTTACCTAAGACAGCAGAGCGCGATCAGCTGATCGCTTCCACTTGCCAGTACGGCATTTCCACAGGAGTTGCGCGCCCGAAGATGGTCACAACCACCCGGACAAGCCCCTTCTGCTCGTTGATTTCTTCAACCACGCCTTCGAAGTTCTCGAAAGCGCCTTCGCGAATTTTCACGCTGTCGCCGACAGCGAAATCGATTTTCAAGCGCGCGGTTTCACCGGCGCCCGCATCGAGACCGAAGATTTTGTTCACTTCGTCAGGACGCAACGGGAACGGCTTCTGCTGGAAGGTGCTGCCACCGCCCACAAAGTCGCCCACGTCCGGCGTCTCGCGCACAAATGCCCAAGACTCGTCGTCCATGTGCATTTCCACCAGCACGTAGCCGGGGTAGGTTTTCACTGAACGCGTGCGCTTCTTGCCGTTCTTCATTTCCGCCACCTTCTCGGTGGGGACCACAATCTGAAGGACCTTTCGGCCCAAGCCACGCAGCGCTACGCGACGCTCAAGATTGCGACGCACCGTGTCTTCCTTGTTGCTCTGCACACGCACGAGGAACCAATGCGCAGCCGGGACAGCAGCAGCCGTTGCCTGTGCTTGATCTTGGTTTTCTGCAGCGCTGGTCATGTCAGGCAATCTTCATCGTCATGTTGAAGATGAATTCAACGAGGCGGTCGGAAAGGACCAAGAACACAGCGAGGATGGCCACGAACACCAACACCACGAGGGCGCTGTTGTAGGAGTCTTTCCAAGTGGGCCACGTGACCTTGCGCACTTCCTCATCAGTAGTGATGAGGAACTCGGAGTTCCGCGGATTGGCAAGCAGCATGCGCTGCACCACCAAAGTCCCTCCGATCACAACCACCCAGCAGCATAGGAACGCGACATTCATGCGCTGTTCGATGACAGGAATCACCGAACCTTCTGGGCCCGCTTCGAACAAGAGGGTGCGCGCGAAGTCTGCCGTGCCCACGAGCCAGTCGTAGAGAGCGAGGCCGCCCCATACAACCAGGGCCGTGACGCTCCAAAACGCTATCCAGCGTGTGAGCATCCCCTGATCAGGCTTGTAGACATTCAACATTCTTCGGCCCCCGTGCGGTGGCGCGTGCCCTCAAGGGCGCGCGCCTAACCGCAGCGCAGCATCACTTGAGAACTTTGCTCACAACACCGGCGCCCACCGTACGACCACCTTCGCGAATAGCGAAACGCAGCCCCACATCCATGGCGATCGGCTGAATGAGCTCGACATTGATTTTCACGTTGTCGCCAGGCATGACCATGTCCACGCCCTCAGGCAGGTTGGCTGTACCAGTGACGTCGGTGGTGCGGAAGTAGAACTGCGGGCGGTAGCCGTTGTTGAACGGCGTGTGGCGCCCACCCTCTTCCTTCTTCAACACGTACACCTCGGCCTCGAACTTGGTGTGCGGCGTGATGGAGTTCGGTGCCGCAAGCACTTGGCCACGCTCCACCTCTTCCTTCTTGGTGCCGCGAAGCAGCACGCCGATGTTTTCGCCGGCGCGGCCTTCGTCGAGGATCTTGCGGAACATTTCGACGCCGGTGCACACGGTGTCACGGGGCTCAGGCATCAGGCCGATGATCTGCAGCTTTTCGTTGATGCGCACCACACCGCGCTCCACGCGCCCGGTCACAACAGTGCCGCGGCCTTCGATGGAGAACACATCTTCCACAGGCATGAGGAAGGGCTTGTCGGTCTCGCGCACGGGCTGCGGGATGAAGGTGTCTACCGCTTCCATGAGGTCATAGATGGGCTTCAGCGCTTCGTGATCAATGCCAGCACCAGCTTCCATCGCTTCGTTCGCCTTCAGCGCCGAGCCCTTGATGATGGGGGTGGTGTCGCCTGGGAAGCCGTGCTTGCTGAGCAGCTCGCGGATGTCCATCTCCACGAGGTCAAGCAATTCCGGGTCGTCGACTTGGTCGACCTTGTTCATGAACACGACGATGGCAGGCACGCCCACCTGCTTAGCCAGAAGGATGTGCTCATGCGTCTGGGGCATCGGCCCGTCGGTGGAGGCCACCACCAGGATCGTGCCGTCCATCTGCGCGGCGCCGGTGATCATGTTTTTCACATAGTCAGCGTGGCCGGGGCAATCCACGTGAGCGTAGTGACGCTTGAGCGTCTCGTACTCAACATGTGCCGTGTTGATGGTGATTCCGCGCGCCTTTTCTTCTGGCGCGTTGTCGATGTCGCCGTAGCCCTTGGCCACAGCCAGACCCTTGAGAGCCATGGCGCGTGTGATCACCGCTGTGAGGGTGGTCTTGCCATGGTCGACGTGCCCGATCGTGCCTACGTTCACGTGCGGCTTGTTCCGCTGGAATGTTTCCTTGGCCATCTTTCTCTCTTCTCTCGCCCACCCCGCAGGGCAAGCAGACAACACCAACCACATTCGAATGGTGCGGCCCACCGGCCACACCCATCCGCTATCTGGAGCTGCTGTCGGGACTTGAACCCGAGACCTCGTCCTTACCAAGGACGTGCTCTACCAACTGAGCTACAGCAGCGTATTTCGCACTTCAAAGACCTCCAAGGTCTTCGCTATCACCCGCGGGCCTTACGGCCCCGGACGACTTGAGCGGGTGAAGGGAATCGAACCCTCGCAACCAGCTTGGAAGGCTGGGGCTCTACCACTGAGCTACACCCGCAAACTGCGAGCATCGCACGGTGCATTTCGCCCTTCCCCGATGGGGAGAGAAGGAT
>CAMDTN010000056.1 GCA_945907755.1 Singulisphaera sp. GP187 | reverse complement strand
TTCAATCCGCTGGTAGAAACGATGGACAAGATTTTCATGCGCGCGTGGTCATCGCTCTCCACGAGTTTCCCACATCCGCCTGCCCTTCTCTACCGTGGCGCTTTGAACATCACGGCATCGCCGCGTTGCCAAGGAGCATGTTGGTGCCGCTGACGCACGAGATCACACCGCTGCAACTCGTTGCGATGATGGTGCTGTACCCGAATAATTGACCGGACACATTCCACGCGGCACCTATCCACACCCCATCGTAAGCTGCGCACCCCGCCCTTTATCTCTGCGGCGTGCGCAGTATTGGGAATGTAGGTGAATTCGGGAGTAACATCTGGATGCCAATGAACGCGATGACGATGCCCACTCCCACGACCGCTTCCACCTATGAACATGTCCAGCGCGGATGGTTGATCCCATTGTGCCTGTATGGCACGGCGGTGTTCGCGGCTGTGATCTTGAACATCGCGAGACACGAAGAAGATTTGCCGTGGGCGGTTTGGGGCCTGCCCGTGCTGCTGTTGGTTCTGGGGCACTATTTCAGCGCGCTGCGCGTGCGCGTGGATGCGCGCGAAGTGCGCGTGGCGTGGAGCTGGGATTGGCCCGCCGTGCGCCACGCCTTAGACAGCATCGAAGGCGCGGAAGCCTGCAAGCATGGCTGGTGGTATGGCTACGGCCTGCGCTGGACATCGCGCGGCTGGCTGTGGAATGCGCAAGGGGCGGCAGCAGTGCGACTGCGGCTGCGCGGTGGAAAGTGCTTTCACATTGGCACAGATGACCAAGCAGGTTTGCTCGCCGCAGTGAATGCGGCTTTGGCTGCCAGAGGCGCCGGCGCGGCACCCCTAAAACTGTGAACCACGACGCTAATGACGCGCGCCACGAAATGAGCGGCGCACCTCCCCTGCTCGCCCCGCAGATTCCGTTGCCGCCCTACGCCTACAGGCCCGGACGCAACGCGCATCCGTTGCGCCATCCGCAAGGGCACATGTTTGGCGGCGTGGAAATGCGCCCGCCGCTGCCCGCACAAAATGCGTGGGCCACAGAAACTGGCCACTTGCACGCCATCGACTTATTCAACAACAAGTTTTGGTGGGAAGCCCACGAAGCGTGGGAGAGTTATTGGCACTCAGCGCCCGTGGGCACGGCAGAGCATCACGCGCTCAAAGGGCTGATCCAGTTCGCGGCGCTCCATCTGAAAATTGAATCGGCAGATGTCGCAACCGCTGCCACGCTGCAACGCAACGCGCTGCAAAACTTGGAGGTGGCCAACGGCCACGGCCTCGTGCGCGGAGGGCGCTGCCTTGGCTTCGACCTCATCGAAATCTGCGCACTCATCACCGCCACAGCTCCGCACCTGCCCGCCCCCAAAGCGCAGTGAATGCTGGGTGGGTGGAGCAATCCGCCTGCATTCACGAAGCCTAGGCCTGCTGGTTGTTTTTCACCAGCAGGGTGCTGGTGGGATAGGCAAACTCCAAGCCCGCCGCGTCGAAGCGCCGCTTGAGCTGCAGGTTGATTTCCTGCATCGCCGCAAGGTGGTCCTTGGGTTCCATCAACTTGGAGTAGTGCGTCACCAGAATGTTCAGCGAACTTTCCGCAAACTTGTTGAAGCCCGCAGCGGCGTCCGTGGTGCAGGGATGCGCACGACACACTTCCACCACAAGCGCCGCAGCCTGCTGCACTTGTTCTGGCGTGGTGCTGTAAACAAGCCCGATGTTCATTTCGGTCTTGATGGCGCCGCGCGCGGTGATGTTCACGATGGCAGCATTGCCCATGGAGCGATTCGGAATCGTGACCAAGTGCCCATCCAAATTGCGCACCCGTGTGGAGCGCATGCCGATGCTCTCCACCACGCCGTCGGTCTTGTCCACTTGGATGCGGTCGCCGATGCGGAACGGCTTGTCCATGAAGATGGTGACTGCGCCGAATACATTGGCCAGCGAGTCTTGCGCCGCGAGGCCGATGGCCAAGCCGCCGACGGACACGGAAGCGAGCAAGCCCGTAATCTCGAAGCCCAAGTTCTGCGCCGTAACCAGCGCCGCAATGATGAACAGAATGATCTTGATCATTCTGCCCAAGACCGGGAACAGTTGCGCGCCCATGGCGCGGTCGTTCTCGTTCTCGGCGCGCTCGCGTACGGCGCCCAAGACTGCATCGACCGCTTTCATGGACATCCAAAAGATCGAGCCAGCCACCGCCAGCTTCAAACCCATGGACATGTAAGTTTCAAGCCACTCGGGCCAATGGAACACATGCAAACCCACATGCAGCAAGAACACGAATGAGATGACGCGCACCGGGCCGTGCAACAATTCCAGCAGCACATCGTCGACGCGCGTTTCGGTTTTCTTCGTCAGGCTGCGGATGTACTTGCGCACAATCCAATCGAGGAAGCGCGCGACATACATCGCGATCAGCACATAGATGATCGACGCACCGTACTGCCACAGCGGGATGGAAAACAGTTCGTAATCCAGACCGGGCACATGATTCAGCCCGAAGGTCATGAAGGTTGTGGGAGGTGACGCAGCCGCGCTCTGCGGTGCTGCGTCGGCCGCAGGCTGCGCAGCGCCTACGACGCCGGTCGCCGTTGCTGGAGCTGCCAGAGCAGGCATCGCTGCGGCACCAAACACCAACCCTGCAACGAGAACAAAGATGAAGCGCGTGAGCATGACGAATCTCCCGGCGCGCAGATTATGAAGGCGTGCGCCTGAGCCAAGCCCCCGGCCCCAAGAATGCGGCAGGTGGCCACATTTGCGCGCGCGCGTCGCGGCTGCTGGCGCAGAAAAACCCCTTGCCTCAGCGCTCCGCCACCGGACGCCATTCGGGCAGTTTGGGGTCACGCTTGCGGCCCAAGGCCCACCACGCATCAGCTTCGGCGGCACGCCCCTCGCGCCCCAGCATCACCGCACTCCAAAACGCTGCACGCGCGTCGGCGGGGGCGTCTTCGTGCAACACCGCCAGCGCCTTCAGCGCATCGCCGCGCCGCCCGCAGCTTTCTTGCAACTGCGCATGCTGCACCCGCAAGTGCACATCCAGCGCAATGTCGCTATTGCCAACACCGCCCGCATGATCGGCGTGCCCTAGCTGGTCTGCTTGCCCCGCACCCGCCGGTGCCGCCGCCGCCGCGGCCCGCGCTGCTTGCATCCGCGCGCGATAACCCTCGATCACCAACAATGCTTCCGCCGGGCGGCCATCGGCACTGGTGGCTTCGGCCAACGCGGAATGCAACGACGCGTCTTGTGGACTGAGCTCGCAAGCCAGTCGCAACACTTCACCGGCGTTGCGCACAAAGCCACCGCGATAAAGATCGTTCGCCAAAGGCGGCAGCGCAGAGCGCATGAATTGATCTTCGGGGTTGCCGCTCACTGCCGCCATGTAGGCCGTTTGCGCACCCAACAAATCGCCATGCAACGCCAGCAAACGCGCCACATCGAAACGCAAGCGATGGCGTTCAGGGTGCTGCGCCAACACAAGGTTCATGCGCGCCACAGCGGCGGGGTAATCGCCCTCCAACGCGTCGAACCAAGCGAGTTGCTGCGGGATGCGCTCGTCAGCGAACAGCCCGAAACGCTCGACGAACGCAAAGCACCCACGCCCAATGGCGATGTCGTCTTCGCTCCACGCAGATTCCGCTTGCAGCTTGTCGCGATCGCCGCTCCACAGATACGGCGCCAACGAACCTGTGGTGCGCACTGTCAGTTGCCCGCGCAACATCACCGTTTGGAGCACAGCAGAATGCACACACCCCGCTGCCCACAGCGCCAACAGCAGCAGCCACACTTTGCCCACGCCACTCAGTTTCCCCGCACGCTTCAATTCCTGCCCAAACAAGTTGACAGCGCTGCACCGCAGCACGCGCCAGAGCAAGACGAACACGAAAGCACTGAGCGCCGCCAACGCCACGCCTAGCAAAAGCGGCACGTCGCCATACAAGTTGCCGGCCTCGGGAAGGATGTTGTCGGGCATGCCGCGGAACACCAACATGCCCACAATGAAAAGAAGCGCCAGCCACACTTCTTCGCCACGCGAGAACGACCACACTGGGCCTGCGGGATTTGCACGGCGCGCCTTGCTGAATGCGGCTGGCATTGCGAAGCCGAAACGCAACGCGTTCTCTGGGCACACGCTGACGCAGTCGAGGCACTTCATGCAGCCTGGGTCAACGACTTTTCCGAAATCCCGCACTTCTTGGTGCACTTGCACATTCGATGTGCACACCGCAGTGCAGTGGCCGCAGCCGCTGCAAGCGTCGCTGACCAAGATGCGCCCGGGGGCGAAGCGCTCCACCACTCCGAAGAGCCCTCCGTAAGGGCAGGCGTAGGTGCAAAACCCCTTCGAGCCCAAGACCCACACCATCGCGAGGCCGCAAACCAAATAGGTGATGATGCCCACCCACCAACCAGGGAAGGTGTCCCAGAATTCGGATTCCATGAATCCACTGTGAAACTTTGGCGGCCATTGGCCATCCAATGCCATCCACAGGACCGGCCAGAAAAACATGTAGAGGCCCGCGAGCAATGGCACGAACAGCATCAAGCGCGAACGCAGCGGGCGCGGGCGCAAGTTGCATTTCTTGAGCAGCCACGCGCACACATCTTGAATGGCCACCATGTGGCAAGCCCAGCCGCAAAAGAAGCGCCCGAGCACTAATGTCAGCAACAGCGAGCCCGCTAAAACGACGGCGCCTGCGTTCACCGCGCCGTTCACCAGCGTGTACATGGCCTCGCTGGGTTCCAGCGGCGTCAGCGTGCGGCCCGCGAGTTTCCAATGCAAAATGTGCGCGAACACGGCGAGGTGCACCAAGATCAAGACCCACGCGCGGCGGCGGCCCATCTTGGATTTGCGCACCAAGCCCTTGCGCAGCGCTTCGGTGTCTAAAAACGCAGCGGGCACCGCCTCGTTCGCGCTCACGCCGCTGTCGCACGCTTTGTGATCTGGTGATTTTGTCATTGGCTGCGCACCGAGTCTATCCAACCGCGCGGTTGATTGGGCACAACGCACAAGTGCGTTTCCGCGAGCAACGCACAAGTGCGTTTCCATCAATGCAAACGGCCCGCACACCTGAGGGTGCACGGGCCGCTGCGCGCTGGTCTTCCTGCGTCGCTTTGCGACGCGTCAACGCGTCACTGGACGCCTCGAAAGCGCGTCACTGCACATTCAGAATGACCGCGTTGCCGACGGCGATGCCGGCGGGGTTGGTCACATCCACCTGCACTACTTGCAGTGTCAACTGCATGGCCGCGGGCGAGCCGGTTGGCAACGACAGCAGCCACGGTGCGGAACTACCACCAGGAACGAGCCTAGCGCCGAGGCCCAAGCCATCCACCAGCGTGAACAGCAGCGGATTCGCCGGTGCAAGAACCACCGGTGGGAACACCATGGTGCCCAGAGTTCCGGGCAGCAGCGTCACATCAGCCGCGGTGGGAACCCCGATGAAGCCGCACACGATGAACGGCGCCGGGGCCGCGCTGAAGCCGGGCTGGTCGACCATCACTGTGATTGAAGCACCAGGCGCAACATCGACGCGATGCACAAAGCCACCATCGCTGCCGTTGATGTACAGCGTTGGGAAGGGCCCGCCCACAGCAGTACCGTGGTTGCCTGCAGCCAACGGCGACAGATACGAACCCACGGTGCAAGTCTGAATGAGGAAGCTGTCCACAGCGGCTTCTACGGTGTGCGCGGGGGTCAAGTCCGACGCAACGAAGCGCACACGCATGTTGCTGGTGAACACGGGGATGAACTGGCCAAGGCGCACGCGGCGCGTCTGCCACTGGCCGCTGCCCGCAGCGATGGAATCCACTGTGGTCCAAGTAGTGCCGCCGTTGACTGTCACATCAACGCGGAACACATCGTTGGATCCCGCCGTGTTGTCGTTGTCGTACCAGAGGGCATAGCTGAGGCGCGCGTCGGCGGCCCCCGCAAGGCTGAACGACGGCGAACTCAGGCGCGTTTCGTCGCCGTCGACATCGCTGTTGGTGGCCACATTGTCCGTGAGGAAGCAGCGGCCCGTGCCGCCGAATGCCACGGTGGGGCTCGCGGAGCTCGCACCAGCCACAGGAATTTGCGCGGTCGCGTCCCAAGGCCCGTCAGTGAGCAGCGCTCCGTTGGCCACGGACCAACCGATCATGCCACCGGTTTCCATATTGTCCTCAATGACGCTTGTGAGCACCGGCGATTCTGCCGTGGTGACAATCGCAGCAGCCGCACCGCCTGCGGGGAAGCTAACTACTTGCCCGCCTACGGCCGCAGTGATGCTGACATACCAACTTGCGGTGTGGAAACACGCGATGCCTGGCAAGGTGCCGCGGAAAGTGCCCGGAATTGTTTCCACCATGGCCTGTGGCAATGCGGGGGCACCATCCACAGAAACGAACAGCGTTGCGGTGGACGGATTCGGCGCACCAGTGATGT
Organism: Singulisphaera sp. GP187; assembly: GCA_945907755.1. GTDB lineage: Bacteria > Planctomycetota > SXUL01. Next base: position 7,372 of record CAMDTN010000056.1, on the reverse strand, counting down.
TGGTGGTTTGCACGAACACATCCGTCGTGAAACCGGGCAGCATCGTGGCGGGCGGCGTGCCCACCGGGCTGATGGCAAATGCTGGCATCGTGCTGGGCGCAGTCACCGTGGTGGGCGTTCCGGGACGGAACAGTTCCAGCACCATGTCACCCGGGAATCCTGTGGATTCGAAACGGAAATTGTAGGTCGTGCCCCAACGCAGCGCGTTGGCGCGTTGATTCACGGTGTACAGCTCGGTGTTCCAAACCACCGCGTTGCCCACAACTTGGCCGGTCCAATCAACACCGGTGTAGGCGCCGGTTGCGCCAGTGAAGGGCTCGCTGCTGTGATAGGGCACATCGTGGAATCCGATGTTGGTGATGGGGGCGCCTGCTGTCACCGGAATGGTGATGCCGCGCACGGAGCGGTGCGAGTTCAAGTTCTGAATCGCGTACTCGTAAGAGAAGTTGCCGCCGCCAAGTGCTGTGGACTTGAAGGCCACAATGATGCGGCCGTCGTTAGCCACATCCACATTGGTCAGGGTCACTGAAGCATCTGAGTCCTGCCAAGCGCGCACTGCGGGGCGCTGGCGTTGCGTGATCGCGCCCGGCGCATACGCGATCGAGTACGGCGTCGCGCCGCCCTGCGTCACATTGATGGCGCGATAGCTGGCGTTGTTGTTCTTGTTGCCGGCCGCGGCGTCGTCCGGCGTGACATAGTGCCCTTCACCGAAATACAGCGCGCTCGCATTCAGCGCTGGGTCGAGGTCTGCGTGGGCCACTTGCAAGCGCCGCGCGATGACACCGCTGTACGCCGGATTCGCCGGCGGATAGGTGAACACGCCAGTGGATGCATTCACTTCTGTCTTAGGCCCAAGCCCACCTTGCGAGCCGTTGAGGCTGGCGGTGTAAGGATCGGAGCAATTCACGCCCAGCAGCGAACCCGTGCCGGGGTTCTGACAAGTAGCGCACAGGCTCTGTGCCAAGGCGGTGAAGCCGTGCTTCAGCCACGACTGGCCGACGTGTTCGAAGCGCCCAGCCTTTAAGCGATACAACGACTGTTGGATCACTGGATGCATGGAGGTGTTAGCCACCCACTGCAAAGTTTGCGTACCGATGTTGCAACTGGTGGTGCCCAGCGCGAATGCGGCAATGGTGCCAACGCTTCCATAGTTCGCTGGCGTGAGTAGGTCGCCAACGATCACATCGGGGCCAACGCCACCGGGTTGTGCGACGAGTGAGGAAATCAGCAAGACAGGCAAGCATAGAGCTGCCCGAAGGACTGTGAGTTTCATCTGAATGTCATCCTCTTGAAAGACGGAGATAGTGATGGGTGCTGCGGAAAGCACACAAAGACTACCCGCCCGCAGCAGCCAAAGTAAAGCCCCCTAACCCAGTGCCTTTTGCAGAGTTCCGCACGCGGGGTTGCTGGGCGCGCGTCAGTGTGCCGTTGTGGGGCGTCGAGTCCACGGATGCAGCGGGCTGCCCTCCACGGCCATGCCCCGCGCGGCATAAAAGCTGCGGATGGCTTCCCACGCTTCCTTGGCGCTGTCGGCGTAGGTGAACAATCCCAAGTCTTGCGGCGCGATCATGCCTTCTTCCACCAGCACTTCGAAGTTGATCAAGCGCTTCCACCACGCGCTGCCGAACAGAACCACTGGCACGCGTTCCATCACGCCCGTTTGAATGAGCGTCAGTGTTTCGAACAGTTCGTCGAGGGTGCCGTAGCCACCTGGGAATGCGACCAGCGCCCGCGCGCGCACCAAGAAATTGATCTTGCGCACCGCGAAGTAGTGGAACTGCAAACACAATTCCGGCGTGATGTACGGGTTGGGTTCTTGCTCGGTGGGCAGCGTGATGTTCAGGCCCATGGTGCGGCCGCCGGCGTCGCGCGCGCCACGGTTGGCGGCTTCCATCACGCCGGGGCCACCGCCCGTGGTGATCACAAACTCTGGGCAGGTGCCGCACGCGCAGGCTTCGGTAACGATGCGCGCGAAATCGCGGGCATCGTCGTAATAGCGACTGCGCTGCACACGACCTTCGGCCAGCATTGCTGTGGCTTGAAGCTGCGGGTTGCCCGGGCTGCGCGCCAGCGCCTCTTTCGCTTCCAGCGCCAGCAATTCTGCGCGCGCACGTTCAACGATGCGGGTGCCGCCGAAAACGACAATGGTGGCCACGATCTTCTCTTGCTGCTGCACCGATTCGGCTTTCATCAGCTCCATGGCGACGCGCACGGGGCGCAACGGCCCGCTTTTGATGAACTCGGCGTCGTCCTCCGCCATGCTGTAGGTGGGCGAAGCAAGGATCTTCTTGCGATTGTCCGCAGCGTCGAATTTTATAGTCATGAAGTCTCAGTTCTCGAGAATGCCCTGTGATTGCAGCAAATCGCGCCACGCTTTGGCACTGCCGGGGTCTGCGGCTTTGGTGGCGACGCACAACGCACCGCGGGCGCGCTGTCCGTCGCACACATTGTCTACGCGATCTAACACCAGCAACGCAACCGTATGTTCGCCGCACGCCAGAAGATGCAGCGCAGCTTCGAAATTCACATCAGCATCGCTGTCATGCAGCGCAGCACGGGCTGCAGCGTGTGCGGCATCGGTGCGCAGCAACAAACGCAGAGCAGCCAAGCGCCACTGTGCCAGCGCACTGGTGCTGAGATAGGTGCCCAGTTCCAACAGCGCGTCTTGCGCCGCAGCGCTGCACTCGTGGGGCTGCAAGAAACCCATTGCGCCGAGCACCGCTTCGTCTGCGGCGCGTGCGCGAGCAACCACCAGCGCCATCGCCTCATCGTCCTTGTACGCATGCCGCGCTAGAGCGCGCAACAGCCGCGCGCGCTGCGGTGTGGCCGCGCTGTCCAGCACTGCGGCCAGCCCCGGAAGATGCGCCACCGACACATCGCACAGCAACGCTTCCAACACGCGCAGTTGCGCGGCGGAAGTCAGTTGCGCGGTGAGCACCAAATCTCCTTCGCGCCGCACGCCTAACGCGACTTCCGCCGCCTTCCTCGTCGCGGCATCCACACTCTGCAAATACGCAACCAATACTGCGACGACTTCGCTGTCATCGGCCACCGCCGCCAGCTTTGTCGCCGCGCGCACGCGAATGGTTTGGTCTGGGTCGTGCAAGAACGGCGTCAGCGCAGAGCCCGGGGCATACAACGCTTCCACCGGCAGCAAATCCAGCAAATACAGGCGCAATTCGGTAGCAATGCCTGCGTGGACAAGCCCAGCACACAGCGCCACTGCGTGTTCGTCCCCGCTGGCTGCGAGGCGCGCCACATCCTCCGCCGCTTGCCTCGATGGCGCTCCCCCGCTGCGCAGGGCTGCCAGCAAACCACTCAAGCGCCCCGCTGCCAGCGCGTAAGCCGCCCGTGGATTCACGCGGCGCATGCTGCGCAGTGTCAGCCGCTGCAAGTCGCGCTCGGTCAAGTAATAAACGCGGTGCTCTAAGACTTCGCCGGCCGGCGTCACGAAGATCTGACGCGGCACTTGGAACGATGTGCCACGCAAGCCGAAGTTGTCGAGGCAATAGCCTTCGGTGGCTTGGTGCGCAGCACATGGGATGCCTCCGTAGCGCGTGCACTTGCCATTCACTTCGTCGTGCTTCACCGCATTGGCGTGCACACCGTCGCGGCCAAACACATTCGACAACACCACCGGCAACGCGCCCAGCGTGGTGCAAACCTCTGGGTCTTTGAAATGCGCCACTGCGATGTGGTCGTTGGCGCGCTCGCCGTCCATCGACATCGTGAATAGGACAGGCAGGTGCTTGGCATCGGCCGCGCGCCACGCGTCGTCAATGGTGACGAACCACGGCACGGTGGTCGGAGCCGTTGGCCCGGGCGCAAGTTGAATGAGCACTTCTGCTGTTGCGCTTTCGGCGTGCAACACCGCCAGTGCGGCGCGGTGCCCGGGCAATGATGCTTCCACGGTGACTGGTTGCGCTGGCAACGCTTTGAAGTGCGCCACGCCTTGAGCGTCCGTGGTGCCTGTCTGCACCGGCCCACGCGAATTGTCGCGCTCGACGAAACCTGCGAAATCTTGCAGCGATTCCACCAGCGGCAGCATTTCCAAGCGCACGCCAGCAAGCGGCGCACCAGCGGAATCCACCACACGCACAGTGGCGCTGCGGTCGGCACCAATGGCCAGTGTGGCTGCTGCGGTTTTCGGGCCATCCGCTGGGTCTGGCGCGGCCACAACTGTGTCGCTCTGCACCGCCAGCGCTTCGCCATAGCTCGCTTCCAGCACCACCGCTTCGTGGCGCGGCAACCCGCGCACCACGGCCACGCCACGCGCATCGGTCTTCGCACTGTAATTCGCGCGCTCCAAACCCGAATACGGCACAGCCTTCAATGGCCGCGCACGCACCACCGCGCCTTCGATGGGCGCACCTGCTGCGTCGCGCACTGCCACTACCGCAGCGTGGCCAGACTCCAGAGGCACGCGCAACGCTGCGCGATCTGTGCGCGCCAAATCCGCCGCACTGATGTGCACCTCTTGCGGCACGCAGCCTTCAGCGCTGACGGTGAAGCTCAAGTCTTCACCATCCAAAGGCACGCCAGCCAACACGAACGCGCCTGCTGCGTCGGTTTCGGTGCGCGCCGTTTCCGCCTCAATGGACGCCTTCGCCAAAGGCGCACCAGTGTCTGCATGCACGACGATGCCGCGCACATCTGCGCCGGGGGCGAGCGTGGTTTGCAAATCGGTCCACGAACCCTCGGGCAAGCGTTCCATGCCGCGGGCGTAACCGGGTGCGCTGAAAAAAAGCACCCGTGCGCGGGCCTTGTCCACACCGCTGATGGAATAGTGCCCATCCGCGCCGGTGGTTCCGGTGGCCAGCGGATCGCGCGGCGTGCCACGGCGCACTGCGCCTTGCACTTGCACGCTCACCCCAGCCAAGGGGCGGCCATCGCGTAGGTCTTTCACCACGCCTGCCACCACCACTTGTTCCGTTTGCGCGACGGCCGAAACCGCCAGCACCACAGCACACACTAAGGACATGAGATTTTTCATGGATGCATCCCCCCGACGGGTGCGCCATTATGCCCGCTGGCCCGCCGTGTACGAAAGTGCTGCTGATGGAATGACACCGCCCAGGAATGCGTTGACATACTTAGGGGCGCGGCCCATAGTGGGCTTCCCCCTGTTCAAAGGAGAACTCTCATGAAACTCATGTCGGTAGCTCTCTTGTGCTTCTTCGCGGTGCCGCTGTTGGCGCAGGCCGACGGCTTCGAAGAGAAGTATCAGGAGAAACTTAAGAAGGACTTCATCACCAAGGCATCTTGGGTGATGAAGCTGGATGAAGCACAGGCCAAAGCACGCGAGCAGAAGAAGCTGATCGTCGGCTACTTCACCCGTTCGTACGCGCCTTGACCCCCGTGCAACCAGTTGGAGGGCGGGCCCCTCCTCGAAAACTGGTGGACTGAAGATTCGAAGAACTTCGTGCTGTACTTGAACATCACTTCGAAGGTGGAGACTCACCCCGATCAAGGGATGCTGCAGACCAAAGGTGGTAACGGCTTCCCTTATGTAGTGATGATGGACAGCGCTGGCGAGGTGCTGACTTCGTTCAGGCCTTCGACGCAAGCAGCACTGAAGGACGCAGCCACCAAGGCTGGGAACTTTGTGGCGCTGCGCGATGCGGCGGCGGCGAAGCCGAACGATGCGGATGCGAATGCGAATTTCATTATGGCCAAGTTGGGCATGAAGGAAGATGCAGAGCTGCGCACCAAGTTGAGTGAAGTGGTGAAAGGCAAGATCTCTCCCGCAACGCGCAAGGCCTATGAGGCTTTTGTGAGTGGCGAGAAGATCAAGGCCTTCGGCACTGATATGTCAAAGGCCATGCGCGCTGCAGACAAGGAGCAGCGCGATGCTGTTGCCGCTGAATGGGCAGTAAAGGCCTATGAAAGCTGGAAGGGTGGTTTGAAGCCGCCCGCCCAAGAGACGGCGTACATCAACTACGCCATGAATGCCGCGAAGGGTGCTTCGAAGGCCGGCGACAAAGCTGGTGCCGAGAAGATCATCGTCTGGATCGAAGGTTTCGCTGCGCAAATCCCCCAGATCACCAAAATGGTGGAAGACCTGCGCAAGGAGCTCGAGAAGGAGAAGTAGGCACTGCGATCCGGAGACGGATGCACTAATCCGCTCGCTGGTCAATTCGTTACGCAAAGGGTCGGCGCGCCGCAGGGCGCCGCCGACCTTCTTGCGTTTTGTGCACGCAGCTCTGCGCTACGAGGGAATGCCCTTGGGATTGGCGCCGAAGCGGTTCTCGCCGGGGCTGCTGTCCATCGTGAGAAACACAAGTAACACGATCAAGCCTGCGCACGGGACCAATGCGATGAGGATCCACCAACCGCTCCGGTCGGTGTCGTGGAGTCGCCGCATCGTTACTGCGAGACCTGGAAGAAACACGGCCAGCGCGTAGATGAGGCCCAACAAACCCATGCCGTATTCCGCGTCAAAGGTGCCAGTCGCCCCGTCGATGACGCCAAAAATAATGCTGATGATCACATTGATCAGGCAGAAAAACCAAAACTCCGACCGGTGGGCTCTGCCTTCGAACACGACGTACTTCTTCAGCACCGCGAGATACCAGTTCATGGGGCCTCCTTGTTCAGTTGCTATTGCCGACAGCAGCAGACGCGCTCACTTTACACGCTGGAGTTTGGTGATGCGGCCGAGGGCGAGCCAGTCCATGATGTAGAGGTTGCCGTCGCGGTCGAAGGCGAGGCCGTGAGGCGCGATGAATTCGCCGTCGCGCCAGTCGGCACGCGGCACACCGTTGTTCGCGCGGCGCTCGGGCAGCGGTTGATCGCCGAGGTGCGTCACGAGTTTGTCTGCTGAATCAAGAATGGTGACGCGCCCCGCGAGGTCGGCCACTGCAAGGTCAGTGCCATGCACGCTCATCTTGCACGGGCGGCGCAGATCGCCAGAAATCACCTTCAGCAACTTGCCCTCGAAATCGAAGCGCTGCAGGCGGTGGTTTTCGCGGTCCGCCACCAACAGCGTCGGCGGCTGCGTGCGTGTGTCCAGCAACAACCCGTGCGGCGTTTGCATTTGCCCCGGCTCTGCACCGCGCCCACCGAAACAACTGAGCCACTTGCCCTTCGCGTCGTAGCGATGCACCCACGAAAGCCCGTAGCCATCGGCGACAAACACCGTGCCATCCGGCGCCACCGCCACGCTGGTGGGATTGAACTGCTCTTTGCGCTGATAGTGCCCACTCGCTTCGGGCCACGCGAAAGTTGTCAGCACCGTGCCATCCAACAAACACTTCGCCACTTCATGCCTGCCAAGGTGCGCGATGTACAGCACTTCGATGCTTGCACCGAGCGTCGCGGCCACCGCGACGCCAGTGTCTTCTGCAGGTGCCTTCTCGTTGACCAACACCAT
>CAMDTN010000055.1 GCA_945907755.1 Singulisphaera sp. GP187 | reverse complement strand
CCTGTGACCCAGGAGCATGTGTGCAAACAATTGGAAAACCCTCGCTTCGTGCTGTTGGACACCATGAACTTCTGGATTGGCTCGCATCGCGACAATTTGTTGGCGGCTATGCGCGCAGCCAAGAATGTGATTCTGAACGATGACGAGGCGCGGGCGTTAGGCGGTTCCAGCAATCTGGTCACAGCAACCGAGCGCATCGTTGCGGAAGGCGTCGAGACGGTGGTGATCAAGCGCGGTGAACACGGCGCACTGCTCTATCGCAATGGAAAGGCCTTTGCCGTTCCAGCGCTGCCGCTGAAGGAAGTGGTGGACCCCACAGGTGCTGGCGATTCATTTGCTGGAGGCTTCATGGGTGCGTTGGCTGCCAGCAACGACCTCAGTTTCCATGGCATGCGCCGGGCTTTGCTGTACGCCACGGTCATGGCCTCCTTCACCGTGCAAGGCTTCGGGCTGGAGCGATTACAAACGGTGACGCGCAGCGAGGTGGATGCGCGGCTGGGCGAGCTCTTAGAGCACATGACTCCTTGACTCTGGTGCTGCTTGGCGCGTTGAACGCTGCGGCTAAGCTGGTCCACTGAATACCGCGAATGCGGGAACCCACGGCGCTAATGCGCCCTTTTAATCAGGATCTCATGAGCACCACTGAAGGGAAAATTGTCAGCGTCATCAAGGCCCCGGGTCCGAATCCGCAGGGCATGGCTTGGGATGGCGAGTGCCTTTGGGTCTCCGACCGGGCCAACCATCACATCTACCGCCTGAACGCGAAGACCGGCGACCAGTTGGTTGCGCTCGCGTTTGAAGGCGAGTTGGCTGGTGTAGCTTGGGACGGCGCCCATGTTTGGGTGGCCGATCGCAGCACGCGCACCATCTCGCAAATCGACCCCGAGAGCGGCGCGATGCCGTTGTCGCTGCATGTCGATCAAAGCACTGGCGACCTCTCCGGTCTGCACTTCGACAAGGAGTGCCTGTGGTACGGGTTGGCGCGCATGGGCCAACTGCGCCGCGTGCGCCCTACCGACGGACGCTTTTCGAAGGCGTTGCCAGCGAAGGCCGATGTCGGCGGGCTTGCCTTGGTTGGCCGCGCCATTTGGTACACGGAGCCCGAAGCGGGCATGGTGCATAAAATCGACGCCAACAATGGCGCGATGCTGGTCAGCTACAAGGTCGGCGGTCAACCCACGACACTTTGCCATGACGGCGAGTGCTTCTGGATCGCAGACGCCATTGCCGGCGAACTGCGCCGCATGACCTTCTAAATCAATCGACTCCGCCACGGCGTTGCTGTTTCAGCGCGCCTTGGTGGTGCTTCGCATCCAGCCGCCGCTTGCGGCTGCCTTTGGTCGGTTTAGTTGCTTTGCGTTTGCGTGGTTGGTGCAGCGCAGCGCTGATGACCCGAACCAAGTTGGCCAAGGCGCTTTCGCGATTCGCTAACTGCGAGCGCTCACTCTGGGCCACGACGCAAATGCACTGGCGCGTGTCGATGCGCGATTGAAGCCGCTCGAACAGGCGTTGCCGTGCGCCCTCGTTCAGCCCCACCAAATCGTTCAGACACAGTGTCAACTGCACTCGTGTGGCAGTCTTGTTCACGTTCTGCCCACCCGGGCCCGAAGAGCGGCTGAAAGCCCAGTGAAGCGCGCTTGGTGCAACAAGGACGCCGGGGGCCAGTTCGATCATGCGTGCCGGCGACGAGCTGGGGGACGGCCTTCAGAGGACCGGCCTGACGGGCGCCCGCGCCCACCAGAGCCGCGAGGGCTGCTGCTGGAGCGCGCTCCACCGCGCGGTGCGCGCGTGCTGCGCGGCGCCTGACCAAAGCTCTCTTGAGCCAGCTTGGTTCCCGGCGGCAAACTCGCGAATCCTGTCCTGAGACTGGCGCCCATGGCCTGTTCGATCTGAGTGAATTTGCGCTCCTGCATGGGGATCACAAAAGTGGTCACCAAGCCACTGCGGCCTGCGCGCGCGGTGCGCCCGATGCGATGAATGTAGTCTTCCACTTCCAAAGGCACGTCGTAGTTGATCACATGGCCCACGTGGTCAACGTCCAATCCGCGACTGGCCACATCGGTGGCCACCAGAACGCGAATGCGCTTTTCTCGGAACCCATCCATGACAGCGAAGCGGCGCGACTGTTCGAAGTCGCCACTCAGCGCTGCGGCAGGCAGGCCACGGCCCCAAAACTCGCGATCGAGTTCGGCGACGGCGATGCGCGTATTGGCGAACACCAATACGGTGCTTTCCGGATCGTTTTGCAGTTCACTGCTGATCAAGCGCAGCATGATTTCCAGACGCTCCCGCGGATTCACACGCAGCGCGCGTTGATCGGCCTTCTCGGCAGGCTGGTTGCCTGCTTCGATGACAATCTCCTTCGCGTCGCGCAAGAGAGCATTGGTTAGCTTGCGAATCTCGGGCGGCACCGTGGCCGAGAACAGCATGGTCTGCCGTTCGCGCGGCATATAAGCCACGATGCTCATCACATCGTCGATGAAACCCATGTCCAGCATGCGGTCGAACTCATCCAGCACCAAGACTTCGGCCCACTCAATGTGGAGCATGCGTTCTTTGAGCAAATCCAACACGCGTCCTGGAGTGCCCACGATAATGTGGCTTCCCGGAATGCGCGGCAATTGAAAGCGCACTTTCTCACCGCCGACCAGCAGCGCGACTTTGAGCCCGCGAGCGGTGGCCACCACTGCCACATGCTCCGAAACCTGCTGTGCCAGTTCGCGCGTAGGCAGCAGCACCAACGCTTGCGCCGCGACGCGAGTGGGGTCCAGCCGCTCGATCATCGGTAAGCCGAATGCGAGAGTCTTTCCGGTGCCAGTGCGGGCTTTGCCCAGCACGTCACGCCCAGCGAGCCCGTAAGGAATGGCCTCGGCCTGAATTGGTGTCGGCTTCACAAAGCCGAGCGCGGCCAGCGCCGCCTTGAGTTCCGGGCGCAGCGCCATGTCCGCAAAAGTTTGTTCCATCGTGGTGCAGGTTAGCGCAGGCTTGGCGGCCCACCACAGAGAGCCTCTGCTACCATCGGCGCGCGGCGGCCAGCCCCTGTGGGGCGCCACCCGGGAGGTTCATGAGCACTGTCGGCACCGCGCCCCGCGAGAAGCGCATCGCGCTCTTCATCGACTACGACAATCTCGCCGTGGGCATGAAGAATTCTTCGCACAAACGCTTCCAAATCGACCTGATCCTCGACCGCGTCTTGGAGAAGGGCAAGATCTTGGTGAAGCGCGCCTACGCGGATTGGAGTGGCTACCGCGAGGGCAAGGCGGAACTGCATGAAGCGGCGGTGGAGTTGGTGGAAATCCCGCGCAAGCGCGTGGGGGGCAAGAACTCCGCCGATATCCGCATGGTGGTGGATGCGTTGGATCTCGCTTTCTCGCGCACATTCATCGATAGCTTTGTGTTGGTCACCGGCGATTCCGACTTCTCGCCTTTGGTGACTAAACTACGCGAGCACGACCGCGAAGTGATCGGCATCGGGATGAAGGCAGCCACAAGCACGCTGCTCATCGAAAACTGCGACGAGTTCATTTTCTACGAGGACCTCCTGCGTCGCACTGTGAATCAGCCGCCGATGAAGGCGCGTAGCGATTTATCCAAGCCACAGAAGGAAGCCTTCGACATAGTGGTCGATGTGGCCCGGGCGTTGTTGCGTGAAGGCCGCGACACAGTCTGGGCCAGCATGATCAAGCAGACGATTCGGCGCAAGAAGCCCAGTTTTGACGAGTCATACCACGACTACAGCAGTTTCTCTGAGCTGCTCTTGGACATGGAAGCCAAGGGCATTCTCGAATTGCAAAAAGACAACAAGAGCGGATCACTCGTCGTTACCGGCGTAGTGGCGCGCTGAAGGATCGCTGCCATGGAGCCGCTGCAAAGCCGCGTTGACACCAGCGCAGAGGACGTGCGTGCGCGCCAACAGGCTTGGGCTCAATTGGAGGCCGAGTTGCGCCGGCGTCGCGAACGCGTGGCGCTTGGAGGCAGCACCGAAGCCGTGGAACGCCATCGTGCCCGTGGCAAGATGCTTCCGCGCGAACGCATCGATCGCGTGCTCGATACAGGCTCGCCCTTCTTAGAGCTGTCGATGTTGGCGGCGGAAGACATGTACGGCGGCGAAGTGCCATCGGCAGGCGTGATCACCGGAGTCGGCCGAGTGCATGGGCGCTTGTGCATGCTGGTGGCCAACGATGCCACAGTGAAGGGCGGCACTTACTACCCGCTGACCGTGAAGAAACATGTTCGCGCCCAAGACATCGCGCGCCGCTGTGGTTTGCCGTGCTTGTATTTGGTGGATTCCGGCGGCGCGTTCTTGCCGCTGCAAGCCGATGTGTTTCCGGACCGTGAACACTTTGGGCGCATCTTTTTCAACCAAGCGCGCATGAGCAGTGAGGGCATTCCGCAATTGGCAGCCGTGCTGGGCTCGTGCACCGCTGGCGGCGCTTATGTCCCCGCCATGTCCGATGAATCCGTCATCGTGAAGGGCAACGGGACCATCTTCTTGGGCGGGCCGCCGCTGGTGCGTGCCGCGACGGGAGAAAGTGTCAGCGCCGAAGATCTGGGTGGCGCCGATGTGCACTGCCGCAAGAGCGGCGTCACCGATCACTTCGCTGAAGACGAAACTGCAGCGCTTGACACGCTGCGCGAGATGGTGGCTCGTTTGGGGCCCGCGAGCAGCGGGCCTGCTGGAACGCGTGCGGCAGAAGAACCTCTTGCAGACCCAGCAGGCATTACCAGTGTGGTGCCGCTATCGCCGCGCGAGCCTTGGGATGTGCACGAAGTGTTGCTGCGCCTAGTCGACGGCAGCCGCTTTCATGAGTTCAAAGCGGAATACGCCAAGACGCTTGTGTGTGGCTTTGCGCATGTGCATGGAATGCCGCTGGGGGTGGTTGCCAACAATGGCGTGCTCTTTGCCGAGAGCGCACGCAAGGGCGCGCACTTTGTGGAACTCTGCGCAAAGCGCGGCATTCCGCTCCTTTTCTTGCAAAATATTACGGGCTTCATGGTGGGCCGCCGTTACGAGAATGAAGGCATCGCCCGGGATGGAGCCAAGATGGTCCAAGCCGTTGCCTGCGCGGAGGTGCCCAAAATCACCATCATTATTGGTGGCAGCTTTGGCGCGGGCAACTACGCCATGTGCGGCCGCGCCTACGAACCAGAGTTCTTGTTCATGTGGCCGAATGCGCGCATCTCGGTCATGGGTGGCGAGCAAGCCGCCACTGTGCTCAGCATTGTGAAGCGCGACCAAGTGGAAGCGAAGGGCGGCACTTTCTCTGCGGCGGATGAAGAGGCCATCGCGGCTCCGATTCGTGCGAAGTACGAAGCGGAGGGCAACCCGATGTACGCCACTGCGCGTTTGTGGGATGACGGCGTGATTCTGCCTTCGGAGACACGCGCGGTGTTGGCGTTGGCCTTGGAAGCAGCGCAGCAGCGTCCTATGCGCACAAGCCAGTGGCCCGTGTACAGAATGTGATGAGCGGCACAGCAGAACAGCGCATTCGTGTGAGCGACGAAGCTGGTGTGGTGCGCGTCGTGCTTGCACGCCCGCAAGCACGCAACGCGTTCGACGCGTTGATGCTGGACCAACTGACCGCAGCGATTGTGCATGTCAGTGCGGACGCAAATTGCCGCGCACTGTGCATCGAAGCTGACGGGCCGGTGTTTTGTGCCGGAGCGGACCTGAATTGGATGCGCAGCAGTGGCAGTGCCACTCTTGAAGTGAACCGGCGCGAGGCACAACGCCTCGGGCACCTATTCTTGGCGCTCAGTCGTGTCCCGTGTCCGACGTTGGCGGTGGTGCAGGGCGCCGCGCTCGGTGGCGGCGCAGGGCTTGCTGCTGCGGTCGACATTGTGATCGCGGCCGAAGGGACCCGCTTCGGATTCTCTGAAGTGCGCTTAGGAATAGTGCCCGCGGTTATTTCTCCATTTGCCTTGCGCAAGATCGGCCATGCCCAAGCCTTGCGTTGGTTTCAGAGCGGCGAGAGTTTTGACGCGGCTACGGCGCAGCGCATCGGTTTGGTGAATGAACTCGTTGCGGCTGAAGGGCTGGAAGCATGCCGTCAGCAAGTGCTGGCGGCATTGCGAGCCGCGGCCCCCGCGGCGCAGCGCATAGCCAAGCAATTGTCCTTAGCGGGCACCACACAACCCGACGAAGAACTGATGGACAAGCTCGCCGAGCTGATTGCACAGGTGCGCTCGTTGCCCGAAGCGCAAGAAGGCCTTGGCGCGTTCTTGGAAAAGCGTCCACCCGTATGGAGTCCGCAGGCATGAGCCACTTTCGCAGAGTCTTGGTGGCGAACCGCGGCGCCATCAGCGTGCGCATTCAAAAGACTCTTGCATGCATGGGGATACCTGCGGCCGCAGTGTATTCCGAAGCCGACAGCGCTGCCTTGCATGTGCTGGTCGCCGAACGCGCTGCGTGCATCGGGCCCGGGCCTGCGCGCGAGAGCTACCTGAAGGCGGAAGCGCTGATCGACGCCGCGCACAGCATGCACTGCGACGCGCTGCATCCCGGCTACGGGTTTTTGTCCGAAAATGCTGTCTTCGCTGAACAAGTGCGCGCCGCGGGACTGTGTTTCATCGGGCCCTCTGCGAGCGCCATGCGCAGCATGGGCGACAAATCGTTGGCACGCGGCATCGCCACCCAAGCGGGGGTCGCCTGTGTGCCTGGCTTTGATGCGGAAGCGGATGACCGCACACTCCACGCAGAAGCGCAACGCATCGGCTTCCCGCTGCTGATCAAGGCCGCGCATGGTGGGGGCGGCAAGGGCATGCGTGCGGTGCACGAAGCGCGCGAGTTCGACGCGGCCTTGGCCGCAGCGCGCCGCGAATCGTTGGCGGCGTTTGGTCGCAGCGAGGTTTTGCTGGAGCGCTTAGTCGGGCGCGCGCGGCATGTCGAGATTCAGTTGTTGGCCGATCAGCACGGTGCGGTGCATGCGTTTGCGGAACGCGAGTGCTCGTTGCAACGCCGGCACCAAAAGGTGCTGGAGGAATCGCCATCGGCGGCCGTGAACGAAGAACTGCGGGCGCGGCTTCAAAGCGCAGCCGTGGCCATCGCCAAAGCGGTGCACTACGAAGGCGCAGGCACCATCGAATTCTTGTTGGAACCCGATGGACGCTTCTGGTTCCTCGAGATGAACACGCGTTTGCAAGTGGAACACGGAGTGACGGAATTGGTGAGCGGCGAAGATCTGGTTGAGTGGCAAGTGCGGATCGCTTCAGGAGAGCATCTCCCGCAAGGGTTACCCAGCACTGCGCGCGGCCACGCTATGCAAGTGCGCTTGTATGCTGAAGACCCAGCGCAGGGCTTTCTGCCGCAAACGGGGACGCTGGGCCAAGTGCGGTGGCCTTTGGGGCCTGGTTTGCGTGTGGATGCCGGCGTTGTCAGCGGTGCTGTGCTCTCGCACTACTACGACCCGATGCTGGCAAAACTACTGGCCCACGGGCGGGATCGCGAGCAGTGCCGCAGTCGCCTGCAAGAAGCGTTGCGTTGCACTCAGGTCAGCGGGGCCACCACGAATATCGAATGGTTGGGCCGCTTGGTCGACCACGCTTGCGTGCGCGCGGCGCAAACTTACACGCACACACTTCAGGATTTGCAGATGCCTACAAAAGTAGCGGCGGACAGCGCCGTGTGGGCGGCCGCGGCGGCATTGGCACTGCGAGCGAACGCGACGCACTCAGCCGAGTCAGCTCGGCCTGCGCTGCCGAGCGAGTGCCTGAACGGATT
Organism: Singulisphaera sp. GP187; assembly: GCA_945907755.1. Classification (GTDB taxonomy): domain Bacteria; phylum Planctomycetota; genus SXUL01. The sequence continues at coordinate 6,062 of CAMDTN010000055.1, read as the reverse complement.
CCGTTTGGGTGGAACGCAGCCATGAAAGAAACGCGCTTTCGCTTTCAAGATGACGAGCACAGTCTTGCTGCGGTGCGCCGTGGCGCGCGGCTGTTGTTGACGCTGGATGGCACCACGCGCGAATACGAAATAGTTCAGCAAGAGGGTGGCGTGTGCGTGTTGCGCAACGGCACAACGCAACTGCGCTTCGCGTTCAGCGCCGCGAAGAGTGGCGTGTCGGTGTGGGTGGATGGTGCTCAGTTCGTTGCGGCATTGGTGGAACGCAGTGCTGGCAAGCCGAAGGCAGCAGCACGCGATGTACTCGAAGCACCCATGACTGGCCGCGTCGTGGTTGTGGCGGCCGAAGCTGGGTCTCAGGTTGCGCGCGGCGATCTGCTCTTGGTCTTGGAAGCGATGAAGATGGAGCATCGCTTGGTTGCACCCTGCGACGGTGAGGTGCTGCATGTTGCCGTACAAGTGGGTGCCATCGTTGATGTTGGAGCCGTGCTCGTGCGCTTGGCGATGCGCGAGGAGCCCGCGTGAGCAGCAGCGTGCGCTTGTGTGAAGTGGGACCGCGCGACGGGCTTCAAAACGAGCCTGAAACTCTGAGCGTGGCGCAGCGCGCTGCGTTTATCACCGCGTTGGCACAGGCCGGGCACAAGCACATCGAGTGTGGCGCCTTCGTGCGTGCTGCCTCCATCCCGCAAATGGCGGATACGGCGGCAGTGTTGGCAGCTTTGCCGCCGCTACCCGGAGTGGCATTGACCGCCCTTGTTCCGAATCTTGAGGGGATGGAAGCGGCGCTTGCCGCGGGGTGCAAGTCTGTAGCTGTGTTCACGGCCACCTCTGAGAGCTTCAGTCGCAAGAACACCAATGCGAATGTTGCAGAGAGCATGCAGCGCATCGAGCAAGTGGCGGCGCGTTGTCGTTCAAGCGGAACGCAGCTCCGTGGATATGTTTCCACAGTGTTGCACTGCCCGCTTGAAGGGCGCACCGACCCGGCGCGCGCTGTTGCTATAGCCGAACGCTTGCGTGCGCTTGGTTGCGCAGAAATCAGCTTTGGCGAAACCACAGGCAAAGCCACTCCCGCTGAAGTCCGCGTGCTGTGTCAACTGATTCAAGCAGCCGGTTTGATGGACTGCAGCGCGTTGCATTTCCACGACACGTTCGGCATGGGCATAGCGAATGCGTTGGTTGCCTACGAAGCTGGCGCGCGCAGTTTCGATTCGTCTGCTGGCGGATTAGGTGGCTGCCCCAACGCTCCGGGTGCTGCAGGCAATGTGGCCACCGAGGATCTTCTCCATCTTTTCGCTGGACTTGGTGTCAGCACCGGTGTCGACCTCGCGCTGCAAGTGCGCGCAGGACAAGTCGTCGCCGCTGCACTTGGGCGCGCGCTGCCTGGCCGCGCGTGGCGCGCCCTGATTCAGTCGCCGCGCTGACGCCAAGTGATTTCAGCCACACCGCTGCTGATGTTCGCGCGCCGCGCGAGTAAGAACAGGAAATCAGACAAGCGATTCAAGTAGCGCAGGACAGTGGCGTTGATGCGCTCGGTGCGCGCAAGAGTTACGACTTCGCGCTCCGCGCGGCGGCATATGGTGCGCGCGAAATGCAACCGCGCGGCCAGCGCGGAACCGCCGGGAAGCACAAAATTCGTGAGCAGCGGGAGTGCGTCTTCTACGCGCAGCAAGTCTGCATCAAGAAGATCAAGATGCGCTGAAGAAAACGCTAGCACGCGCGCGGCGGCGGGGTTGTTTTCACGCGGCGTTGCGAGGTCTGCCCCCAAGGAAAACAGCTCGTTTTGCAAGCGTTCCAGCAGCGCGTCGGTTGCCGCATCAGGTTGCAGAGCACGTACTTCACCCAAGCACGCGTTCAATTCATCCACGGCACCGTAGGCAGCGATGCGTGCATCGTCCTTGGGCACTCTGCGCCCGCCAAAAAGGCCAGTATTTCCATCATCTCCGGTGCGTGTGGCAATGCTCATGGGCTCCTTTGTGGTGGGCGCTGACGGGTTCAAGTCCTGCGCTGTACAACACTAACGCAGGCCAACGCCATTTCGGACGCCGTGAAGGTGGGCCCTGAGGATAGTTGTCAAGAGATTTCGTAGAGAATTGCGCTTCTGGCATAATGAAAGAACGACCTCTCACAAGCGCTTGTCCTGTGCTGAGTTATTGCATTTGATGAAATCGCGAGATACTTCGATGGTTTTCCTTGACACCCAAGATGTGGTCCGTAGTATCCGCGGCTGCCCCATATGTAGGGGGTTCCGGAGGGAAGCCTCTGGGGGAGGCCATCACGGCCTCTGCGCCGGTGTGCCGCGGGTTCGGAGCTGCCATGGGCATGGTGGCCGCCCCCACACCGACAAAGTTCAGAGTGTTTCACGGGGGGGTGAGCCATGGCTGGTTTCAGCGGTCGGGGGAGGACTGTCACTCGCGGGGGTGCAGGGGCGACTCAGGAGAGTGGCATCGTGATCGGGCGTCACTTCACAAAGGCTGGGCAGGAGGCGATGGACGCGGTGCGCTTCGTGAAGCGCAACTCGGTCATTGGCAACCCTGATGGCAGTGTGGTGTTTCGCATGGACGAGGTGGAGGTGCCGGAAGGCTGGAGCCAACTGGCCACCGACATCGCCGCCAGCAAGTACTTCCGCAAGGCCGGGGTACCCAATGCCCTCGGCAACGAGAGCAGCGTGCGCGAGCTTGTTCACCGCGTCTCGTGCACACTGCGCGAAGCGGGTGAGAGCATTGGCGGTTACTTCGCCAGCAAGGAAGACGCCGCCAACTTCGAACAAGAGCTCAGTTGGATGCTCTTGAACCAGTACGGTGCATTCAATTCGCCGGTGTGGTTCAACTGCGGCTTAGCTGCGCGCTACGGCATTCAAGGCAAGGCCGTGGGCACTTGGGCTTGGGACCGCAGCACCGGAGTCGTCGCCGAGTGCACCGATTCCTACACCCGCCCGCAGCTCTCGGCGTGCTTCATCCAGAGCATCCAAGACGACTTGCTGGACATCGCGGACGCGGTGAAGCGCGAAATGCGCCTGTTTAAGTTCGGTTCGGGCACCGGATCGAATTTCTCTCGCATCCGTGGCGAAGGCGAAAGCCTAGGCGGCGGAGGCACCAGTTCAGGGCTCATGTCCTTCTTGGAAGTGCTGGATAAAGCCGCCGGCGCCACCAAATCCGGCGGCACCACGCGCCGCGCGGCCAAGATGGTCATCTTGGACATGGATCACCCGGAGATCGAGCGCTTCATCCTCTGGAAGGCGCGCGAAGAAGACAAAGCTCAAGTGCTCATCGCCGCTGGGTACGAATCGGATTTCAACGGCGAGGTGTACCGCACGGTTTCCGGCCAGAACTCGAACAACTCGGTGCGCATCACAGACGAGTTCATGAACACGGTTCTCAAAGATGGTGAGTGGAACACTGTCCGCCGTACCACGGGCGCTGTGCACAAGAACTACAAAGCCACGGAGCTGATGGACAAAATCTGCTACGCAGCATGGCGCTGCGCAGACCCGGGAGTGCAGTTCGACTCCACCATCAACCGTTGGCACACCTGCCCCGAATCCGGGCGCATCAACGGCAGCAACCCTTGCTCGGAGTACATGTTCCTCGACGACTCCGCTTGCAATCTCGCCTCGTTGAACTTGATGAAGTTCGTCGATGAGCAGGGCAAGTTTGACATTGCGGCCTACCGCCACGCGGTGCGCGTGTTCATCGTGGCGATGGATATTGTGGTGGACTTTGCCAGCTACCCGACGCAGACCATCGCGCGGAACAGCCATGACTATCGTCCGCTTGGCTTGGGCTATGCCAACCTTGGCACCATGCTCATGGTGAAGGGCATTCCCTACGACAGCGAAGAAGGTCGCAGCATTTGCGCTGCCCTGTCAGCCATCACTTGCGGTCATGCCTACGCTGTCAGTGCGCAGCTTTCAGCGGCCAAGGGGCCTTTCGCGGGCTACTCGCAGAACCGTGACAGCTTCTTGCGCGTCATGAATATGCACCGCGACGCGGCGTACGCCCTCGAAGAAGGTAGCGACAACGCCTATCTCGTTGAGGCCGCGCGCACTGATTGGGATCTTGCTGTGAGCTCTGGCAAGCGCCATGGCTACCGCAACTCGCAAGCCACGGTCATCGCGCCCACCGGAACCATCGGTCTGCTGATGGACTGCGACACCACAGGCATTGAACCCGACTTCGCGTTGGTGAAGTTCAAGAAGCTCGCCGGCGGCGGCTACTTCAAGATCATCAATCAGTGCGTGCCTAGGGCGCTCGGTTCGCTCGGCTATGACAAGCGCCAGACCCAAGACATCCTGAACTGGGTGTTGGGGCATCAGACGCTGGAAGGTTGCCCAGGTGTCGACCGCACGGCGCTGCGCGCTAAGGGTCTGTCGGAAGAAGACATCGGACGCGCAGAACGCGAACTCGCCGGGGCTTTCGAATTGCGCCAAACTTTTGCACCGCATGTGCTGGGTGAGGACTGCCGCAAACGCCTTGGCATCAGCGCCGAGGACTGGGCACGTCCGGGATTCGACCTGCTGGCGCGCTTTGGTTTCAGCGATGCCGACGTGCGTAAGGCCGACTCATGGGCTTGTGGCAGCCAGACCGTGGAAGGGGCGCCTCACCTGAAAGATGAAGACTTGGCGGTGTTTGACTGCGCTAACCGCTGCGGTCGCACGGGCAAGCGCTTCATTCACCACATGGGCCACATCCGCATGATGGCGGCGGCACAGCCGTTCATTTCTGGGGCCATCTCCAAGACGGTGAACATGCCCAACGAGGTCAGTGTCAAAGACATTGAGGAGGCATACCTCGAGTCTTGGAAACTGGGCCTGAAGGCTGTGGCGCTCTATCGGGACGGCAGCAAGGGCAGCCAGCCACTGAACAGCAGTGGCGATGCTGCTGTGGGCCGCAAGACCACCACCGAAGCACCAGCCGAAGCCACCAATGTTGCTCCGTTGGCCGCGCCCACCATGGCAACGCCGGCGCTGCGTCGTCGTCGCTTGTCCCGCAAGCGTTTCGGTTTCACTCAGGAAGGTCGCGTCGGCCAGCACAAGATCTACTTGCGCACAGGTAACTACGACGATGGCACTTTGGGTGAAATCTTCATCGACATGCATAAGGAAGGCGCCGCCTTCCGCAGCATGATGAACTGCTTCGCCATCGCCGTGAGCCTCGGGCTTCAGTACGGCGTGCCTTTGGAAGAGTTCGTGAATGTGTTCACGTTCACGCGCTTTGATCCGCAAGGGCCGGTCGATCACCCCAATGTGAAGTGGTGCACTTCTGTCATCGACTACATCTTCCGCGTGCTCGGAATGGAGTATCTCGGGCGTACGGACTTCGTGCAGGTGCCACCGATGGATGGCACTGCTGACGGGCCTACGGCAGCGCCGCAGGCGAGCGCAACCGCTGCATCACTGGATGTGCGCGTGCGCGAATGCGAGGTCGACATCGGCGGTGCCCCAGAACCCGCAGTGAAGGCCAACGAAGTGAAGGCTCTACGCGCTACACGCAACGCTTTGTCGGAGCACCTCGAGACGATGATGGGCGATGCGCCCTTCTGTGACACTTGCGGCAGTATCACAGTGCGCAACGGGGCATGCTACAAATGCCTCAACTGTGGATCATCCCTCGGCTGTTCCTGATCGGTGGACGGAGAGACTCTTGGAAGCGCAACCGGGAGCTCTTAGCGCAGAGCAGATTCTCGACCTCATCAGAACCGGGGCCCTCGCGGGCTCCGGCAGCTTGGCCGCGCGTGTCCAGCCCTGTTCGTTAGACCTCACCCTCGATAAAGAGTTGTGGCGCATGCCTGCGTCTGTGCTGCCTCTCGCGGGGGAGCGCGTGGCAGACATCATCGCGCAGTATGCGCGCGGCACATTAGACCTCAGCACGCCGCAGATCTTGGAGCGCGGCAAGGTGTTTATTGCACGGCTCGCAGAGTGCTGCAGCTTGCCCGCATGGTTGGGCGCGTACACCAACAATAAGAGCAGCATCGGGCGTCTGGATGTGCAGACGCGCACCCTCTGCGACGGCAACCCGCGTTACGACAAGATCCCGCGCGGACACGCAGGCCCGCTGTACTTGGAAATC
>CAMDTN010000054.1 GCA_945907755.1 Singulisphaera sp. GP187 | reverse complement strand
TGAAGCTTCTCACCGGACGCGCGCTGGTGGTGGAGTTGGACGAGAATGTGTTTGTGCACCAGAAGTCTGTGCAAGACGCGCGCGACAAGTTGGTGGCGTATTGCCAAGAGCATGGCGCCATGCCCAGCAATCAGATGAAGGATGTGATCAACGCCTCGCGCAAGTATGTGATTCCGTTGCTGGAACACTTCGACCGCATTGGTTTGACTGTGCGGCGCGATTCTTCACGCACATTGAAGCCCGGCTGGGAGCAGGTGCTGGGGGGCTAGGGCTTCCGCAGCGCGGCGGCGAGGCCGTCGCACTCGGTGCGCAGTTCTTCGGATTGAGCTGGTGCGCTGGCTTCTTCGCAAGCGAGTGACAAGGCGCAGGCTTCGGCGCGCCCGCGGAGTTCGGGCAACGCGCTTTCAACGGCGCGGGCAGCAGATTCTAGGGCATCGGCAGCCGCGTTGTCGCCATCTTCGCGCAGCCCCGCCACGCGGCGCTTGGCCGAGAGCAGACGCTCTTCCAATGTGCCCACCAAACCGCGCACTTGTTCTACAGATGTCAACAGAGTCACTGCGGCCGTGGCCAATTGTTCGGCCTCGTTGCGCGCATCGTTCAACGCCACCACACCGACACGCAAGCGCGTGACATCACCGCCTTGGCGTACTTCATCCAAACCGTCGTTGACCAACTTCCAAGCCTGTTCTCGCGCGCGCTTCCAGTTGGTTTCGACCCGAGTGCGCAGTGGGCAGGGGCGCTCGGGCGGCACGCGCAATCCAGCGCTGCAAGCGGTGAAGGACTTGTCGAGGGTGAAGATGCGGTCGCCAATGGGCTGCAGCATTTCAAGCGCGCGCAGCACATTGGGTAGCGGAGGGCCCAACAACTGTTGCAGGCGCACCTTGTCGGCGAACCCTTTGGATTGCTCTTGCAGCAGCACCATGTGGGCAGCGGCGATGTCTTTGTGCGCGCGCAGTTCTGCGCGCCACGGGCGCTGCAAAAAATCTGTCAAACGCGTGAGTGCGGCAGGGCCATCCAAGGGAATGGCTTCAGGCACTTGCACTGCGTTCAGCGTTTCGTCTTTGCCGCAGGCGCTGCACAGCAGAAGCGCGAGGACGCTGAGCAACAAAATGCTGTGGCGTACGAGTTTCATCGCATGGCCGCAACGGCGGCGCGGAACAAGCTGGCGCCATCGCCTTCGCTGCGTTGCGGTTCGCGGGTCCACGCGGGGTGATGCCACGGGAACATGGCGCGTTCAGGGTGCGGCATCAGGCCCAGCACTTGGCCGGTAGAGTCGCACAAACCAGCAATGTGGCCCTGCGATCCATTGGGGTTGGCGGGCCACTCGGGTTCGCTGCCATCGGCGTTGACATAGCGGAACACCGCTTGGTGCCGCGTCAGCGCACGCGCAGCCATGTTCGGGTCCGTGCCTATGAGTTTGCCTTCGCCATGGGCGACGGGCAGTTCCAGCAGGCGCTTATCTTTCGGGGCCATCACGCATAGGCTCGCATCCACGCTGACATGCACCCAGCGTGCTTCGTAGCGGTGCGTGTCGTTCCAGTGCAGCGTGATGGGGCTGGCTGCGCCGTTGTCGTCGGGCACGCTCAGCAAACCGGTTTTCACCAGCACTTGGAAGCCGTTACAAATGCCTAACACGAGCCCGCCGCGCGCGATGAACTTGCGGAAGTGGTCGCCCAAAGTGTTGCTGATTTCTGCTGCGAACACTTTGCCGGCGGCAATGTCATCGCCATAGCTGAAGCCGCCTGGTATGGCCACCAAGCCCACACCATCCAACAATGTTGGCGTGGCCAGCAAGCGGTTCACATGCACGGTTTGTGCGCTGGCGCCATGGGCCACGAAGGCGTGTGCGGTTTCTGCATCGCAATTGGTGCCGGCGGCACGCAGCACAAGCACGCGAGGTTCAGCCATGGGAAGCGTCTCCGCCTTCGAGGGCTTTGGGAAGAGGTGCTCGGAAAGCGCGCTCCATGCTGGGCGCATCCGCGGCCACCAATGTGCGCCCACTGGAACTGCGGCGGATGCAAAGGCGCGCTTGCGTGTTGGTGGTGCCGATGCGTGCGTGCGGTACGCCGGTCAACTGTGCGTCAAAGCGTGCACAATGGATTTCGGGCACTTCCACCAAGAAGCGGGTGAGCGATTCGGAGAACAAAAGGATGCGGTCGTCGTGGCCTGCCTTGTCGGATGGCAGCAGATCCAAGTCGATGTCAGCGCCGATGTCGCTGGCGAAGACCATTTCCGCCGCGGCCACTGCGAGGCCGCCTTCGGATAGGTCGTGGCATGCGCGTACCGAACCGCTGCGAATGGCCGCATGCAGCGTGGCGAAAGTTGCGCGAGCCACAACGCCATCGAATGACGGCAAGGTGTCGCCGCGTTGTCCGTGCAGCCGCAAGAAATGCGAGCCGCCCATTTCGTCGCGCGTCAGGCCCACCATCCAAATGGCGGAACCGGCGGCTTTGAAATCCATGCTGACCACGCGGCGCACATCTTCGACGCGCGCCAGTGCCGAGATGAGCAACGAAGGCGGAATGACGATGGTCTTTTCGCCTACGCGGTATTCGTTGTTCAGGCTGTCTTTGCCGCTAATAAACGGCGTGCCCAAAGCCACCGCAGCGTCGCGGCAAGCCCAAGCGGCGCGCACCAACCCGCCCAAGCGGTCGCTCTTGGCGCAGTTGCCCCACGAGAAATTGTCGAGGATGGCACAGTGATCAGGATCGGCACCGACAGCCACCACATTGCGCAGCGCTTCGTCGATGGCTGCGCAGGCCATGCCATACGGGTCGATGTCGCCGTAGCAAGGGTTCATCCCCAAGCCCACGGCAAAGCCAACGGTAGACCCCAACACAGGCGCGATCACAGCGGCGTCGCCGGGCGCTTGATGGCGTATGCCCACCAATGGCTTCAGCACCGAGCCCGCTTGCACTTCGTGGTCGTACTGGCGAATGATCCACTCTTTGGATGCGATGTTGGGCGAGCTCAAGAGGCGCAAGAGCACATCTGTGGCGTCCGCGGCTGCGGGCAGCGGCAAGCCTTCCGTGGGTGCTGGTTCCCACGTGGCGCTGCGCTCGACGCGCGGCACCGCGTTGTGCAAGAAATCCATGGAGATGGAGCCCACGCACTCATGACCGTAAAAAAGTTCCAACTGGTTGGTGCTGGTGAATTCGCCCAGCACGAAGGCTTCGACATCTTCGGAAGCCGCCAATTTGAGCAGCGGCGCGACGCGCTCTTGCGGCACAGCCAAGACCATGCGCTCTTGCGATTCGCTGATCCAGATTTCGGTGGGGGAAAGCCCCGCGTATTTCAGTGGAGCGCGTTCGAGGTAAACCCGCGCGCCACACAGTTCGCCCATTTCGCCCACAGCGGAGGAGAAACCACCCGCACCGCAATCGGTGATGGCGGTGAATAAATCCAAATCGCGTGCCTGCAGAACGATGTCGGCCAGTTTCTTCTCGGTGATGGCGTTGCCGATTTGAACTGCGCCGGCATCCGCTGTCTCAGAGCTGTCGTGCAGTTCGAGGCTGGAGAAGGTGGCGCCATGGATGCCGTCGCGCCCAGTGCGTCCGCCCAAGACGACGATGACATCGCCGGGGGAGACTTGCTTGCGCACGCGGTTCACCGGCAGCAGCCCCACCGTGCCGGCATACACCAGCGGATTGCCGACATAACGGTTGTCGAAGAACACGCCGCCAGCAACCGTGGGAATGCCCATCTGGTTGCCGTAGTCGCGCACGCCTTCAACCACGCCACGCAAGATGCGCCGCGGGTGCATGGCGCCCTTGGGCACATCCTCCGGCGCCATATTGGGGTCGCCGACACAGAAGACATCGACATTGGCCACGGGCTTTGCGCCTTGGCCAGTACCCAAGATGTCGCGGATGACGCCACCGAGGCCTGTGCCCGCGCCGCCATAAGGCTCGATGGCGCTGGGATGATTGTGCGTTTCCACCTTCATGCACAAAGCCCAGTTGCCGTCGAAGGCGATGACGCCGGCGTTGTCGTGGAATACTGACAAACAGAAATCGCGATCCAAAACAGTGGTGGCGTCTTTGATGGTTGTCTTCAGCAGATTGCTAATGCGCGCATTGCCCGGCAGCGTGCCGATGCCGGGGCCGCGGTAGTCAATTTCGCCGCACAGAGTTTTGTGCTTGCAGTGCTCGGACCAAGTCTGCGCCACACTTTCGAGTTCGATCTCGCTGGGCTCGCGGCCGACCGCTGCGAAGTGCGCGCGGATGACTTGCATCTCTGCCAAGCTCAGCGACAGCCCACCGCGACGAGAGAGTTGTTCCAGTGCCGCATCATTCGCATGAATCAGCGGCACCTCGACGCGCTGCACGCGCCCTTTGGCCAGCGGTTTCGCGGCGGGGAAGCGGTCGCTACCTACTTGGATGTTCTCGATGGCCAAATTGGCCAAGGCGCTTTCGGCAACTGCTTGCAACTTGGCCTTAGGCACGCCTTCGAGGCGGTAGCGCATGCCTGTGCTTGCGCTTTCGGCCTGCACGCCCAAGCTCGCGGCGCCGCGCAGCACTCCGGCTTCGGCGCTGTCCGTGACGCCATGCTTCTTGAACACCGCGACGCAGCCTGGCGCATCACCGCCGTAATGCTCCCACTCGTGCACGCTGGCACATTCAGTGACAGGGTCTGCCAGCAGATGCTGCGCCACGCGTTCGGCATCGGCTCGGGTGAGCGCGCCGCTCAGCAGGTACAGCCGCGCTGCATCGACGCGCGTGATTTTAGGGACGCCCAGCGCTCGCAGTTTGCGTGCAAGGACGCTGCCAAGAGAGTCATGAGAGGGGTCCCGTGGGAGGACCTCGATCTGCCAGCGCATGCGGCTCGGAACATAGCAGCGCGGGCCTGCGCGGCAATGTTGGCGGGGTTAGGATCGCGCCCCAGCAAGGGACCCTCGCCGCATGGCCGATTCCAAGTCCACAAAGAACACGACACGCACGCCCAAGGCTCACGAGGTTTTGGACTTCGAGCGCCCCATCCACGAGCTTGAAGGCAAGATCGCCGAACTAGAGGCATTGTCGTCGGACACCAATCTGAAACTGGGTGGCGAAATCACCCCGTTGAAGCACCGCCTGAACCGCTTGGTGCAAGAGGTTTTTCGCGCCATTAGCCCGTGGCAGCAGGTGCAAGTTGCTCGCGCCGCTGGGCGCCCGCTGTGCGAGGACTTCGTCGAAGGCATGTGCGACGAGTTGGTGGAGTTGCACGGAGACCGCAATTTTCGCGACGACCCCGCCATGATGACGGCGATTGCTCGCATCGGGTCGCATCGCGTGATGGTGGTGGCGCACCGCAAAGGCCGCGACACTCGCGAGAAAATCAAAGCACACTTTGGGTGCGCGCACCCGGAGGGCTATCGCAAAGCGCTGCGCAAGATGAAGTTGGCCGAGAAATTTGGCCTGCCCATCGTGGCGCTGATTAATACGCCTGGCGCATATCCCGGAATTGGTGCGGAAGAGCGCGGCCAAGGTTGGGCCATCGCCGAAAACATGCAAGCCATGTTCGCGCTGAAAGTGCCCATTGTGTCCATCGTTGTGGGCGAAGGCGGCAGCGGTGGTGCGTTAGGCATCGGCGTGGCCGACCGCGTGTTGATGATGGAGCACGCGTACTACTCGGTGATCAGCCCGGAAGGTTGCGCTGCCATTTTGTGGGGCGATGCGAAGCGGGCCCCCGACGCGGCCAAGGCGTTGCGCCTTTGCTCGAAAGACTTGCTTTCCTTCGGCGTAGTGGACGCGGTGCTGGAGGAACCCGTGGGTGCTGCGCACCGCGCTCCGGCGGCAGCGGTGCAGGAATTGAAGCGCGTCATCATCGAGCAGTTGGATCAATTGGGCCGCGTGCCTATGGCAGAGCTGTTGGACATGCGCTTCAAGAAGTTTCGCGCTATGGGCACACTTTTTGCTGATGCAGCGGCGGTGCGCTGATGCTGTGGCGTGGGTCCTGCGTGTTGATGCTCCTGTGCGCGTTGGTGGCTTGCCGCCAAAGCGAAGTCAGCACCATTGTGGAAGAAGAGGATTCCACGGCCGCATTGCAAGCATTGGTGCTGCGTCAACTGGCCTTGCTGGCCGAATTGAGCGAACCGTTGGTGGCTGCCGCGGCGGCGGGGGACTTAGACGCGCGCCTGCAACTGCATGAGGTGGATGCGCAAGTGCTGCGTGCCGGATTGGTGCCCCTGCGCCGAGCTTTCGGAGTGCGTGCGCGCGCGTTGGATGAAGCGAGTGCCACCACTCTCGGGCTTGGCGCCGGTTGCGGTGCGGTGCTGTCGGAGATTCTTGCTGACGGTGCTGCTGCGGCGGCGGGTTTGCGCGTCGGCGATTGCATTTTGCGCGTGGACGACGAACCGCTCTGCTTTGCGGGCCCCACCGAGCGGGCGGTGCAGCGCGGGCAAGTGCAAGTGCAAGTGTTGCGGCCAGGCGGCCAGCCAGCGTTGCGCACACTACCCTGCGAATTGCCGAAAAACGCGAGCGAACCGCAGGTGCCGGACGCCAAAGCCGAAGCCGAAGCCATCATGCAGCGCGCCCTGAAGCAGGTCCTGCGCGAAGGGGGCGCGGTGATCGTTCCCGCGGGCCCGCCTTCCGGCGACAGGTGATTTCTGCACACGGGCCTAACACTCAGTCCCGCCCGCCCGTAGTCTGATGTGCATGGACTGCCATCGCATGCAAGAATTACTGCCCCTCCTTGCGAGCGGGGACCTTGAGGGAAGCCTTTTCACCGAAGCCCGAGCCCATGTGGCCGGCTGTGAGGTCTGCCGGGACGGGGTGTTCGAGTACGGCGCGCAAGGGATGTTGTTGCGGGCTTCTGCAGGAGGGCACGCGCCCGCTCCGCTGTGGGCTGATCTCAAGTTGCGCCTGAAGCCGCGCGACAACTGGGGCGACATCGGCGGCGAAGCGTAAACTGCGGGCGAGGTATCCGCATGCAGCGCATCTATGGTCTCGTGCTCCTTCCACTCTTCGCATTGGTGTTGAGCGCCCAAGTCTCCGTGGCGCCAGTGGTGCCCATTCAAGTTTCCGAGGCATCGTCGTTAGTGCAGCAGTTGGGCCGCAACGAATTCTCTGAGCGCGACGCAGCTATGGCGAAGCTGCGCAACTTGGGTGGGAAGGCCCGCGCGGAACTCGAGGAAGGGAGCAAGTCTGGCAACCTCGAAACCAGCACGCGCTGCAAGATGTTGTTGAAGGAACTGTCGGGTGAAACCAAGGTGGAAGAACCGTTGCGCGAAGTGCGCGCAGTAGAAGGGCGTAGCGACATCAACTTCAAGACCTTCGGTGGTTCATCAGCCACATCATTTCACAGCACGGTGATCAGCAGTGAGCAACGCTTGGAAATTGTTCAGCGCTCCGATGGCAGTTTGCTGGTGGTTATCCAGAAGCTGGGCGCGAATGGCGCGCCAGCGGGCGAAGCCCAGAGCTATGCAGCCGCCAACAAGGCGGAATTCGAGAAGAACTATCCGGAGATCTATGCGGCCCATGTCCAGCCAATGCTCGCGGAAAACGAGCCAAGCGCGCAGGGCGGTTTTCCTTGGCCTTTCGGTCGTCGGCAGCGCGTCAAGCCGGCGCCCAGTGCGCCGCCTGCACCATTAGGTCCACGCTTGGGTGTGATGATCGAAGCCGCCAGCGCAGATTTGTGCCGCCATCTGGAATTGCCATTGGGGACCGTGCGCGTCACCAGCGTGGTGCCAGAATCCTGTGCCGCGGTGCTCGGCGTGAAGGAGCACGATTTGCTGCTGCTTGTCGACGACACGAGGATCAGCAGTAGCGAAGATATCAGCCGCACTTTGCAGCGCGAGGCGCCAAACCCCATGACGGTTACGGTGGTGCGCAAGGGCGTGAAGTTAGTGCTCTGCGGGCCTCGGGCGCGCTGAACTCGGAGCCGATGCAATGACCATCACCGCAACTCAGCGCATGCGCACCGTGATGACGGCGTTTGTTTTGGTGGGCATCGGCGTTGGTGTGGGAATGTGGATAGGGCGACCTGCCATGGTGCCCAATGTGGACTATGGCATGCACGCGGCGGTGGGGCGCGAAGTGTCGCGCTTGATGCAAATGCGCGCTGAGATGGGCGCACCTCATGAAGTGGCGCAGAAGCTGCGGCCTGCGGTGGTTTCGCTTTTCGGCCGCGGTCCGACGATGGAGTCTACGGGCACAGGCGTCGTGGTCCGCGGCGATGGGCACATCCTGACAAACCATCACGTGGTGAAGGGCGTAGACCCGATTGTTGTGCAACTATCTTCAGGCGAAACCCACACAGCTACGCTGGTGGGCATTGATGAACCCACCGATCTTGCGCTGCTGCACATCGATTGCCCGGAGGTGCTGAGCCCCATTGAATGGGGCGACAGCGAAGCGCTGATTGTGGGCGAAGAAGTCTTAGCCATCGGCAATTCGTTCGGGCTGGGGTGGTCGGTGACTCACGGGATTGTGTCCAGCTTGCATCGCAGCGCGCGTGGCTTTCAGCGCGGGGATTACAGCGATTTCATTCAGACCGATGCCGCCATCAATCCGGGTAACAGCGGCGGCCCGTTGGTGGACATGCGCGGGCGTGTCATTGGCATCAACAGCCTGTTGGTGAGCGGGCAGGGCAACGGCATCGGCTTGGCGCTGCCTTCGTGCGATGCGCAGTTCGTTGCGGGCGAATTGCTCGGTGACGGCAAGGTGGACCGTGGCTTCTTGGGCGTTGACGGCCGCGACTTGCAGCGAGTGAGCCGCGAACAGCGCGAGCAGTTGGGCATGCGCACCGCATTGGGCGTGCATGTTGACGGCGTCACTGCGGACAGCGCTGCGCAGCGCGCGGACATTCGGCGCGATGACGCCATCATCAGCATGGATGGCCAGCGCATGGAAGGCATCGCGATGCTGAAAGCGCGCGTGGCTCGAACTGCGGCAGGGACGAGTGTCGAACTTGGCGTGCTGCGCGCGGGTGCTGAACTGAAGATGCGCGTGGTGCTGACGCCCCGCCCCACCAAGCCTTAGCGCGCATTAGTGCGTGCGGTGCAATTCTTGCAAGCGCAGTTGGCCGCAGGCGGCCAAGATGCGATGCCCCTTGCGCTTGCGCACAGAAACTTTGACTCCGGCTGCGCGCAGGATCTCGGCGAAGTGATCGACCTGTTCGGGCGAAGGGCGTTTCCAGTTGAAGCCAGGGTTTTCGTTGTACGGGATGAGGTTCACAGTGCCGCGCACGCCACGCAAGCGGCGCGCCAATTCGTGGGCGTCGTCGGAGGAGGCGTTCACCTCATCCAGCAGCACATATTCGAAAGTCACTTCGCGCCCTGTGCCATCGAGATAGGCCGCAGCGGCCTGCACCATGGCATCGATGCTCATCGCCGCGGCAAACGGCACTAATTCGCGGCGGAGTTCGTCGTTGGGCGCGTGCAAGCTGAACGCAAGGGTGTACTGCTTGCCTTCTGCGGTCAGGCGCGCCACACCTTTTTCCAAACCCACTGTGCTGATGGTGATGTGGCGCGCGCCAATACCGCCGCCCTTGGGGTCGTGAATGATGTCCAAAGCCTCGATGACGGCGCTGTAGTTCAGCATGGGCTCGCCCATGCCCATCACCACAATGTTGGAAACGCGGCGCCCATGGCTTTGCGCGCGCTCACGCACGGCGAGGAATTGGTCGACGATTTCGCCTCGTGTGAGGTTGCGGCGCAAGCCCAGCACGCCAGAGGCGCAAAACACGCAGGCCACCGGGCAGCCGGCCTGCGAAGACAAACACGCCGTGGTGCGTTCGCCCTCCATGATCAGCACGGCTTCCACGCCGTCGCCCGCGGCATCCGACAGTTGCACGAAAGCCTTTTCTGTACCGCTTGCGGCGTCGCCGCTCCACTGCACCCGCGGTGGGGAACAATCGAAGTGCGCTTCCAATGCTTCGCGTAGCGGCTTGGCTACGTTGGACATGCCACTAACGCTGCACACACCGCGGCCCATCACCCAATCAAAAAGCTGTTGCCCACGGAAGGGGCGTTGGTGTTGCGCCGCAGCAAACTCGCAGAACTCTGCGAGGGAAAGATCAGTGATGCGGCGCTTGGCGCTCATGCGCCGCGCCTTAGGCGGATGTCCGCTTCTTCTCGCCGACCTTCGCAGTTTTCTTGCGCGCCTTCACAGGCTTCTCGCCACGCACCATTGCGCCGGTGATCTGGAATTCGCGGCCTTCAGAGGCCTCGGGCAAATGGAACATGGCATCCAGTAATAGTTCTTCCACCAAGCCGCGCAGCGCACGCACACCGGTCTTGCGATTGATGGCTTGTTTCGCCAGCTCGTTCAAGGCGTCGTCGGCGAATTCGAGGGTGGCGTCTTCCATTTCGAAGAAGCGCTGGTACTGACGGATGATGGCGTTGCGCGGCTCGGTCATGACGCGCTTCAAGTCTGCTTCCGACAGCGGATCCAGCACGCTCAGCACCGGCAAGCGCCCCAACAACTCAGGGATCATTCCGAACTGCACGAGGTCTTCGGTTTCGACAAGGCGCAGCAAGGCGGCGTTGCGCTCGCCTTCGATGAGGATTGGCGTTTCGCCGGTGGGGGTCTTGGGGTCGAAGCCGATCATGGTGCGGCCCGTGCGTCTTGCGATGAGCCGTTCGAGGCCCACGAAAGTGCCGCCGCAGATGAACAGGATATTGGTGGTGTCCACCGCGATGTACTGCTGTTCCGGGTGCTTGCGCCCGCCTTGTGGCGGAACATTGGCCACGGTGCCTTCGAGCATCTTCAGCAAGGCTTGCTGCACACCTTCACCGGAGACATCGCGCGTGATGCTGACGTTTTGGTTTGTGCGCCCAATCTTGTCGATCTCATCGATGAAGATGATGCCGCGTTGCGCTTTCTCGATGTTGAAATCGCAGGCTTGCAGCAACTTCAAGATGAGGTTTTCGACATCTTCGCCCACATAGCCGGCTTCGGTGAGCGTGGTGGCGTCGCCGATGGCGAAAGGCACATCCAAGAACTTGGCGAGGGTGCGCGCCAGCAATGTCTTGCCGCTGCCAGTAGGCCCTATGAGCAGCACATTGGATTTCTCCAATTCGACTTCGTTGGCGCTGCGGGAGCTCTGGCCTTGGTGCATCAAGCGTTTGTAGTGGTTGTGCACCGCCACACTCAAGACGCGCTTGGCGTGCATCTGGCCGATGATGTACTCGTCAAGATGTTTGGTGATGGCTGCCGGGGTCGGGACGGAATCTTGCGCCAACGGTTTGCTGTCGGGCGAAGCGAGCTGCTGCTTCCTGTTCTCTTCGAGCAGGATGGTGTTGCAGATCTCGATGCACTCATTGCAAATATTCACCCCGGGCGGACCGCTGATCAGGCTCTTCACCTTGAAGCGGGTCTTGCCACAGAATGTGCAGACTTCAGTTTCCGGCCCCGATTTTGCCATAGGTCACTTCTTAGTGGTCACCACATGATCCACGAGGCCGTACTCGCGGGCTTCGTCGGCCGAGAGGAAGTAATCGCGATCGGTGTCCTTGATCAACTGCGCGACTTCGCGTTTGCAGTGCTTGGCGAGGATGGTGTTCAAGTTCAGCTTCAAGCGTGAGATCTCACTGGCTTGAATCAGGATATCCGATGCGGTGCCCTGCGCTCCACCCCATGGCTGGTGAATCATGATGCGCGCGTTCGGCAGCGCATGGCGTTTGCCTTCGCTGCCTGCTGCGAGCAACACCGCGCCCATGCTGGCGGCTTGGCCGATGCAGTAGGTGGCGATTGGGCAGGGGAGGAATTGCATAGTGTCGTAGATCGCGAGGCCGGCGGTGACGGAGCCACCCGGACTGTTGATGTAGATACTGATGTCTTGCGTCTTGTTTTCCTTGGCGAGGAAAAGGAGCTGCGCGATGATCGCGTTGGCCAGCCCATCGGTCACTTCCGTGCCGATGAACACGATCCGATCTTCCAGCAGGCGCGAGTAAATGTCGTACTGGCGCTCGCCCCTGCCAGTCTTCTCGATAACGAACGGGATGTAGTACTCAGCCTTGGCGTCCATGGTCCCTCTCCATTTTTCTAAGTGCGTGACGGTGGTGCATTGAAGCGGTCTGGCTGCATGCAGCCTGACCTTCCAAGCGTGGTTTAAGCATCGGCAATTCTGGCGTTCGCGCTGAGGAATTCGCAGCACTTGCGTTCCACCACTTCGGCGCGCAATTCTGCCACAAGTCCTTGGCCCTCATAGTGTTCACGGGCCTTCGACGGAGTTGTGTCGTGTTCTGCGGCAAGGCGCTGGTACACCTCGTCCAAGTCATCTTCGAGGCAGAAGATCTTCTCTTTCTTGGCAATTTTCTCGACCAAAAGCCACTTGCGCGTGTCGCGTTCGAGGTCGGCGCGAGAGGATTCGCACTCAGCTCGGGCCTTGTTCAAGGCCTCTGAGGCAGCCGTGCCGCTTTGCACCAATTGGCCGGCGAGTTCCCGCGCGCGGCGCTCGATCATGCGGTCGATGGGGCTGTTGGCCACTGGGATGTCTACCCTGGTCAGCAACGCATCCAGAATGTCGGTGACCACTTGGCGATCGCTCTTTGCCTTCTGGTCGGCTTCAAGGCGCATGCGGATGTCGGCCTTCAACGCGTCCAGCGACTCTTGGCCCATTTCCTTGGCCAATGCGTCGTCGAGTTCTGCCTGCTTCTTGCGGCGCAACGCCGTCACGCTCAGTCGCCCTGCAGCGCGCTTGCCGCGTACAGCCGCCGTCGCATGGGCCTCGGTGATGTCCGCTTCCACTTCCAACACTGCGCCCGCAACTGCCGCTTCGAAAGCCTTCTCGGCGTCCACCAACCGCACGCCGCGAGCTACTACTGGGTAATCCGCGATGGCTTGCACATCTTGGTCGGTGCAAACATTGGTGCTGCCGACATTCAGTGTGAGCGTGCCCAGCACGAGGTCGCCAGCTTGATAGCCACCTTCTTCCACGGGCTCGTAGCGCGCCGCGCGCTCGCGCAAGCGCTGCAGCACTTCATCCACATGGGCGTCAGTGACCGGCGCCAGCTTGCGCTGCGCTTGCACGCCCTTGTATTCCGGCAGCTCAAATTCAGCCTTCACTTCCACCTTGAAGCTGAACACCAAGGGCCCACTGGTGGGCAGGTGGTGATTCGGTGAGCCCTCTTCTTGGCCGATGAGGATGGGCTCGCTCACTGGTTCGATGGAATGCTCTTTGAGCGCATCGCCGATGCCGTCGCGAATGAGGTCGTGCAGCACATCGTGGCGCAACTGAGCGCCGAACTTCTTTTCGATGACGCTGAGGGGCACCTTTCCAGCACGGAAGCCCGGCAGTGCCACTTGCGTACGCGCTTCGTTGACAGCGCGGTCGGAAGCGCTCTTGATGGCGTCTTCGCCGACCGTGACTTCGATTTCACGCAGGCAGGGTTCAGAGGTGGTCACGCGGCTGGTCATGGGCGGGTTCGCTTTCGGGCAACAACAACTGTCAGCGCACAAGCGGTTGCGCGCGGTCGTATCTCACTTTGGAGCCGCAAGATAGGAGTTTTTGAGCGCAGCATCAAGCGCCGAATGCCCCTGTGGCTGCTGCTGAATGGACCTCAGGCGGGCATGCGCGTGGCGGACACTACTCGTTGCATTCCGATTGACGCGTGGCGTGCTGGCGGGGTACACCACTGACACTCCAGCCCCGGCACCGGTGGCGGAGTAGTAGTTCGAGGAACTTCACCCCTGAGGAATCCAACATGTCCCTCCGCATCGTGCTTCCCTTGCTTGTCTTGGCGGCTGTGTTTGCCACTCCTGCTGCGGCGCAGCTAACCCAGACGCTGCCTGCCGGCCTCGACACCGTGCAGGGTGCATCGGCCTCGGCCTTTCCCTTCAACACGGCAGCGAACCACAAATGGCACTGGGTCTACGACAGCGCGCAGTTCGCTACGCAGCAGCCGCTGCTGATCACCGACATTTCCGTCCGCGCGAGCGCCGCCACAGCCACTGTGGCGGCGTTCAATTTTCCCTCAGTGCAAGTGACCCTCGCGTCGTCGCTGAACAACTACGCCGTTGCCACGCAGAATGCGACCTTTGCAGCGAACATGGATGTTGACGCCACCATCGTGCGCAGTGGTCCGTGGACCAGCGCGGCTGTACCTCCATCTGGTGGCAGCAGCGCCACATGGATGTCCTTCGGCCTCACAACGCCTTTCATCTTCGATCCGGCGCAAGGGAAGGACTTCATCGTCCAGATCGAGAAATGCGGAACCACTGCCATGTGGGCGACAAATATTGATGGGAAAACGGGTGTAGCCGGTGTCAATGGCGGCAACCGCTACGGCAGCACCACCGATTGCGCTGCGGCGGTTCGCAACTTCAACAACAACGAGTATGTGCCGGTGATCCGGATCAGCTATGTGCCTGCCAATGTGCCGCCGCAGTATCAGGTGAATCAGGCGAATTGTGCGCTGGATTTCGATGGTGCTCTGGGGGGCCCATTTGCCTATAGCAACATTTCGCGCTGCGCTTTCGCGCCAGTGACGGCCAATGTGGGCGTGCCCGCAGCGCTTGGACATGACATTGCGCTTCAGATTGGTGCAC
>CAMDTN010000053.1 GCA_945907755.1 Singulisphaera sp. GP187 | reverse complement strand
GCGACCATTGCCTCAGACGACTTCGACGCCCGCACGCTGCGCGAGACAAGGACCAATGCTGAGCGCCAACACGCGCGCCTCGCGTGGCAGGACCGCAACCGCAGCGCCGCCGAAGAACACGGCAAGGTGTTGGCGAAACTGCGCGGCGTGCGCGAAGATCTTGAAGTGCTGGACCAAGCTGTGGAGCGCATGCGCTTGGAATGTGCGGGCACCGATGCACTGCGTGATCTTGAGCAGCGTCTGGACAAGTTGCTGCTCGACGGCACGGGCTTGCAGCACGCTTGGCAAGTTGTGCTGAATGACAGCCGCCGCCTAACCGACGCGTTAGACCACCGCGCTGCGCTGCAGGTGCTGAACAAAGCCGAGGCCGATGCAGAGATGGTGCGCGTCATGGCGAGACGCATTGCACAGCAGCGTGATGCCATCACGACCGCGTGGCACGCATTCCTGCGGGAACGCAACGCGGAAGCTGCACGGCAACTCGCCGCAGGCGATCGCGCCTCCGCTGCACTCCTGCTGCGAGGCATCGCCGATTCCGGATTAGAGCCTGAAGCCTCGACAGCGCGCGCCGCTTTAGCGAAGCCGCGCTGAGCGCAATCAAGTCGCTATCAGCTCGTAGCCCAGCAGGCCGAGGCCACCGAAAACTCCGACGGGCAACCATGTGCCCAAGATGGGGTCTAACTCATCGCGTCGCGCCAGTTCAAAGCAAATGCTCTGCAAGGCGAAGAACGCGATGCTCAGCAACAGTGCCAATCCCACTGCGATCCACGGGCTGCGGCGACGCGCGCTGACCACCAAAGGCAAGCCCAGCAACAGCAGCACCAATGTGCGCATGGGATAAGCGTAGTGGCCATGCAGCAGCAAGCGCAGCGTGCTGTGGTTGGGGTGGCGCTCCAATTCCGTCTTCAGCTCTGAAGCGGACAGCATGAACAGCCCCTTCGAACGCACTTCAATGTCGCGCGGGCGCAACTGAGGCCCCAGCGGGAATTGCAACACGCCTTCAACCTTCGCGCCGGCTACAGGAACCCAACCATCACCGTGCCACACCAATGCTTCCACGAAGGCTGGCGGCACATCCGGCCGCCCTTCACGCACCACCGCAACATTGCGCGCTGTCTGCGTTGCCGGCAGATAGCTGCTCATCGCCAACACAAACCCATCGCCGCCGCGCATCATGGGCAAGCTCACCAACGCAGCATCTTGTTGCCCGCGGTGCATGCGCTCCAAGCGATGCCGCTCTTCCGCAAGCCGTGGCAACACTTCTTCGCGCACCACAGAGAACCCAAGCGCCAGCACAAACCCCAAGAGCAATATGGGCAGTGCCATGCGCCGCAAGGAAATGCCTGAGGTAACCACCATCACCAATTCGTTGCGCCGCCCCATTTGCTGCACAGTCCACATGGCCCCCAGCAAAAAGGCATAAGGCGCCATCTCGCACAGGACGAAGGGCAAATTCACTGCGTAGTAACGGCAAAAGCCGACGAGCGCGCTCTGGTCTTCTGCTGCGAAGGCCGCAGACGCGGCGTCGATGTTTCCGATGCGATTGAAGAAATGCAGCAACAGATACAGGCCTGTGAAAAACGCCAAAGCCACGGCGCTGGCTGCTGCAAACGAACCGAGCACTAGGCGGTCCAGTTGTTTCATGGGCGTTCCAACCTGCTCAAAAACCACAACCCTGCGCCGACTAGGAGCACATCGCCAAGCGCATGCACCGCGGGAATAGGAAGCGTGTCGTGCATGTAAAGCCAACGACTGAGCATCGCGAGCGGATAGTAAACACCTGCAACCAGTAGGAATCCGATCAAGAACACGATCAGTCGGTTGGCGCTGCCGCGCAACAAGCCGAGGCCTGCACCAAACAGCGCGAAACACAGTGGTGCGAAGGCAAATGCTGCGCGTGCACCGCGCTCGTCGCGGGCTTGGCGTGCAGCGAAGGCGTGCGCTGCTGCTGCTTCCGGACCCAGACGCGCCGCTTCTGCTTCAGAGCGCAATGCCAAGGCAATCAAGTCTGCTGTACTGCGGCCCGCTTGCTTACGCTGCACTGCTTCGCGGTCAGAAAATTCTTCCAGCGGCAAGTCCAGGCGCAATTCGGCCGCAGCAGATGTGCCTTGCTCCAAACTCCAACGGCGCACATTGCTGAGTTGCAAATGCAACACGCCGCTACGCGCATCGAAATGCGGGAACGCCCGCTCCGCCACCGTGTGCGCGCGTACGTGGGCCTTGCCGTCGAATTCCAACACTTCGATGGAATGCAAGACCAAGCGCCCTTCCGAATCGGCGCCGCGACGACGCCAATGGGCTTGGAATCCGCGCTCGCGGACCACTGTGTCTGACAGCAGCACGCTCTCGACATTGCGCAGCATGTCCTGCGCCAGTTCGACGCGCCCCATGTGGTGTGCACGAGGCATCTGCTCGTCTTGCAAGGCAGCCAGCAGCAGCGATCCGGCAGCGCCAAACAGCAATGCTGGTACCAACACATGCCAGGGGCGGACCCCGGCCACACGCACTGCGGTGTATTCGCCTTCCGCACGAAAGCGTCCGTATGCGAAGAGCGTTGCGGTCAGTGCCGCCAATGGCAGCAGCAAGTGCAGGTTGGCAACGATGTTCAAACCCGTATGCCGCAGCAGCACCAAGAATGGAACGCCTTCGCCGCGACTGGACCCAAGCACGAGGGCCAAGGAAATAACGAAAAAAATGCTGGCCAATACCGCCATAGTCAGCAGCGCATTGGCCGCGAGTTCCTTCAGCAGCTGCTTCTGGATCAGTTTCATTGCGGCGATCGGAGTGTACACTCACTCTGCTGCGAGGCATCCTTAGCATGAGCGACTCACTCGAAGATCCGGTTGATCAGAAGGCCATGGAATACTGCCTTGGTGTGCTGCGGGACGACCCAGACGCGCACTACAAAGAAGTGCGCCGCGCCGCGCGCGCTGACAAGGGCATCACCTTGAAACGGCATGTGTGGACTTTGGCGCGCCAGCAGTTGGGCTTGAAGGGTGACGAAGACGGTGGCGAGGAAACCACTGAACGCGAATCCACCCCAGCCCCGCGCAGCGCTGCGCCGCAGCAACAAGCCCCGTGGCAGAACCGTGGTGCGCCTCCCCCGCGCGCGCGCTGGGCAGAGCCGAGCGCCCCGCCGCAGTGGGATTCCGCAGCTCCGAACCAAGGGGCGCGCAAGCGCCCGGCTTGGGCAATGCCTCAGTCATCTTCGGCCCCTGAACGCCCCAGCGAACCGGCACGGTCCGCGCCCTCAGGTGGGCCTGCAAAGACGCCGCGGCAAAAAGAACTGCCGGAGATCTTGAAGCAAGCGCGCAACCCCGTGGAATTCATGGTGGGCTATCTGCAACGGGTCAGCCGCGACGCCAGCTTCGCAGAAGTCGAAGAGGCCGCGGAGGAGTTTGGCTTCACGGTTTATCCCACAACCTTTGGTCGTGCTCAGGCCATCGTTGGCATCGTCGAAGCGCCTGTGCGTGTGGTGCCGGCTTCGGTAGCTGCCGCGGCGGCTGCCGCTGCCGCTCCAGCAGCACCGGCAACTCCAAGCCCCGCGCCGCAAGCGGCCGCTCCCCAAAGCTCCTATGCGGCGCCAACAATTGCGCCTGCTGCAAGCGCCAGCGCAGATCCGCTGGATGGTTTGCTCAATTACTTCGTGGCCCTCGACCGTCGCGCGTCCGGCAGTGTGCAAGCGCGTCGGCTTATTCAGCAAATGCTGCATGCTGTTGATGAAGCACTGCATGAGCCGGTAGTGAGTGCATCCGCAATAGCAACCCCAGAAACAACAGCACCCACGCCATAGGCGTGGGTGGTTGGTGCGCCCTCAAGCGCTGCCGCGAATGCGGCGATCGCAAGCTTCAGCGCCCAGCGATGGACCCGATTTGCGTGAGCAGACCGCGCAAGCGCGTGACCTCGGCGTCGAGGCTGCGCATGTGGGTGATGACACCCTCAATGCCGGCGACCGCGCTGCTGGCCGCAACCGCAGCAACAGACTTGCGCATCGGAGTTGCGTGCAGGACCGGAGCTGCGGTGGTGCCCGCAACAACCTTGCGCGGACGGCCGGGGCCGCGACCAGTCTTCGCCTTGGGGCCAATGCCCAATTGCTTGCGAGCGAGACCGAAAATGAGCGGATAGACATTCAACCCCTTGGCCTTGCCGGCCTTGGTGATCTCTGCTGCCTTCGCGCCTGGGTGCTTGGCCAACATGCCGGCGACAAAGTCGACGGTTTCTGCACGTGATACGAGCTGCTTCATTTGATGATTCTCCTTTGGTGGGGACCTCCCATGCGGGAGGAAAGACGGCGCAGCCTACCAACCCCGAAGCACACCACAAACCACCCCGGTCTATTAGCGCTCGCTCAAGACAGCCGCGCAGTTGTCAATAGCCAATAGCGACATGGCGGCTGCTGCGACAGGATCGCGGGTGACGCTGCAATAGGCAGCATTGAAGCTGGTGCCTGCACCATTTTGCGTGCAATCCAGCATGCGCTCGAGTGCAGGCTCCGATCCGCTCTGCCCAAGGAATGATAATGAGAATGCTTCGTAGGTGTCGGCGCTGGTGGCGGGGGCCACGCCGCCTGTGACAAGCCGCACGCTATAGGCATTCAACGCGGCCAACGCTGAGGTGGCCTTTGCTTGGCTATCGGGCGCATATACCAAGTGCCCATCCCGGCGGCATTTTTCCAGAAACCCCTGCAAGCGGCTAATGGCACCGTCCAGCCCAGCGTGATTCAGCTTGCGCGCCAACAACAGCGCCTCCAGCGGCCAGATGGAAATGACACTATTGCCACCCAGTCCGTCCCCGTAGCCAAAGCCACCATCTTCCTTTTGGCGCGCCACCAGAGCCGACAGCGCCTTGCGAATGGCGGTCTTCGTGCGCAAACCATCGCCCTCCTTGCTGCAACGCAACAGCGCTATCAGTGCGGGCGCGTGGTTGTAGAGCGCATCGCTCACCGGTGGACCGATCATGCCGTCGGCGTCTTGCTGGCGCAGCAAAAACTCCATCGCGCGTTGCAAGGCCTCGCGACATTCTTTGCGTTCGGCATGCGCAAGCAAGGCTTGCATGCTCAGAGCTGTAATGCCCGTCACATAGCGCTGCGCCGGTTCGCGTGTGCCGCAAATGCTGCCATTCACTGTTTGACTGGACAACAGGTATTGCACGGAGTCTTCACGAAAGCGCACCATTTCTGCTTGGCGGTTGCGCGGCTCTTGAACCAAGAATGGGAACAGCAGCAACAGTGCCGTCAACAGCAATACCGTGCCGGCCACGCCAACCAGTAGTCCGGTGCGGCCCGCCCGCGGCGGCGCCTTGAAGGCACTGGGCGCAATGTGCCCGCGCAAGCGCCGTTCCAAGGCAGTCGGTTCCTCAGTGTCGTCGCCCCAACGCTGCTGCAGGCTACGCAGCACGGTTAGGTCTTCGCGGCAATCGCGGCAGGCAGCCACATGTAGCACTAACTCCTTGGCAGCGGCGGCGTCCAATGTGCCTTGCAAGTACTCAGGCAGCTCCGCCGAGCGCGAGCAAAACTCAGATGGGTTTGGCATGGACGCCCATTCCCACGCGCAGTTGTCGCAACGCATGGAAGGCACGGGATTTCACCGTGCCTTCAGGGATGCACATCACCTCGGCGATCTCTGCATAAGACAGCCCACCGTAAATGCTGAACACCAACACCTGCCGATGGGCATCGCTCAAATTGGAAAGTGCTTCTGCTAATTCGGCGCGTATGGAGGGCGCCAATTCTGGACGGCACAACGAATCGGTTTCCATGCCACCGGGGGCGGCCACATGCCGTTCGCGCCGTTGGCGGCTGCGGCAAAAATCCATCCACGCGTTGCGAGCGAGACGGAAGAGGAATGCGCGGAATGGAGCCATGGGCTTGTAGCGCGGCGCTGCTCGCAACAACCGAAGGAAGGTGTCTTGGGCAGCGTCTTGCGCTTCATCATGCTGAGCGCCCAAGCGCTGGAATAGGTTCAACAGTGGGCGCTCCAGCCGGCGCACCAAGGTGAAATAGGCGGCCTCCGACCCTGCTGCGGCGGCCAGCATCAATGCTGTTTCGTCGCCGTGTTCTTCGAAGGGCTTGGCGGAAACGGAGTCGGTCATGATGAGAGTGCACCAGCATAACCCGGGCTGAGTCCAAAACTGATGCCCGGGCGCACGCAAACTCGCAGGGTCATGCTTCCATACGGGCCAGGAAGGTGCGCTGCACAGCGCCAGCCGCCGGCCGGATGACGGCCATATGCTGCGCTGCCTCGGAACGGGCCTGTTGCACCCACGCTGCGGATTGGTCCAATTCGTGGACATTGGTGAGCACATTGAAGAGCGCGCCCTCGGCTGCGGCCAAAGCGCAAGCCGCCGCCGTGGCGGCATCACTCGCCGCATGACGGTTGCCCTTTTCCAGCACTTCACTCGCCAAGCGCAACACGGCCGGAACGCGCTGCAAGACGCTCATGGGAATGGCAACCGCCCCGCGAGTGGCCACATCTAAAGCCGTCGTGCGCGCTGCAGCTTCTGCCGCGCTAACCTTGGGCATGCGCGACGCGGTCATGAAGGCCTCGAACGCTTCGGTGTCGTCATCCACCGCGCGCAAGAATGCCGCCTTCAATGCTTGCGACGCTTCGGCGATGCGGTTGTTGTCTGCGTCGTAGTGCTCGTAGCCCTTCTTCGCCACTGTGAGGTTGGCCACCATGGAGCACAACGCCGCGGCAAGGCTGGCCACAAGGCCCGCCACACTCCCGCCGCCTGGGGCTGGCGAATCGCTGGCCAATTCGTCGGCGAACGCATTCAAGGTGAGGCCCGCAAGTGAGCGGCGCTCGGAACGCAAACGGTATTCAATAATCGCCTGTTCGGGCACGAAGGGTTTCAGCTCGGACAAACCCAGCGATTGCACTGCCACTTCCACCAAACGCGCATCGCTCTGCCCAGTGCATTGGCCTTGGCGCCGCAAGTAATGACGCCCCGCTTGCAGCAATGCCGCCAGTGGCACCAGCCCCACCAATTCTGAGCCCGTCACGCGCGCGCCTATTGCTCGCGCTTCTTCGTCGGCGGCATCTAACACCGCCTCCAACCCGGCCACATTGAAATCGGTGACATTCACCGACACTTGCGCACGCCCATATTCTTCGATGAACCAACCAACGGCCTTCACGCTCTTCAAGCGGCCTGGCGTGTACAGCGTGCGGCCTTGCGCATCTTTCAACAGCTTGCCGTCGGCACTGCGTTGCGGCTTGCCTTGTTCGCGAATGGCATTGGCTACTTCGGTGGCAAGCTTCTTCGCGCGCGAATTCAAGTTCACATTGAAAGCGATCAAGAAGGGACGCGCACCGATCACCGTGGCCCCGCTCTTGGGATTGAACTGCGTTGGGCCGCAATCGGGCTTCCACGCTGGGTCCGCCAACTTGGCTTCCAGCCCTTCGTATTCCCCTGCGCGCACATCGGCGAGATTGCGGCGAGCTGGCGTCGAAGCACTGGCTTCATAAAAATACACCGCGATGCCCAGTTCTTTGCCGACGCGCTGCCCAAGGCGCCGCGCGAGTTCTGCGCATTCGGCCATGTCGACGCCGCTCACTGGAATGAAAGGGCACACATCGGTGGCGCCAATACGCGCATGCGCACCTGTGTGCTTGCGCATGTCGATCAACTGCTGCGCCGTACGAATGCCTTGGAAGGCTGCTTCGAGAACGGCTTCCGGCGTTCCCACGAGAGTCATCACGGTACGGTTCGTGGCGGCACCTGGGTCGACATCCAGCACACGCGCTCCCGCGACCGAACCCAGCGCGTGAGCGATGGCGTCAATAACTGCACGATCGCGACCTTCAGAGAAATTGGGCACACATTCGACGATGCGTTGGTGGCTCATGAGTCAGGGCCTCGCTTGCAGCCACCGTAGCGCCCATGCCGCAGTGCAGCAACGCGACACGCGACCGCGCATGCGGCCGCGCTGCTGCGGTCTAACAACGCTGCGCAGCGTGCGTCACGACGGATCTGTTTGTGCAGGCGCGGGCCCAGGGCCCTTCAAACGCGCACGAATACCTGCGGCCCACGCTTTGGCAGCGCCGTCTTCGGCGGGAGTATTGCGGTCGTCGGCCACTGGGTCGAGCAGGTCGTCACCCAGTTCCTCCAAGAAGCGGCTGGGATGCGACGGGATCGCGCGCCCACGGCGCGTGCGTTGCGCAGCCAACGAAAGATAGAGCGTGTGCCGTGCTCGCGTGATGCCCACATAGAACAGGCGTCGCTCTTCTTCGATGGCCGTGTTGGCGCGCCCCGGGTTTTCTTCGAGTGCATCTTCCTCTTCGGCCACGGTGCGCCCGTGCGGCAGCAACCCTTCTTCCAGCCCCACCAAGAACACAATGGGGTATTCCAAGCCCTTGGCCCCATGCATGGTGAGCAGAGTGACACCACGCTTCTTGTCATCTTTGTCATCGCGACGCTGTTCGTCGCCCAGAGCAATAGCGTCCAAGAATGCACCGATGTCGCCGGTGCCGTGATCGCGACCCAACTGAATCACCTCATCCACGATTTGATCGCGCGC
Source organism: Singulisphaera sp. GP187 (assembly GCA_945907755.1). Taxonomy (GTDB): domain Bacteria; phylum Planctomycetota; genus SXUL01. The sequence continues at coordinate 6,346 of CAMDTN010000053.1, read as the reverse complement.
TGCCAAATCGCGCAGGTCTTCGGTGATCAATTTCAAGTGGTTGCGATAGCTGGTGGTTTCCACCAAGTATTCCAGCGCGGGCCCAAGACCCAGCTTGCTGCGCGATTGCACTTCGTTCAGCAATGCGAGGAAGGTGCGCCCACCTTCGCGGGCGGTGCTGCTGAGGGAATCGCCGTGAGTGCGCAATGCTGCCAGCAACCCAGTGCGGTCCGCCGCGGCGTGTTCCGCCAGTTTTTCCACACTGCCGCGCCCAAAGCCGCGGGCCGGAGTGTTGATGACGCGCAAGAACGCGGCGTCATCGACGGGGTTGCGCAACAAACGGAAATGGCACAGCAAATCGCGCACTTCGCGGCGGTCGAAGAACGATCGCGTGCCCACCACGCGATATGGAATCTGCCGTGCACGCAGCGCTTGTTCCAGCGGGCGGCACTGCACATTGGCGCGGAAGAGAACCGCGATGTCTTCGTGCGCCTTCCCCGCTCGCACCAGTGCGCCGATGCGGCTGGATACAAAATCGGTTTCGTCCTTTTCGTCCTCGGCGCGGTAGAGCTGCGGCTTGTCGCCGAGCCCCGCTGCGCTCCACAGTTTTTTCTTGCGCCGCTGTGTGTTGTTGGCGATCACAGCATTGGCCGCCTGCAGAATCGCCCCGGTAGAGCGGTAGTTCTGCTCTAAGGCAATCACTTTCGCGCCGGGGAAATCCTTTTGGAAACTGAGAATGCGGCTGGGGTCGGCCCCACGCCAACCATAGATCGACTGGTCGTCATCGCCGACCACACACAAATTGCGGCGTGCCCCCGCGAGGTGCCGCAGCATGCGGTACTGGCAGGCGTTGGTGTCTTGATATTCGTCCACCAACAGCCACTGCCAGCGTTCTTGCAGCTCGGCGCGAAAGGCGGCGTCTTTGTCCAGCAATTGCAGCGGGCGCAAAATCAGATCGTCGAAATCCACCAGACGCCGTCGCCGCAACAAATCTTCATAGCGCTCGAACGCCCGTGCGGCACCTTCCTCCATCTCATCCGAAGATTCTTCCAACGCCTCGTCGGGGCCCAGCGCTGCATTTTTCCACAACGAAATGCGAAAGCGCGCCCAGCGCGGGTTCACGCAATCGCGGCGCACGCCACATTCGCGCAGCGCATCCGCCGTCATTTCTGCCTGGTCTGCTTCGTCTGCAATCTCCACTGCCGGTTCGCCCGCGCGCGCAGCAGCGCTGCGCAGCAGCCGCAACCCAAGGCTATGGAAAGTGCTCACAATCATTCCTTCCAGGTCGCGGCCTCGCAGCAGCTTCTTCACACGCTCCTTCATTTCGCGTGCCGCTTTGTTGGTGAAGGTCACCGCCAAAATCTGATGCGCGCGCGCGCCGCGCTCTAACAACTCGGCCATGCGGCAGGTGACCACGCGGGTTTTTCCCGTGCCCGCGCCGGCCAACACCAACAGCGGGCCATCGGTTTGGCGCACTGCTGCGAGTTGCTGCTGGTTCAATCCTTCAAGGTGGGCCGATGGCATGGGTGAGGGTGTGGCGTTGACGCTATCCTCGTGCCGTGAGCCGTCCAGTGTCGCAGCAACTTGCCCCTCCGCCGTGTCCGCTTGACGCGCGCTTCAACCCGCGTGCTGCGGGCAGCAGGCTGGCACATATCGTGGGCATAGGAGGCACGGGCTCTAACGCTGGCAAGACCACTTTGGCTGAAGAGTTGGTACGCCTGCTGCATGCGCAGGGCTTGCCCGTGGCTGCGCTGAAGACCACACGAGCGCACGACGGCGAGTGCCCCATCGGCGATAGCTCGTGCTTAGTGTGCAGCACTGCGGGTTCCAGCTTTCGCATCGTCAGCGACCAACGCCTTTTGGCAATGAAGGGCAAAGACACGGGGCGTTATGTGGCCGCCGGCGCAGCCCCGGTGCGCTGGTTGATCACCAACCCTCAAAGTGTCGCGGCTGGCGTGCGCGCAGTCTTGGAGCAGATCAACACTCCCTGCATCTTGGTGGCCGAAGGCAATTCGTTCTGCGATTTCGTTGAAGTCGATCAACTGGTGCTGGTGTGCGGTGCGCTGCAGGCCAAGCCTTCGACCAGCGCGCTGCTGCCACGGGTGAGTGCCTTCGTGGGCGACAATGATCCTGTTGCAGCGTTGCGCTCAGAAGCCCGAGCGCCGCAAGGTGCACCGCATTTCACAGCGGCCCAGGCCCCCGCCGCACTTCTGGCGGCCATCCCCGAAGAAGTTCTTGCCCGCCTCAAGGCCGGGTTGTAGATTCGCGTCTTGACGATGAACAGGCACCTATCACGCACCCTCCTGCGCAGCGCTCTCGCGGCACTTGTCGCCGTCGTCTGCGTGGCTTGCCCTGAAAGCGCTGCTGCACCTGTGGCCGTGCCCGCTCCACCGAAGTTGCAGTTAGCGCCACAAGCGGAATCAACGCCGGCGGAGATTTTGGCGCGCGCGCAAACCGCCCACGGCGGCGCGGCCGCGTTGACTGCGGTGACATCGCTGCATATGCGCTCGACACTCAGCCGCGGCGCGGCGCAGTGGGAATCTGAGGTGCACTTCAGCCAACCCAACGGTTTCTTGCAGCGCATTGACACCGGCGATGTGGTCATCACTCATGGCTGCGACGGCACCGCTGTGTGGGCAGCATTGGATGGCACACCCGTGCCACTGGCCGATTCCGAGCGCGCCACCTTGCAGGAACAACTGCTGCTGTTGCGCCCAGATTTCCTTGTGGCTGCGGCGGATCCCGCACGCATGAAGGTGACTCGTGCAAAGGTGCCTGGCCCGCTGCTGCATGTGGACGCAGAACCGCTACAAGGCCCCGGCGGCCCGTGGCGCTTGAGCTTCGATCCGACGACACACCTGCTGAGCGCCATCACGCTGCAAGCGGATGCTGCAGGGCGCACCTACGAAATGCGCCTCAGCGATTTTCGCCGAGTGGGCGCTGTGCAAACACCATGGCTCGCAAGCTGGTTTCATGGAACGCAAGAAACCGCCACCAACCGTGTTACGGCCATGGAACACTCAGTGCCCATCGACGCTGCGCTGTTCCACTCACCTGCACTCATCGCCCCAAGCGTGCACGAAGGCTGTTCCAGTGAAGGCCCTGTGCTGACTGTCGCCACAACCGATTGGGCTGCTGGAGCCGCCGCTCTCGACGACTTTCTGCAGCGCGCAAAGTTAGAGCGTGCGGGCCCCATCACTGCCGAATGCAAGGATGGGCGCATCGTGAGCATGTCGCTGGGCCTCGCTGCACTGCCTCCGCCTGTGTCAGGCCCGCTGCCTGAAGACGCGGTGCACTCGGGCACCAAGCCCCGCCAACGCCACCTCCGCCAGCTCGTCTTGGGAAAAACAGTTGAGGAAGTTTTGGATCAGCCGCAGAATCTGCACGCGGTTGCGCTGGAACGCGGCTTGCGCCCTGCGGGGTCGCTGCGCGTGGTCCAGTGGGGCGCAGGTTTTTGGATCGTGCAACTTCCGCTGGAGAACTGAAGCGATGAACACTCCGCGCGCCAATCTGATCGTTGCCCCAGATGAAGAGTCTGCGCGCGACGAAGCCTTGGCTTCAACTGTTGTCGGCGATCATGTGTTCTTCGTGCTGCCGGACAGCCAAGCCGCTTCCGCATTGGCGGAGACTTTCCGCGACCGCGATGTGCTGGCCGCCAGCGCAGGGCTGGATGCTGGCCCACTCGCGTTGGTCACCAGCGCAGTGTTGGCGCATGGTGGCGTGGACAGGTTAGTGGTGGTGGTGCGCCCGCAGTCTGGCGGCGTGCATGAATGCGAGCCGGCAGACTTGTTGGATTCTTTTGTGGCGCAACCGTGGGAAATGTTGCGCGCAGCCGCGCCGTTCCTGCGCGAGCGCAAAGGCCAAGTGCGCTTTGTGGTGCAAGGCACTGATGCTGGTGCGGAAGTGGTGCGCGCTGCGCTGTCGGCGCTGGCCCAAGGCTGGTCGGCCGCCACGGGGCTGGACGCGCAGTTGCAGCGCTGACAATTCGCGTCAGCCGAACCATGGCTGAATGACGAAGCAGCCGTAGGCCCACAGCACAAGAATCGCGGCGAGGTCCAAGCGCCAACCGCACGCGAGCATGGTGCGCAGCGGCACGCGCCCGGTGCTGTAAACAATCGCATTCGGCGGCGTGCCTGCGGGCAACATGAAATCGCACGAGCAGCCGAAGGTGGCCACCAACATCAAGGGCAGCTTGAGCGGCAGCACATTCACCAACAGCGTGATGGTGGCGGTGTTGCTGGCCAAGGCCGACAGCAGTACCGCAGCCGCAGCAGTCACCAACATCTGCAACGACGCCGTGGTGCCCATCAATTCGCTGAAGCCTGCAGCAGCGGCCTCGGTGGCCCCGCCCGCTTTCAGTCCCGCCGCCATGGAAAAGCTGCCGCCTAAGAGCAACAGCGCACTAAAGGGCATGGAACGGAAAAGAGGCCAAGAGACGCAGCGCAGCAAGACCAGCACCGTTGCCACGCTCAGCGACACCAAAGCTTCGTAGTGCTTCGCTTCCAAGTTCCAAGCGCAGGCAGCGTTCAATGCAGGGCGCAACAGGTCGCCAAAGATCCACAGTGCACAGGCGCAAGTGAACAACAATGCCGTGCGCTTCTCTGCACCACCCATCTTGCCCAACGCGCCCAACTGTTCGCGCAGTGCCGTGTCCGCAGCTTCTGCGTCCACCGCGTCGCGCCGCGCCACGCGCCACAGCACCCACCACACCAACGGCAAGAACAGCAACAAGAATGGCACCGCTGCCAGTGAGTAGGTCAAAAACGCGAGAGGCGTCCCTGAAGTGCGCTCCCAATGCCCCGCGAAAATGGAGTTGGTAGCCGAACCAATTTTTGTGGCGATGCCGCCGACATTGGCACCATAGGCCACGGCCAGCAGGCTCGCTGTCGCGAACGCGGGCAAGCCGCGCTTCGACGCAGTGCCTTCCATCTGCAGCACCAGCGCCGACGCAATCGGCAGCATCATCACTGCGGTGGCGGTGTTCGAAATCCATGCCGACACCAGCGCCGTCGCAACGAGCACGCCCAATAGCAGGCGCGCTGGCGATGTGCCGATGATGTGCATCACGCGCAGCGCGATGCGTCGGTGCAAGCCGCTGCTCTCCATGGCTACACCAATGGTCATGCCGCCGAGGTACAAGCCGGTGTAGGAATCAAAGAAGGGTTCTGCTGCGAGGCGCAGGTCGGCCACCGCCCCACCGCCGCTGACGCCAAGCAGCGGCCACGCGAGCAATGGCACGCACGCGGTGAGCGCCATCGGCAACGCGCCGGTGCACCACCACACGATCATCAGCAGCGCCACCGCACCGGCCACCGCAGCGCGCTGCACTTGAAGTGCGTCTGGCGCTAACAACAGGGGCAGTAGCCCGAGGGCCAACGCCGCCCCCGCACCGATCAACAACCCTGTCCAGCGCACGATCACAGCAACGCAGCTCGCTTCATCGGCCGGGATGATAGGGCATCGCGTTCCGCCCCAACAAGACATGCAACGCCGCCCGGCTTGATTGCTAAGCTGTGCACCACCCAGCGCTTGCCGCACCCAATTCCTCCATAGAAAATCACTAGGTGCCGCACCTGTTCGCTCAGTTCATACTCTCTGGAATCGCCGGTGGCGTCTTGGCCTCCGTGTTGGAAGTGCTGCTGCATGCCAGCCGCCACAACCTCACGAGCGCTTTGGCTGCTGCCGGGTTGGGGGCCATCTTGGGATTGGCGCTCGCGCTCGGCGCATGTTTTGCCGCTGCCTTGGGTGCTCGCCTACCGAAGCCGCGTTCTGATTCTCAACACGGACGCGCGTCCATGTGGCGCAACCCGCAGGCCTTGGTTGGCGCTGCTGCAATACTCGGGGCGGTAGCAACGCTGAATAGCGAGACATTTTCTGGCGCATGGATGCGCGAACGCTCGTGGGCACCTATCGCCAGCTTCGTTGCTCACCTCTTGGCTTTTCTCGCAGCCTTCAGCACTCTGCTGCTAGTGCAATCGGCAGCTAACTCGCGGCGCAGGCCCGTGCTACTGGCGTGCTGTGCCGCGCTGCTTGCGTGCGGCGGCGCGGCACTGGATGCCCATGTCCTGCCAGGCCTCTACCCCGGGGTGCACGCGTCCATGGAACTCGCTGTCGCGCTGAGCATCATGGCTGCGTTCTGGCTGTTGTGGCCAGCCCCCAGCGCTCGGGTAACTCGCGCTGGAGGCGCACTCGGTCTCGCGGCGGCACTCGGTGCCTGCATCGCGTTGCACTCAGACATCGTGTTGCGCTCGCATTTCACCGCCGCAGGTCCAGTGCATGCACAGTTGCTGGCTTGGCTTGCTCCGAAGGATGCGCCAGATGCGTGGATGAAGCAGCGCGCAAGTGCTGCCAACTGGCTGTCCCAACG
>CAMDTN010000052.1 GCA_945907755.1 Singulisphaera sp. GP187 | reverse complement strand
AATCGGCGCCGCGTGGCGAGTGAATACGGCAAGCGCTTGCTGCGCAAACGCGGAGAGACGGTGGAACGCTCATTTGCGCATTTGCTCAACACGGGAAGGATGCGGCGCAGTCACCTGCGAGGGCTCAAGAATGTGGAGAAGCGCTACCTGATTCAGGCTTGCGCGTACAACTTGGGCTTGATGATGCGCAAACTGATCGGGTTTGGGACGCCGCGCGGGCTGGGTGCGGCTGCGGCCGCGCTGGTGCGCGTCCTTTGCGCGCTGTGGCAGCTGTTGGCTGCCTTGGTGCTGCGTCCGAAGGTCGCAATTCGGACAAACTCGAATAACGATGCGGAAACACGACGCATCAGTGACGCGCGCCCAGTGACCGGAGCGCTCTATGAAAACACTACTTGGTCAACGGGCTGTTACACGACAGCCCCGAAGCGTGTCGAGGCCGCATCGCACGCGAGGTGCGTTTTTTGAGCGGGCCTGCCAAAGCTCAGCGGTTGAAGAGGAAATGGCAGACATCGCCGGTGCGCATGCGGTAGTCCCGACCTTCCGTGCGCAGGCGTCCCGCCGCCTTCACAGCTGCTTCGTCGCCAAGCTCTTCTAAATCAGTGACGGAGTAGATTTGGGCGCGAATAAAGCCCTTTTCGAAATCCGTGTGAATCACGCCCGCTGCTTGCGGCGCGGTTGCCTCACAGGAAACCGTCCAAGCGCGGATCTCCTTTGGCCCTGCGGTGTAGTAGGTCTGCAGCCCGAGCAACTTGTAGACCGAGCGCACCAAGCGGTCTAAGCCAGGCTCGGCCATGCCCAACTGCTCCATGAATGCGACGCGTTCAGCCACTTCAAGACTGCCCAGTTCGCACTCCATGTCACCACAGATGGGCAGCCATTCGGCGCCGCTCGCGACAGCCCGCGCGGCCACGCTACGCGCATGGGCACTGGTGCCAGCGCAGTCGTCATCGGCCACATTGGCGACATACAGCATGGGCTTCATGGTCATCAAGCACAGCGGCTTCAGCGCCTCGCGTTCCGGCGGCTTCCAATCCAAAGAACGCGGCACGCGACCGGCATTCAAAGCTTCCACTGCGCGGTTCACCACAAGGTCAAACAAAATTGCATCCTTGTCCCCACTCTTTGCGGCGCGCCCTGAACGATCGCGGGCTTTTTCCAGCGTCTGCAAGTCCGCGAGCATCAATTCGGTTTCAATCAGTTCCATGTCCTTGGCAGGGTCCACCGCACCCTCACGCAAGACCACTGTGCTTTCGAAACAACGGACCACTTGCATGATGGCGTCGCATTCGCGGATATTGGCGAGGAACTGGTTACCCATCCCTTCGCCGCGCGAGGCACCTTCGATGAGCCCAGCGATGTCCACGATGCGGCAGCTCGCAGGAATGATTTTTTCCGAATCGATGTGCTTCCTCAGCCTGGCCAAATTGGCGTCCGGCACATCAACCACGGCCACATTGGGCTCGATGGTGCAAAACGGATAGTTGCCACGCTCTGCTTGTGCAGCGGTGAGCGCCGAAAAGATGGTGCTCTTCCCTACATTGGGAAGGCCAACGATGCCGCATGAAAGTGCCATAAATAACCCTGCCGGAGGGGGCGACGATACTTGCGCGGGCTCGTAGCCCCAATCAATCAGGCAAGGATTTCGCTCACGACACGCGCGGTTTCGGTGCCCGTGAGGCGCTGATCCAAGCCCATGAACGGGTAGGTCAGCTTCGCGTGGTCGATGCCCATGCAATGCAGCATGGTGGCGTGTAGATCGCGAATGTGCACGGGGTTTTCGACGATATTCCAAGAGTAATCATCGGTGCGGCCGTACTCGAACCCCGCTTTGATGCCACCGCCGGCCATGAACATGCTGAAGCAGCGCCCGTGGTGATCGCGGCCGTGATTGTCGTTGCTGAGCTTGCCTTGCGAGTAAATGGTTCGGCCAAATTCGCCACCCCATGTCACCAGCGTGTCATCCAACATGCCGCGCTGTTTCAAGTCCTTGATCAGTGCTGCGCTGGCCTGGTCCACTTCCTCTGCTTGCAAGCGGTGCCCGCGTGGGAGATCGAAATGCTGGTCCCAACCGCGATGGAACAACTGCACGAAGCGCACGCCACGTTCCGCCAAACGCCGCGCCAACAAACAGTGGCGCGCAAAGGTTCCGGGTTTGCGCGCATCCTCGCCATACAACTCGTAGACCGATTCTGGCTCGTCGGCGAGATCGACTAATTCGGGCACTGACGCCTGCATGCGAAAGGCCATCTCGTACTGCGCGATACGCGCTGCGATGCCTTGGTCGCCCGTGGCGCCGAGTTGCACCGAGTTCAGCCCGGCCAATGTGTCCAACATCGAACGCCGCGTGCCGCGATCGATGCCCGCCGCGTCCTCCAAGAACAGAACCGGCTCGCGCCCGGTGCGCAACTGAACACCTTGGTGCTGCGCCGGCAAGAAACCACTGCCCCACAAGCGCGCGAACAGTGGTTGCGGGTCGCTGCGCCCGCGCCCCTTAGACACCATCACGATGTATGAGGGCAAGTCTTTCGATTCGGAACCGATGCCGTAGCTCAACCACGAACCCATGCTCGCTTTGCCCGGCTGCTGAAAGCCCGTTTGCATGTAGGTAATCGCTGGGTCGTGGTTGATGGCCTCCGTCCACAACGACTTGATGACTGTGATCTCGCCAGCAACGCTTTTGATGTGCGGCAGAATTTCGCTCATCCAAGTTTGCTGCGGCCCAACTTTTTCGAAGGCGAACATTGGCGCCACCACAGGGAATGCCGTCTGCCCCGAGGTCATGCCAGTGATGCGCTGGCCACCACGCACAGAATCCGGCAGTTCGGTGCCGTGGAGCTTGCGCATTTCTGGGTGGTAATCGAAGAGATCCATCTGCCCGGGGCCTTCAGACATGAACAACGAGATCACACGCTTGGCACGACCACCACCCGGCAGTGCGGCCGATCTCAAGCCGGGGTGCGCGCTTCCGACGGGCTTCGGCGCCGCATCGTGCAACAGACTGCCAAGCGCCATAGCGCCCACTCCGTAGGCGGCACCGCCGAGCAAGCGGCGACGGCTGAATTCCATGGCCTGTTGCGGGTTGATATCCATGTCAGTTCCTCGTCACCGTTTCGTCCAAGTTCAACAGCACGCTGCACACCAGCGTCCACGCCGCGCATTCCACGCTGTCCAGCGCTGGCCGCGGGTGGTCACCGTGGGCCAGCAGCTTGGCCGCAGCAGCGGTGTCCTCTGCGAAGTGCTTGCGTTGCTGTTGCAACAACTGCAACAGCAATTGGCTTTCCGTTGGAAGTGCAGAGCGCGCCAAGAGCTTGCGGAAGATGCGATTCAAGCGCGTTGTGTCAGCGGCGCTGCCCGAAAGCAATTCCTGTTCAGCCAACACACGCGCTGCTTCCAAGAATGTGGGTGAGTTCAGCAGCACCAGTGCCTGCAATGGTGTGTTGGTGCGGGAGCGGCGCACCAAGCAGGTTTCGCGATTAGGTGCGTCAAACAAGGCCAACTCAGGATTCGGCACGCTGCGTTTCACCAAGGTGTACAGCCCACGCCGCCACAATGCTTCGCCGCTGTCTTGCACATAAAAATCACTATTGGCGCGCGACTTCTGAGCGAAGGACATCTCTTCCCAAAGGCCTGGTGGCTGGTACGGCCGCACTGGCGGCCCGCCAATCTTTGGCACCAACAAGCCCGATGCAAACAACGCTTGGTCGCGCAGCAATTCTGCATGCAAGCGGTAACGCGAGCCTCGCGTCAGCCAGCGATTGTCAGGGTCGGCTTTGCGCACGTCGTCGGCGCACGCGCCGCCCTGACGCCACGTAGCCGACAACACAATGGTGCGCAGCACATGGCGAATGTCCCAACCGCTATCGACCAATTCGCACGCCAGCCAATCGAGGAGTTCCGGATGGCTGGGCACTGCACCTTGAACTCCAAAGTCTTCGGCGGTCTCGACCAAGCCTATGCCAAACACTTGCTGCCATAGTCGATTGACGATGACGCGGGGCGGCAGCGGGTTGTGGCCATCTACCATCCAGCGAGCCAAAGCCAGGCGGTCGCGCGGCGCGCTCTCCGGCAGCGACGGTAAGCAGGCCGGCACTCCGGCGCTCACCACTGTTTCGCTGGGCATGTCGTATTGACCACGCTTCAGCAAGCGTGTTTCGCGTGGTTTGGCCAGCACGCCCATCACCATGCTGTTCGGAATCTCGCTCTGCAACGCAACGCGCTGCTTGTCCACAACATCCACCTCGCGGCGCATGGCTGCATGACGCACAGAGAAGTTCTCGCGCCAGTGATCGCGCAGGGCAACGCTGCCAGCTCCATCCCCGCGCCAAAGCCGTTGAATGCCCTCTGCATCGATGCCGTCAAAACCGGGCGCATCCAGCCGGAACGCAAAACCACTTTCGCCGCCAGTGTTGTCGATGCGCAGAACCACGGTGTGCACACCAGCGTCCAAAGTGACGCGCACCATATCTTGGTCCAGTTGCGCCCCGCGCTCCGTGGGGTTTTCGTGCACTTTCGCGCCTCCAACCCAAACGGTCAGGCCATCGTCGCTGCCCGCACGCAGCGTGAACGAACGGCCACGCGGCAGTGTGATCTGGCGCGCCAAATAAACAGTTCCAGTGATTTGCGGCAGGCTGTGCACCTTGGCATCGACGAGTTCTGGATGCTCGCTCCAATCGGCGCCGACGCTCGGGGCTGCGCCGGCAAGCACGCTGGCAGCAGCTGCGTGCTTCGCTGCGCGCACATCATCCCGAGGTGCGGCAAAGTGCGAACTCATGAACCACGGACTAACGCGCGGCGCGGCTACAACATCGGCCTCTCCCGCATCCCCGGTCACGCGCACTTCGTAGGCCGCAGCAACATGCTGCGGAAACACGCTGTCGTAGCGCAGACGCAGCCGCACGGTCCGCCCGGCGTCCACCGCTTGCGCCAAGCGCCATGCCAGCATGACCGGCTTTCGGCGCTGGTGATTTGCCGGGGCAAAGCCCGACTTCGGGTCTGCATCGAAAGCACCGGACACTGCGTATCCCGGTTGCTCGAAATCTGCAGAGTACGCCTCGAGCGCCAAAGCGCATTCCGCTTCACCATCGTGTTGCGGCAGCAGGGAACAGGCGAGGTCTGTCAACACAACATTGCCGTTGCCACCGCGTCCCGCCGCGCCGTTGATAGCGGGCCACAGCATCTGCACAGCCCGCGCTCCACTCGCTGGAACAACAAAATCCAACTGGTGCTCATCAGTCTCTGGATTGGTGCCGCTCAGCCGCACCATGCCCGCTTCATCCACGACGCAGGTGGCGCCACCTTTGCTAGCGGCACGCACCGGGCGCACTTGCACCCAGTTATTTTTCAAGCGCTCCGTCTGCGCTTGCGACCACAGCGCCATCGCTGCATCCAACGCAGCATCCGGCTCGCTCAAGGCGAAACGCAGGTGTGCTTGGTGCGCATCCAAGTCGACACGGCGTTGCTCCTGCTGCATGCTAGGCACTTGCAAGAGCGGCGCCACATTGCCTTCATCCGCACCAATCAAGCCCTCTTCTGGCACTTGATGAAAGAACGCATAGAAACCAAAGAACTCACGCTGACTGATCGGGTCGTACTTGTGGTCGTGGCAACGAGCACACCCGAGTGTGAGCCCGAGAAACGCTGTGCCCGTGGTGGCGACGCGGTCGGCCACATACTGGTCGAGGAACTCAGCGGGGATCGAACCACCCTCGCTGTTGGTCATCACATTGCGATGAAAACCGCTGGCGAGTTTTTGACTCTGCGTGGCGGCGGGCAGGAGGTCGCCCGCAAGTTGCTCCACCACGAAATGATCCATCGGTTGGTTGCGCTGCAGCGCTGCGATGAGTTCGTCGCGCCACGGCCACATGCCGCGCACTGTGTCGTGGTGGTATCCGTTGCTGTCGGCATAGCGCGCTGCGTCCAGCCAGTCCATCGCCATGCGTTCCGCGTGGTGCGGCGACTGCAACAACTTCTCCAACAGCCGTGCCAACGCATCAGCAGACTCATCCGCTGCAAAGGACTCGCTGGTTGCTGCATCCGCTGGCAACCCGAGCAAGTCCAAGTGCAACCGGCGACACAACTGTTCGCGCCCAGCCTCCAGCGCAGGAGCGAGTCCATGCTGCTGGTGCGCGGCGGCGATGAAGTGGTCAATCGGATTGCGCGCCCAGCCCTCACCAGCCGTTGGGACGGCTGGACGCACGAGGGGGCGGAACGACCAGTGCATACTGGTACTGGCCCCTTCGGCAATCCAGCGTTCGAGCAGCGCGATCTCTGCCACGCTCACGACCTTTCCACTTTCAAGCGGAGGCATACGGTCGTCGTCGGCTGCACACAAGCGTTGCAGCAACAGCGACGCCTTCGGATTCCCTGCCACCACCACCGCGCCGCCTTCTCTGGGTGCCGTCAGTGCGTCTGCAAGATCGAGACGCAAATCCGCTTCGCGCTTGGCACCATCCGGCCCGTGGCAAGTGAAACACCGCGACGCGAGGATGGGCCGCACTTGGCGTCCGTAATCCACCGGCGTTTGAGTTGTTTGCGCTGCTATCAATCCACCAAGAAGCCATATGGCCCCAATGCACCAGCGGATCCTTAGTGTGCTGCACATGCGGCAAATTTTACAGCATCGGCACCCTTGCTGCGGAGCGCAGTGTGGCGCGCTCGTGGAAGCCGCTTGGCTTCGCGTATCCTCTGGACCATCGGGCCCTTAGCTCAGTTGGTAAGAGCAGGCGACTCATAATCGCTTGGTCCCAGGTTCGACTCCTGGAGGGCCTATTCCACGCGCGGGCGCATGCCAGCGCGTGGCCTTGGATATGGCCTCAGTCGCTTTCTTGATGCTGCGGCTGTTGTGTGCGGTTCCAAGCTTCGCGGAACAAGGCTCGCGCCCTGTGCAGGCGCCAGCGAGTGTTGGCACCCGTGCACTGGATGATGCGGCTGATCTCGGCGCAAGACAGTTCTTGCACATCGCGTAGCACCAACACGGTGCGGTACTTCGCAGGCAGCATCGTGAGCACTGTCTGGATGCGCTCACCCAACTCATGCTGCTCGGCGACGCCCTGAGGGTTGTCCGGCGCTTGGAGCAACTCTTCTTGCTCTTCGATCGATTGGCGTTGCATACGCCCGTGCTTGCGCAGGTGATCGATGCTGAGATTCACCACGATGCGGTGCAACCAAGTGTAGAAGTTGAATTGGATCTGAAAGCGCGGCAGCGCTTGCCACACGCGCAGGAAACTCTCTTGAGCGATGTCCCGCGCGTCTTCGTTGTTGCCCACCAACGAACGCGTAATCCAATACACCTTGCGCTCGTGACGGTGCACCAAGGCCTCAAACGCGACCATGTCCCCCGCCTGCGCCGCCACGATCTGGCGCTTCTCTTCGGCGCGACGAGCCAACTCTTCAGGCCCAAGAACCTGCTGCGGCATTCTGAGTGTCATGGCATTTCTCCTGCCCTCCCTATAGAAGGCGGCCCTCGGAGCATCGGAATTCTCATTTCATGCGCATCAATCCGCACGGAATGACCACAAGTGGCGTCAGTCTGTCCCGCAGTCAATCACGGTGAAAGGCGTGCCGGAAACACTGCGTTTGAACTTGCTGCCGTAGGATTTCTCGGTCATTCGCACATCGAGGCACAGCACGATGCCCTCGTCGTCTTCGCTGCGAATCAAGCGGCCAAACCCTTGGCGGAAGCGCATGACCGCCATAGGCAATGCGAGGTACTGAAACGGGCTCTTGCCTTGGGCTTCGAGGCGCCGTGACTGCGTTTCGTGCAGGGGCTCCGTCGGCACCGGAAAGGGCAGGCGCGGGATGATCACCAAGCGCAAGGCAGACCCAGGCACATCCACTCCCTGCCAGAAACTATCCAAGCCGAAGAGCACGGCGTTCCCGTCGGCGCGGAAGCGCTCGAGCATGGCAGTTCGATCAAACTCGCCGCCTTGAACCAACACCAACAGTCCTTGGGAGCGCAGCCATTCCCAAAGCTCTGTGCGGAACTCTTCCAACATGCGCTTGCTGGTGAACAGCAGGAACGCGCCGCCCTTGGTGCGCTGCAAATAATCGCGCACGACCTTGCAGGCACGCTGAGTGAATGCCGCTTCGTCCGGCTTGGGCAAACCCTTCACTAAGTGCAGTTGCGCTTGGCGTGTGAAATCGAAGGGAGACGGCAACACAAGGCGAGCAGCATCCCCTGCCCCAATCCGCGTCACGAAGTGGTCGAGACTCTCGGGGGTGGGCCCCGTGGCCAGTGTCGCGCTGGTCAGCACCACCACGGGAACGCGCTGGAACAGTTCGCGTTCCAAGACCGCTGCAACATCAATCGGGCGCGCCACCAAGGCAGCGCCGGGCTGCGTGAGGTCCTCTACGAATTGCACATGGTCCTCGTCGCGAAGTTGCAGGATTTCTTCGAGGTCTCCCGCCGCAACATTCAGCCGAACCCCCGCAGCGCGCAACTCCGCCGCATGCTGTTCCTGCGCTTCGCCTGCGGCCTCGTCTAATGCGGTGCTCAGCGCCACGAGAGGGGCCGACAAGATATTTTCTACGCAACCCGGCTCGGAGAGGCGTCCGTTCATCAGCGGGTTCTGCTCGTGCCATGCGCGCACCAGTTCGAATTGGGTGCGGGCTGCTTGAATGCAGCGCGCCACATCGGCGGACAGCGCCGCGCAGCCGCTGCGGTCCAGCAATCCCCGGCTTCCACCTTTACCGCGCAGACGCACCAACTGACCAAGCAGACTCTTCAAACGCACTTCGCGTCCAAAGCACTCTTGCGCCACGGCTTCCACGCTGTGCGCTTCATCCAAGATGAGGGCACCGTAGTCCGGCAACAACTGCACTCCGTAGCGACGCAAGGCAAGGTCGTGCATCACCAATGCGTGATTGGCCACGATGATGTCGGCTTGTTCCAGCCGTCGTCGCGACGCAAACCAGAAGCACTTCTCGAAACTCGCGCAACGCTGGCCCTGGCAATTGTCGTTGTCGGAATAGACCTCGGCCCACACATCGTCGGGCACACGCATTTCCATTTCGTCGCGCGTCCCGGTGCTGCTTTCATCTTCAGAAAACTCGGCGATGCGCTGCAACATGTCGCGCCGTTCGGCATCGGGGAACAGTGAATCGCCTTCAGCGATGGCCATGCGCAGCCGCCGCAGTCCCAAGTGGCGGCCTCGGCCGACAGCGCGCACCGCGGTGAACTCCAGCGGCAGGGCAGATTGCAGCAAGGGCAGATCTTTGCGTAGCAGTTGGTCTTGCAGCGCAACGGTGTGAGTTGCGATCACCACGCGGCGCACATGGGAACCCAGCGCCAGCGCCACCGGCACGAGGTAGCCGAGGCTCTTGCCAACCCCCGTCGGCGCTTCGCACACGAGATGCTTGCGGTTCTTCAAACTGTCGGCCACCGCATGGGCCATGGTCAATTGGGCTGCGCGCTCGCGAAAACTCTCCTGCCTGCGAGACAACACTCCTCCGCTGCCAAGGATGTCATGCACGTTCAAACTCACCGGGTTTCCTCCGGTAGCCTGACGACATCTTGGCTGCTACTATCGCGGCCCTTCAAGAAAGGTTCGCAATGCAGCGCCACTTCTCCACCGCTTTTGTCTTTGGCCTCGCCTTGGTGTTGTGCTGCTGTGCATGCCCCTCCGAGGAGTGCAACCAGTGCGAGTTGACGCCATGCTCGGTGCAGCAAGGCGCCCCCGCGGCCATCAGCATGACTCTGCTCGGCCGCGCGGATGTCATGGTTGACGGACGACGCATCGGTTCGGTGCGCACCCTGCAAGGCGCTCATGAAGGTGGCACTACCGTCACCAGCGTGTTGGATGTGCGCGGCGACATTGTTGGCTTTGTCACTGCGGATGGCACGGCCTATCGCGCTGCGGCTTCCACGCGCAAACGCATCGGCCAAGGCAATGACCTTCGCGAACTCGCGGGCTTGATCTTGGGCGCGACACAACGGGCCACTCTGAGCGCTGTCCACGGCAAATTGGTGCCCGGTTTCCCCGGTCACTCGCTGTAGTGCGCGCAGCGGTGCGCGCTGTAGTGCGCGCAGCGCGTGCCCGCAGGGCCAGCGCGCGCCGCCGGACTGCCGCCCGGCTCTCACGCAGCGTCGACGCCGCGACGCACAACGACACCATCGGCCCAGAGCGATTCAAGATTGTAAAAGCGCCGCGCTTCGGGCTGCATGATGTGCACTAACACGCTGCCGCAGTCCAGCAGAACCCACCAGCCATTATCCAGCCCATTGACGCTGAGCGGCACAACCTTGTGAGCTTTGACTTGCTTGCGGATTTCTTCACCCATCGCCTGCACTTGGCGCTTGTTGCTGCCACTGGCAATCACCATGTAATCAGCGAGGTCGCAGCACTCACTGATGTCCAAAACCAACAAGTCGGTGCCCTTCTTGTCGAGAATGATGTCTGCCGCCAAGTGGGCGATGCTGGTGCCGTTCGCGGCGGCTTTGGCGACCTTGGCCACCTTTTCTGTCTTAATGGGCTTGCCCATGGTGTCCTATTTCTCCGGGCGCAGTACTGCAGGCAGCATCAGGCGCAGGCTTGGGTCCGCAGCAACAATGCGCTGCACAAGGCCCTTTAGCGCCACCAGCGCATGGTTGTCCTTAGACGACGCTGCCGAACGGAGGCAGATGCTATGCAGCGCTTCTACTGCGGACAAGGCGCGCGCCGCTGTTAGCGCATTCTGCGTAGGAATTGCATCACAAAGGAGCGGCACCACCGCTTGCACGAGCCCCACTTCCTCTGCGGGCAGGTCCTCGGCGGGCGCAAAAACCTTGGAGAGCCGCAGCGCTGCCGCGTTGGGGTCGTTGGCCAACATGGCGTCCGCTGCCTGCTTCCATGCCGCCGTCAGCCGCAAGAGGATCTCACCTGCTGCCACGCGTCCGCGCTCGATTTCTTGCGCAGCCAGCGCAATGTCAGCCCACGCCTGCGCCTCCCCGCTCAACAAGCGCTCGATGGCCGCCCAGCGCGCAGCATCCCCCGCCAACAAAGCAGCATGCGGGCTCCCGGGCGCGAGACGCGCAACCTCTGCGTATTCCTTAGCCGCCCCTTGCTGCGGCGTTCCTCCATGGCGCTTGCGCCACACCCCATGGAGTCGTTCGTCAAGTGCCCATGGCATGGAGAGAATCTGCGCGTGCAAGAGTGCGAAATGAGGATCCCCCGGAAACTGCTGCCGCCCGCGCTGAAGGATCTCCTCCGCTTCAAAGACGCGCTGCATGCGCTCGGGGGCTGCGCCTTCGCGCGGCGCAAGGTCGAACGCTAAGAAGCGCGCCAAGTGGAGCGGCACTCGTGGGTCTTCACTGCCCAACACGAGCAACAAACGCAAATCGTCGAGCGCTCGCGGCAACGCGCCGCGGCCAATCGATGCTTCGAAATCAAACCAAAGCCAGCGCGCTAGCAGCGGACGTGCGCCGCTGAAAACAAAGCTGGCTGCGGTGCTGCGTAGCGCACGCGGTGCCGCATTGGCCGGCACTGCTTCCGGGCGCAGCCATGCTTGCAGCAAGAAAGCTCCGATGAGTACGCAGAGCGCCTTCATGCCAGCCCTCCACCTGCGCGGCGATCACGGAAGGCAAAGGCCGTACACACACCAGCGGAAACCACCGCAGGCAGTGCGCATTCGCCCAATTCGTTCCATCCAATGGCTGCGCCTGAACGCACCTGCCCCACCAGGTCAGGCATTTCCAGCGGGCTCATGGCCAAACCCGCCAACAGTGTCAGCGTCGCCAGCACTGCCAGCGGATGTGAAACAAACCCACTGAACCACAGCGTCGCTGCGCCGAGCGCGGCAGCGAGCAATGCCAGCCCAAGCAAAGCGCGCAAGGTTGTGGCCAGCACAGACGCGACGCCACCGCGCAATTGCAGACTGGAGCGCTCGAACTCGAGTGCCAAGCCCGCGTGCGGGGCACGCAACAACAACACCACCGGCCCGTCGCGTGGCACGACGCGAAAAGAAATGCTCGCCGCTGCCGCGGGCAGCAAGGTCACTCGATTGGCGGCCAGCTCACGCCCATCGGAGGCACGCACGCTCAAGGCCAGCGCAACACGCAAGGAATCCGGTGCGGCTGCATCCTCCAAGACGCGCACCACTGGGCTCAAACGCAACTCGAACAAGCGTTCTTGTGCGCTGCTCTCTAAAGACGGTGCGGGGATTTCACAAACGAAGCGATGCCCGGCTGTGACCAACACTGGTTGATTCGGTCCGCAGTCCCAAGTTTCGCGCAGCGTTGCTGCCTCGTTCGGGCGCTCGCTGATCCCCGCCACCAACAGCACGAGCAGCGCACCCGCGACACCGAGCAAACAACCCAGCAGCACTAACACGCTGCTTTGCCCTGTCCACAGCGCCAATCCGCGCAAGGCGGGATGAAGCCCACCAACCCAACCGATGCCGCGGCGTTCGCGCAGCGTTGCAGCGGGCAAGGCCAGCGCACAACAGCCCAGCACGATGGCGCCCGCATTCAGCACCGCCGCCAGCATCTGCCTTCGAAGTTCTGGTGCGGACGCACCGCGCTCCAGCGGCAAAGCCTGCGCCAACACCACAAACGCGCCCAGCGCTATCAGCGGCAGCGCGCTGCGCGTGTGCCGCCGCACGATGCTGCTCGCGGTTTTCATGGATTCTCTGTGGCGCCTTGCATCAAGCGGCGCAGACCAGCAGCAGACAGAGTCGCGATGTCGCAGCGTGCCCCAGCAGCGTTGGCGGTTTGAATCAACTGCGCATGCAATTCCGCACTGCACTCACTCAGGTTGAGTTCGAGGCAAGAGGTCGCTTGAATCGCCTCGGACAAGCCGCCACGAAACACCGTGCGCCCACCTCGCAGTACTACGAGTTGATCTGCTCCGTGCAGTGCCGCGCCTCCAAGGTGCGTGCTGACAACGAGCGTGCGCCCACGAGCCCGCGCTTCCAACAACACCTGTTGCAACACCACGCGGCCTTCGGGGTCTAAGCCCGACTCAGGTTCATCAAAGAGCCACACTGGGCGATCGCAGGCCAGAGCCGCAGAGATTTCCACTCGGCGCTGCATGCCTTTCGAGAAACCCTTCAAACGCCGGTCCTTCACCGCGGTCAAACCGAACCGTTCCAACGCTTGAACAGCGCTGACGCCGTCCCCCTTGGCCAACCCATACAGGTCGCGGTGCAACTGCACGGCTTCCACCGCACTCAGCCAGTGCAGGTCGCGCGCTATCTCGCTGAGAAAGAAGAGCTCTTGGCGTGTGTTCGGACGGCGGGGGTCGCCTCCGCAAACGCGCACGAAGCCGCTGCGGGGCGTGAATTCCCCCGCAAGCAGTGAGAGTGCGGTGCTCTTCCCCGCGCCATTTGAGCCTGCGAGAATCGTGATGCTGCCAGGTGCTGCCTGCAAAGAGAAATTGACAAGCACCGGTTCGCGGTACTCAAAACCAAGCTCGTCTGCGACCACGCGTGCGCTTTCCACGAGCGACATGCTACCCCGTCCTTGAGCCTTGCGCGCCGCGGCACTACGCTTTGCGCCGTGGTGGACACGCTCACTTTTCTTTCAGGGCCGCGTGAAGGCGAAACAATCCAACTCGCGGGCACGCAGATTCTGGGGCGCAGCGCGCGCACAGACATTTGTATCGACGACGCCAGTGTCTCGCGGGAACACGCGCGCTTGTCCCGCAGCGCCGATGGCTGGATGTTGGTGGACTTAGGCTCCAGCAATGGCAGCAGCATCGATGGTGCACGGGTCACTCGCGGCGCAGTAGCAAGCGGTGCTGTGATCAGCGTCGGCATCGTGCACATGAAACTGCACTGTGCCTTACCCGTTGCCGCACAACCAGCGACCAGAGCCGACGCCAATGAAATCCGCGCCGTGGGGCGCAGCGCCGGCTCCGGCTTGATCACGTCCAAAGCAGCCCGCGAGCAGAGTGGCGGCGAAGACTTCACTCAGCTCTCGGGCGCACGCAAAGCAGTGTTGGTCTTGATCGCCATAGCCCTTTGCGCCGGGCTTTTCTACGGCGCCTATTTGTTGGTGTGACGATGCGCCGCGGCCAGCAGCGCTTCTGCGGCTGCATCCCAAGTCCATAACGCTGCGCGCTTGGGGCCAGCGTGGGTCAGGCGCTCGCGCACCTGGGCGTCATCCAACACGCGCTCCACTGCCCTTGCGAATGCCGCGACATCCCCAACGGGTGCAAACAGCGCCGCCTCACCCAAGACTTCGCGGTGCGCCGCGATGTCAGAAGCAACCACACACGCTGCATGTGCCATGGCTTCCAGCGGCACCAATCCGAAACCCTCTAAGCGCGAAGGACACAGCACCACAGCCGCTTCGTGCCACAGTGTCAGCATCTCGTCATCGCTTGCCTGGCGGCGCACTTCCGCGCGGTGCACACAAGGCTGTGACGCGGCTTGCAAGGCCGCTTCAATGGGCTGCGCACCGCGTCCCACGCACATGAACCGCAACGCGCGACCGGAGCGGGCCAGCGCCTCGGCCACGGCGATGGCAACAGACACATCTTTGCGCGCTTCGAGGTGCCCCACCCACAACAACAGCGGTGTGTCCTTCGCTGCTGGCGACGCCTTGCATGCACACGGCTCGACGCCATTGGGCACAACCACGCTGCGTTGTTGCAGCTCTGGAACGGCGCGTCGCAATCCCTCGGCCACAGTTCCGCTCACGCAGGCCAACGCAGCTGCGCGCCGGAATGAACGCCGCAACAGTGTGCGTGCTGCCAACCCACCCAATCCTCCACGCCAATGGCGCAGGTCATGCACTGTGCCGATCAAGCGCGGATGGCTACTCCAAGGTTGCGCGTCCTGCAGCAACACGGTGCCGGGTTCGAAAGCCCCATGCTGGCGCAGCAATTTCTCTCCCCGTACCAAGCGATTCCACAATGAGTGCTTCACTTGCTGCACCGTGCGCACTTCGCAGCCACGCAACAATTGCAATTCAGCGGGGCTCCACACATCTGCGCTAATGACACACACGGGCACGGTGCGCGCAAGACGCGGGGCCAGCGCCAGCAAGCGCCGGCGGACACCACTGGGGCGGCCCGCTTCGATGCTGAGCGCGTCCCAAACCAGTTTCATTCGCACAAATCCAAAGCGCGCCTGTACGACTGCAAAGTGCCGCGCGCGCAGCGTTCCCATGTGAATAGTTCCGCATGCGCTAACCCGCGCGCCGCCAACTCCAACGCTTCGCAGCGGTCGCAAGCCAAACGCAACAGACCGTCTGCAATTGAGTTCTCATCTGCTGGGTCAACCAACAATGCACCTTCGCCGCAGACTTCCTTCAACGCTGTTGTGTTGGATGCCAGCACCGGCACCCCCGCAGCCATGCCTTCAAGGGCTGGCAGACCAAACCCTTCATGCAACGAGGGATAAGCGAGGTACTCAGCACCGTGAAGCAGCGGCACCAGTTCGGCATCAGGCAACACACCCGTGCGTAGCACCGCCTCGTCCAAATTGAGTCGCGCGATTTCCTCAAGAATGCGCTGGTATCCATGGCCCGCCCGGCCCACCAGTAGCAAGCGCTGTTCCGGAGCCACTTCTTGCAGGCGCGCGAATGCACGCAACAGGCGGATGACATTCTTGCGTGGTTCGAGAGTGCCGACGAAGACGCCGTAAGGCGCTTCGATGCCGATGCGCTCTTGCACAGCAGCCGTGGCGGCTGCATTCACTCGCGCACGAAAAATGGGATCGACTCCCAAGGGCACTACGTCCACCATCGTGTCTGGCAACGCAAGTTCTTCCATCAGTTCTTGCTTGGCATGCTCAGAGATGGTGATCACTCGCTTCACCCCGCGCACGATGCGTCGTACCGCTGCTCCCATCTTCTCCGACTGCTCTGGGCTAACGAAACCGCGCTGCTTGGTCCAAGCTGTGTCGTAGAGCGTGGCCACCCGCGGGCGCGCTTTGACCGGGGTGCTGATGTAATCGGTGTCATGGAACAGATCGAAGGGCCCAGTGAAACTCGACGCATCCAGCGGCAAGATCCGCGCTAACAACGGCACGAGGCGGGCGGGAATTGCTGCGCCGTGAAATGTTGCGCGGCGCGCATCCGGAAAGCTGTGGTTACGAAGACGCTCACGCCGCCCGCGCAAGAACACACCGTACAACTTGAGGCGCAGTTCTGGGTCTACCTGCAGCAACGCCGGCACGAGGTTCTGCACATAGCGGCCAATGCCGAATGCTTGATGCAAGGCGGGGCGGTAATCCAACGCAACCGTGAGCGCAGCCATGAGCGAGAGGAGCGTAGCAGCTTCGCTGCTACCTGAGGCACGCTGCCTAACTGCGGCCCAACGCACGCAGCTCTGCCCGTGCTCGTCGCACAGCGGGCAGCGCCAACAACAAAAACCCAGCGATACCTGTAGCGAGCAGCACCCCCACACCGTTCAGATCCAGCAGCAACAACACCGGAGCCAACAGCACAGCGGGCACTAATGACTGCAGCGCGAGGTGAGAGAAAGGCGACCCATGCTGGCGACGCCAGATCCAGAGCGCTCCGACGGCAACACAGGCTTCGGTTGCTGCCGTGATCGCCGCGGCAGACACGGCACCTGCAGCGGGAGTGAACAACAAATTGCTCAACACATTCAACAACAACGCGGCCACACCCACCAGCAATAGCCAGCGTTCGCGCCGCAAAGCCACCAAGGCAGACAGCAACGGAGTCGAAACAAATGCCAACAAGAAGGCGACGCCAAGCCAGCGCAACGAGTCGACCGTTGTTGCCACACTGGCGACTTCCGCGCTGTAGAGCAAACCCAGCAGCGCTTCAGGTGCCAACACCGCTGCCACGCATCCCAAACTGCCGAGCCCCAACATGATGGCCGAGAGCTGGCGCACACGCAGGCGTGCGTCGGTTTCCGTTGCGGCGGCTAGCACCGGCACTAATGGCAGCACCAGCATGCCTGGAATGAACAGCAGTGGCCCGACGGGCCTGTATGCGGCTGCATATTCGGCCAACACCACATCGCCGCAAAGCACGCGCACGAGAAACACATCCGCATGAAACCATGACGCCTGCAGCAAAGCGAAGCGCCCTTGTGGCCAGGCGAGGCGCGCGAAATGCCACATCTGCGCGCCGAAGCGCGGCCAAGGCAAGAATCCGCAAGCACGACGCGCTAACAACACCGTGCTCCAAGTGTTCACCACTTCACGCAGCAGCAGCAATCCGGCGGCCGCTACGAAGGGCAACGAATCAGAGCCAAACGGCAAGCACAGCAACAGCACCAGAACCGCCGCTTGAGTCACCACGCCGGTCAGCGCAGGCCCGCGCAACCGTTGGCGCACTTGCAGCGGCACACTCGCCCCGCCGAACGCCAAGATTGGCGCCACCAATGCAGTGCTCAAGATCACGCTGCGTCGTGTGGCATCAGGTTCTAACCAAGCCGTGCACGCTAGCGCTGCGGCAACCAAACCACCGCTGACCAAACGAAACCCCAATAGCCGCCCGAGCAATTCGGGCTCTGCATTGGGGTTCGCAGCGATCTCGCGCGTGGCCACGATGCCCGTGCCCCCATCCATGGCCACATGCAGCAGCAACAACAGCGTGCCCACATAGGCCACGAACCCGAAGGATGGCACATCAAGGACGCGCACTAGCGTGCTCGTGATCAACATGCCGATGCCCATG
>CAMDTN010000051.1 GCA_945907755.1 Singulisphaera sp. GP187 | reverse complement strand
TCGGCCGCAGCGACGCGGCCGCCATCGTCGATCATGATCTGAATGCTGCTGGTGATTTCATACTCGTCGCGCAGCGCCGTGCGAGGTGTGCGGCGGATGCAATCGAAGATCCACGGCGAGAACAAGTAGATGCCGCAACCCTTCAGCAGCGAGGGCGGACGCTGCGGCTTTTCAATAACCCTGCGCACCAGTTGGGCGTCGTCCAACTCCACGGTGAAGTTTTTGCGCACGATGGCGGCGTCCGTTTCCTGCTTGACAGCCAGCACGCAGTCCAGCTTTTCGTCGGTGAAGCGCCGCAACATGCTGTCGATGCGGTTGGAGCGGTAATAGATATCGCCGAGGCATAAAAGGAACGGACCGGACACATGTTTTTCGGCTTGGCCCACGGCGTGGGCAATGCCCAAGATCTTCTCTTGCTCGACATAGGTGATCTCAACACCAAAGGCTTCGCCGCGCCCAAGGTGCGAAATGATGCGGTCCATCATGTAGCCAACCACGATGACGACTTTGCGAATGCCGACGGCGCGGAAGAAAGCGAGGTGGTGCGCGATGATCGGCAAGTTGCCGATGGGCAGGAGAGGCTTGGGGTAGTGCGCGTTGAATGGATCGATGCGGCTGCCCTTGCCTGCGGAGAGGATCACGCCAGTCAGTTCTTCAGAGCCAGAGTTCACAGCAGCCTCCATGATTGATTTCATTCCGGCTTCGCCGGCTCCGCAGGATTGCCGCGGCGCGCAGCGGGCAGTGCCCGTTGCAGGCGCTTGCGGAAGATGCAGCGGAACATCTTGAGTGCGGTACGGGCGATGTTCGACATGCCACGCGAGTGTTTGGATTCGCCACCTTCGCGGCGCCCATAGTGCACCGGGATTTCGATGACTCGCAGTCGGTGGCGCAGTGCCTCGCAGATCATTTCTGGAGAGAATCCCGGGCCCGCTTCGCGGGTGCCATCGCGAATGATGCGCCATGTGTCGCGGTGCAGCATGCGGTAGGTGCAGCCGACATCGGTGAGGCGCGGCTCAACCGGGATGTACCAGAGCAGCTCCAGAATCTTTGCCGCGACCACATTGCCCCAGCGCAAGGTGCGGTGCATGTTGGCACCTTGGCCAACCATCTGGCAGGTGGTGCGCGTGCCTAAGACCATGGCGCAGTCGGCCGAGTAGGCGAGAAACTTCTCTAAGTCGTGCGCTCTGAAGGAACCATCAGCTTCGGTGAGCACCAATAAGTCGCCGCTGGCATGGTCCATGCCGCAGCGCAAGGCGTGGCCGTAGCCGGCAGCGGATTCGGTCACCACGCGAGCGCCCGCTGCGGCCGCCAGTGCACTGGTCCTGTCACGACAGTTGTTGTCCACAACCAACACTTCATCCACCAGTGGGTGCGTGCGGAAATCCGTCACGACGGCGGCAATGGTCGCCTCTTCGTTGTAAGCAGGAATGATGACGCTGATGCGCCTGCCGTTCAGCACGTTTTAGCCCGCCGCTTTCGTTTCAAGACCCATGCCAGCACCAAGAGTCCGCAGCCACCCACGGCCGCAGCCATGGTGCCCCGCACGAGGTCGCGAGGAGAATACTCCACCCGCAGCACGCCGCTGCCTGCTGGCAGGCGCGTGAGCATGAGGGCATGGTCGCCTCGCACTAATGGAAGCGCTCGGCCGTCGGCGCTGCTAACGCGCCATTCTTCATGGTGCACCATGGCCAGCACTAAAGGTCGCGGAGCCGGATTATTGCTGTAGTGCACCAACACCTGCGTCGCGCTGCGTTCTACACGAAGGCTCAAGTCCGCTGGCGGCGGCCCCACTTGGACGCCTTCGTGCCATCCCAAAGTGGCGGCATCTGTGGGCAACGCGCAGGCGCTCTGTTCAGGGCGCCAGGTGCTGCTGCCGAGTGCAGCGAGGACCGCCGCATCATCTGGCAGCACTTGCAGCTCGGCGGGCAGTTGCACCAACGGTTGGGCCCCTTCGTTGATGTACACCGCGCACAACGCGGGGACATCGGCGAACACACGCGGCAGCGGCAGCAATCCCGGTGAGAGGATCAAGCGCGCACCGAGTAGATCGAGAATCGGGTGTGACAGGGCGGCGGGGTCGCGGAATTCGCGAATGAGGTGATGGGACACCGCCACTCCCGGCTCGACACAATCGAGCAACTGTTCATAGCGCTGTTGCAACATGCCTTCGTAGCCGTGGATGTCGGCGATGCCGTACAGCAGATTCAGATTCGGTGGCAACGGCGCAGGGCGGCCGAGGGCTTCGGGCAAGTCCGTAGACGGCGAACGGAAGCGAGCAATGCGCCAAGGTGCGCCCGGCACTGGGCAATCTTGTGCCGCAGCCGTGCGCAAGAAATCAGTGGTCGGAGTGGCTTCGAAAGGCGCATCATCAAGTTGGCTTGGATTGAGTGTGTGCTGCAACCAAGCGCCATCCAGCGCAAGCACCAACAACAGCGCCACGCACAAGCGCGCACCGTGCAACCACAAAGCGAGTGCTGTGGCCGCAGCGATAGCTATGGCCACGGGTGCGCAGACACGCACGATCCATGCGGGCATCTGTGCGGCCGCAGCGCCATCGAAGCACGCAGCGACTTGATTGGGCATTAGCCATGCCGCGCTCAGTAGCACGAGCAGCAATCCGTTAGTCATACCTGCGGCCCAGAGCAATTGTCCGCGGCACTTTGCTGCGAAGCACTTGTCAAAGCCGACAGTGGCCAAGAACACAGTCCCGAGGACACACAGGAACACCCAGCGTCGGGGCGATCCAAAGTTGAACCCCGGCAACATGAGCAACAGATCCAACAGCGGTGTAGCCATGGCCAGCAGCAGCCCGCCGATCAACAACAGCAGGCTCCAACGCACGCGACGATCACGCCAGTGCAGAAGCGCCAGCACTGCGAAGAGCGCGCCGATGGATCCGGCACCGCAAATGCGCTCTATGTGCGACGCACCATGGCTGGGAAGACCTGCCATGCGCGCCAGAGGAAAATTGTCCTCGGTGACATCACTTGGCAAGGCGCCTTCGCGCGCGGCGGCGTACAGCTCTGCTGGCGCGCCGAGGAAATCCTGCACCATGAAACCGCTGAGTTCTGCCGGGCGCATGGCGGACAAGCGCAAATCCTCGATGGGAATGTCCGCGCGTGCAGACGACTTGCTGGTGCTGAGCCCCGGCAAGAGCACAGGAAGAGTGAGCAGCAGCCCGCAGACAACGCCACATGTCGCAAGCATCAACCCTTGCACCGCGCGGCGCGCACTGCTGGCACGCGCAACGCTCCAGCCAGTGACAACGGCTTGCACGCCGGCCGCAGTGCATGCCACCAGAGTCAGTTGCGGCAAACCACCAAAGAAGGACAGCGCGAAGCCGGCGGACAGTGCCAGCACACCGGCCATGCGTCGCTCGCGCACTGCGACATCCACACCATAGAACAGCAGGGGCGTCCACGCTGCGCTTTCAACAAAAGGGAACACATCTTGGTGCGCGATGAACCATGGTGTGGTGCTGAACAACGCAGCACCTAAGAGCACGGCGCGAGGGTCTTGGATCCATCGTGCAAGGGCAGCGCGAGCGCACAGCGACGCGATCCAACCGAGCAGGATGGCGGCGAGCAAAGCAGCGGTGGGCACTTCGAAGAACCACAGCAACGGAGTCGTGAACCCTGCCACTGCGGTGTCCATGGTTCCGAGGAAAGGCGTGCCGCACAGATTGTCCGGGTTCCACAACAGGCCCGTGGCATCTCCATGCAACGCTTCGCGAATGCGAAACCAATTGGGCCAGCAAAACACGGCGCGGTCGGTGCCCGCGAAATCTTGGCCTCCGCTGGCTGCTGGGCTGGCGCACCAAGGTGGCGCTGCGCTGTCGGCCACAGGCAGCAGCACGGCGCCGCTCCACAACACAGGTGCAAACACAACCAACTGCACCAGCAGCAAAAGCAGTGCGTGGCGCATGAAAGTGTTGGGTTGGGCCTGCATTTTAGGAGTGCCTCCCGCGCGCGGCGGGAGAGCGGCGCACGAACAACAAGCCCAAGAGCAGCAAGACTGCGCCACCGCTGAGCGCCATGCCAAGCCGCACAGAAGGCGGGCGATAACGCAGCGTGATCAGATGATGGCCAGGCGCAATCGGGATGGCGCTGAAGGCAACATTGGCCCGCATGACCGGCAACGGAGTGGCGATTCCTGCGCACACGGATTGTGCTTCCCAGCCTTCATCAAAAGTCTGCGATAGCACGAGCAGGCCAGGCGCGGCGGCATCTACGGTGAGGTCGACGGCGTCACTGCATTCCCATGACACACGGCACGACTCTTCGCTGGCTGGCGAGGCCAGCGCGACCTCCGGCGCATCCGGTGCCAGCAGCGCAGTGCGCAATGGGTCGATGGCCGCAGCATGTAGTTGCTGGGCTGCATGGGTGTCGTCCATGCGCAGAGCGTGGTGCACCAACCATGCCCGTGGGCACCGATCGGTGTTCTCGTAGATCCATAAATCGGAGTTTGAAGCACCAGCAGAGGGATACACCTGAGTCTTATCCAGCGCAGGAACAGGCCTTGGCGCGACTAACCAACGCACATGAGCGATGTCCAGAACGCGCGAGCCCGCAGCACTGGCTTCGATGCCGCTCACAGCGACCTGAGAGGTGCCAGCTACGACGCCGCTCCACAGCAGCAGGCTGGTCCGCGGAATCTGTTCGCGCCAGCCTTGCACATCCCGCAGTGCAAACAGTGAAGGCAGATTGGGCACGAGAAAACGATCGGAATCTTGCAAAGCTTCGGCGCGGTTGTTGGCGACACGCACCATGCGTTCATCGGTTGTATTCGCTTGTAGGAAGCGCAGGCCAGGCGTTGGTTCGAACAGCTGCACCTTCGTTACCGGCAGATTCGGTGGCAGTGCGAAATGGAGGAGTTCCCAGACACAGATGCCCGTAAGGAGCAGCACCGCGCTGACAGCGCGACGGCGGCACAGCAATTCGAAGCACAGCAACCCAGCCAGCAGCGCCACCACACCGCGGGTGAGGTCCATGCGCAGGCGCACGAAATGTGGGCGCAACGGGTCCATCCACTCTTCCGGGGCGCGTGGCGGCGCTGCGAAACGCGCTTCCATGCCGCCATCTTGCAAAGCGCACACGCCCGCACGCAACGCCTGGTCTTCGTAAGACCACAACGCGGCGCAACCCACGGCAAGCAGCAAGACAACACCCCAGAGAATGCGCCGCATGCGTACGAAACCGCCGCGACCTTCATATTCAAGGCGGTGCAGCAGCGCGTCCAACCCAGTGGCGGCAAGAGCGGGCAGCAGCAATGCGAGCAGCACCACGCTGCGGCTGGGCGCGCCAAGGTTCAGCCCCGGGATGGCAGCGGCCCATGTCGCGAACAGTGGAATGAACGCGTGCAACAGCGCTAACAGTGTGATGATGGCGAAGGCGAGCAGGGCCGGATTGCGCAACAGCGGCAAGCAGCACAATGCCAAAGTGAGTGTGATCCAGCCCGGAGCCAGCGTGCGCTCGCTCCAGTTCATGCACCCAGCAGGTTTGAGTTCAGGGCCTTCGCCTAAGACCATGCGCGCGGCAAGATCCTCGCGCCAATCGCCAGCAAGCATCGGGTCGCCGAGTGTTGTGGGCAGCAACCAGCCGAGGATTGCAGGGGCCCGCAGACATTCACCTGACAAATCTGCGCCACTGCGCGCGCCGCGGGCGCTCTGCGTTGCCTGTTGCAGAGCAGGCACAATCTGCACCGCAGCGAGGAGCGTTCCAAGTAGCAACGCAGCCAGCACTGGAAACGCATGGGCCTTAGCACTGCGCCAGGAATCGCGGCGCGAGCGCTGCAGGATTTGGATGCCTGCGTAGGAGGCAACGGCGATGCTGCCCAACGCGGCGACTTGCGGAAACCCTGCCAGCCAGCTCATGGCGAGTCCTACGGCCAGCAGCACCAGCGACCTACGATTGCCGCTGCGTAGACGCCAGTCCACTGCGCCCAAGGCCAGCACGACCCATGCCAATGCGCCCACGATAGGGAAATTGTGCAGGTGCGCTCCTACCCACCCGCTGCATTGGAACGCGGCGGCCCCGAACAGCGCGCAAGCAGGGCGCAGCCCCAACATGCGCATCCAGAAATAGAAGAACACGCCGGCGATGAGCAAATGGAATGCAGCGATGGCCAGTTGAGCGTCCATGGCGGGCATGAGAGCTGCGAGCAGCGTGGGTGGATAGAAAACGCCTGCGATGGGATTGGCCGCATGAGCGTTGCCGCACAAGAGCCAAGGGTTCCACAGTGGCAATCGCCCTGAGGCCACCTCCGAGCCAGCGAACGCCAAATCTGGCAGTAGAAGATTCACTGGGTCGCTGAAGGTGCTGTTGAACGGCTCTGTAGAGAATTGCCCAGCAGCCGTCGTTGCCCAAGGAAGATCTTGGACTCCTGAATGCCTCGGCATCCACGCTTTGCCCGCTAGAAGCACGCCGAAAAACAAGATTGCTGGCGCAGCCGCAAGCAAGAGAACGCAGGTGCGGTCTCGCAGCCGCATCGCTTACTGCACCCGCAACGGTTTGGCCGCAATGACCACCAGCGAATGCCCAGCAGGCACGGAGAGTTGCGCAAGGACATGGCGCTCTGCTGAGAAGATGTTTGCGAGCAGAGTGTTCATCCACAGCGGCACAGGCACGCCAACATTGGTGCGATTGCCAGGCTGAGAGCGCGTAATGAATTGGAGCGCCTTCACAGCCAGCACCACTGGCAAGATCAGCGGGAACAGAAAGAAGTTGATGTAGGACGCTTTCTGCACGCGAAACCCCGCGATTGCGAGCTTGGTCTCAAGCCCGCTGGCAGTATAGCGGCGCTGATGATGCACGATGCGATCTTGGTGGGTGTAGAGGAACTGATAAGCCGGCACGGATAGGAACAGCGTTCCGCCTGGCTTCAGAATGCGCAGGATTTCTGTGAGGGTTTCGGCTTCTTGCGGGATGTGCTCCAAGGTGTCGAAAGCGGTGACAAGATCGAAGCTGGCGTCAGGAAAGGGCAGCGACTGCCCGTGAGCGCGCATGGTCTTGGTGAAGCCACGGAGGTGGCAGTGTGCCAATGCCTCTTGGGCCACATCGGCGCCCACCACATCGGCGCCGCCTCCGAGTGAGGACAATTCGCCGAGCATGCCGCCCATGCCGCAGCCAAGGTCCAGCACGCGAGGGCGCGTTGGCAATGCGAGCCGCGCCAACAGGTGCATGAAGATGGCTTTGCGTCCGAGGAACCACCAATGGCGGTCCTCTAGGTCGCGGAATTCGTGATAAGCCGAAGGCTCCATCTCAGACAGCCTCCGCCTTGCGCGCGATGACGAACATTTCGTCGCGCGGATTCACCCAGATAAAGCGCCGTGCGAAAGGCTGCAACGGAGCCAGCAGCCAACGCGGCAAATGCAACACCGTGTGGCAACGGTCCAACAAATCACCGATGGCGAAGTACTTGCCGGCCGTTTGGCGCGTGCGCACGCTGATGCGAAAGCCTGCGCGCTCTAAGACCGTGGCAAGGGTGCGCGGATTGAAATGGAAGATGTGCTCTACTTGTTTGAAGTGGTGCCAACGCGCACCGACCAAGCGGGGGAGCCATGAAGACAAGTCTTGCGTCTGCAACACCAACACGCCTTCGGGGCGCAACAGGGCGTGGGCTTGGCGTAACACGCCCACTGGGTCGGGCACATGCTCTAAGACATCGAACATTGTGAGCACATGAAAGCTATTGCTCGGCCAAGGTGCAGCGTCCAGCGTGCCTTGATGCACTTGACTCAACCCGAAGTTCTCGCGCGCATGCTGCACCATGGCAGGGGCAAGTTCCAATCCGTGCGGGTCGAAACCCGCTTCGCGCATGGCCACAAGGAATGACCCCGCAGCACAGCCGACATCCAACAGTTTGGGGCCCGCCGCGTGGGAGGCAATGATGGGCACCTTGCGGCGGAAGGTGCGCACATAGGCTTCTGCATCGCGTGCGTAGGACGAGTACCCGATGGCTTCGGATGTGTCGTTCTCGAAGTAGCCCTGTTCGTAGACCGAAGCGAGGTGATCGGCGCGACAACGCGGCGAGGTGTAGCCCAAGCTGCACTTGCGACAGCGGCGCACCATGAAAGGAGGGTCGCGCACCAAGATCGCAGCATCATCGGAGCCGCAGAGGTAACAGCGCACCTCTTCCACGGGAATGTGGGCGTAGCGGGCCGCGATTTGGGCGCTGCGTGCGGCCATGGGCGCTTTAGCCGAAGTATTCCTGGCCCGCGGCGACACCAGTGTGATCGTCGCCCGTGCCTAAGAGGTTGTCGGCGGCGGCGAGGCCCATGCCGACGCTGTGATCCATGTTGTTGTATTTGAACAAGCCTTGGCGCCCAGTGGTGATCAAGCCTCCGATGGAGGCGATGTGTTGCAACACGAGGTCGCGATGGGCGCGGTATTCCAGATCGTAGATGGGATACGCGTAGCGTTCGCGGCGCGAGAAAGTCTGCAAGATCTCGCTCTCTTTGATCAGTCCGAGCCGCCCCATGTCTTTCACCACGGTGGCTTGCAAGGCGGCATCCGACATGCGCCACTCCGCGTCGTCGTAATCGCAAGTGATCTCGGCGCACAACAAGGTCTTGTCCGCCGGCGCAGAGTCCGCTGAGAAATTCTTGAACTCTGACAAGCGGTGCGTGGTCAGTGTTTGCTCTGGCAAGTAGATCCAGTGGTCCGGCGTCACTGTGGGTCGGTTGAGGATCATGTACACGAAAATCATCGAGCGGTGCTTTAGCGAATTCACTGAATGCAGCACTTCAGCCGGGGCGGCAGGGGCGAGCAGGCGCGCCAAGTTGGTGCACGGGATGGTGGAGATGATTCGGGTCGCGGCGAGTGTGCGTTCGCCGGACGCGCCACCCACGACAACGCCGCTGACTTTGCCATCAGCGTGTAGCAGGCGCAGCGCCGGTGTGGACAGCAGCACTTCAGAACCCGCTGCGCGAATCTCATTCGCGTATTGCCTGCACAGTTCTCCGATGCCGCCGCGTCGCGGGTAGAAAAACTTGGACACCAATGTGCGCGGGACATCGCCATCGCGCGAGGGGAACAATGTCTTCTTGACGGTGTCCCACAGCGAGAGCAACGAAATGCGCTGTGCGGCCCAGTCGGCACTGATGCGGTTGCAGGGGATGCCCCAAGTTTTCTCTGTGTATGTCCCGAAGAAGACATCGTAGAGCTTGCGCCCAAAGCGATTCACTACCCAGTTTTCGAAATTGCTGTCGGGGCGCGGCGCCACCAAGTTGCGCACTTTCACCGCGAGGTAATCGAGGAAGGCTTTGACTAAGACCAGCGGGGGCAAGCTGCGCAGCACATTGCCGCCTCGCAACGGATAGTGAAAGAAGCGCCCGTACAAATAAATGCGCGACTGGCGCTGGGCCCAAACGATGTCATGGCCCACGAGGCGCATGGCCTCCTCTTTCACATGAGTGTCGGTGGTGTGGAAGCGGTGCGGCCCGTTGTCGTAGTCGAACTCGCCCCACTGGGTGCGAATAGTGAAACTTGCTGCGAGTCCGCCCACATGGTCGTCGGCTTCGACCACGGTGACGCGGCAACCGCGCTTCACGAGGCGTGCGGCAGCGGAAAGACCGGCGAGCCCAGCGCCTAAGACCACCACATGCGGGCGTGCCTCCGCTGCGCTGCCCCCAGCGGCGGCAGCGTCACACGATGGGCAAGCGCCACTGCGGGGCGCTTCATTTCCGCAGAGCGGACACTTCATTCAGGCGGGACTCCGGTTAGAGACACGAGAGCAGCCCAACGGAAAATTGAGCGCGGGAAAATACCACAGCAAACCCCCTGTCGTCAAAGTCAGCAACGGATCCAAACCTATGCCGACGGATAGTTTAGGCCCGCTGCTTTGCAGCGTCGATCTGTTGCCGCTGCTAGTGCGCAGGGGTAGCATCCCTGCGCCAACAACGGGTTTACTCACACCCCGAAAGACCGCCTTGATCAGCCTAGTCCGCCAATCCATCCGCTACCGCGAACTCATCGGCACCCTGATCAATAGGGACCTGCGAGCACGCTACCGCGGCAGCGTGCTCGGGCAGGCTTGGATGGTGCTGCAACCACTAGCGTTCCTCGCCATTTTCTATGTGGTCTTCGGCCAGCTCATGGTGACCAGCATGCCGGAGGGCCCGCTGAAAGAGCGCACCGGCTACTTCGCCTTGGCCATGTTTTGCGGGCTGATCCCGTGGATCGGCTTTGCGGAAACGATGACCCGTGCCGCGGGCTGCATCACCGAGAATGGGAGCCTGATCAAGAAGTTCGCGTTCCCGAGTGAAATCATTCCTGTAACTCTCGTGCTCTCGGGCATGGCGCAAACGCTGGTCGGCTTCGGCATCCTCACTGTGGCCATCTTCGTGCTGCACGGCGAACTGCCACACCACGTTTGGATGTTGCCGCTTCTGCTCGTCCTCCAAGCGACCTTCACCTTGGGGCTGGCGATGTTCACCGCAGCGGCTTGCGTGTTCGTGCGCGACATCGGCAGCATGATGCCCATGTTGATGAACTTCTGGTTCTTCATGAGTCCGATCTTTATGTTCGGGCGCTTTGAAGCCACTGAACTGACTGCCACCGTGATGCGCTGGAACCCGATCACTTACTTGATGGAGTGCTACCGCACAGTGTTTGTGTATCACCCAGAAGATTGGGGCGGGCTGGTGGAACAGCTCAGCGACGCGCAACGCAAGAAGATTCCGCTGATCCCAGCGTCGTACGAAAGTTTTCCTTGGCTGTGGCTGGGGTTGTTCGCGCTGATCGCTGTGGTCACCCTTGCTATCGGTTACTTCGTGTTCATGCGCTCAAAGATGCGCTTTGCGGACGAGATCTGACATGGGCAAAGTGACCGTCCGTGGGCTTTCCAAACGCTACAAGATCTACCCGGACTCTTGGTCGCGCGTGCTCGAGTGGGCCAGCGCTGGCAAATTGCGCAAGCACGATGAGAAGTGGGCGCTGCGCGGTGTCAGTTTCGATGTGCCCAAGGGTTCTTCCATGGGCGTGGTGGGTGCCAACGGCGCCGGCAAGAGCACGCTGCTGAAGATCCTGACCGGCACCACGCTGCCGACGAGCGGCTCGTACCAGATTGAAGGACGCCTTGGTTCCCTGTTGGAATTGGGCGCTGGGTTCCACCCGGAATTCAGCGGCAAGGACAACATCTTCATGAACGCGGCGATCATGGGCATTCCCAAAGCCGAGGTGCGTGAACGCTTCCAGGAACTCGCGGAATTCGCGGAAGTGGGCGACTACTTGATGCGCCCGGTACGCACTTATTCGTCCGGCATGTCCATGCGCTTGGCCTTCGCGGTGGCAATGATGGCGCGGCCGGATGTGCTCATCTTGGATGAAGTGTTGGCGGTGGGCGACCAGCATTTCCAGAAGAAGTGCATGGACAAAATGCGCGAGATCCGCATGTCGGGCACGACGGTGTTGTTCGTGTCGCACAGCGTCTATCACGTGCGCCAGATCTGCGACAGTGCCATCTGGATTCACGACGGCGCAGTGGTCACCTCGGGCAATCCCATCAATGTCACGGACGAATATGTGAACTTCCAGTATGCGCTGTCCGGTGGGCAGCAGGCGCAAGCGCAGAAGCAAGACGGGCAGTTGGATAGCGCGGCGAGCAAAGCTTTCATGCCGCATCTTGGCGACATGAAAGTGACCGCGGCTGGTTCGGACGAGTGGCGCAGCGAGTTTGTTAGTGGCGAGGTGGTGGACATCCATGTCGAGGTGCGCAATCCAGGTGGCCACGGCAAGGCGCATGTCGGCATCATCGTGAACCGCAACGACGATGTGCAGGTGTTCTCATCGCGCTCGTTAGAAGGCGGCTGCTGTTTTGAGGGCGCTGGTGGAACGCTGCGGGTGCGAGTGCCTCTGCGCCTGACCAGCGGTGAGTTCTACATCAGCGGTTACCTGCTCGATGAAAGCTGCGACCAAGTCTTGGACCAGCGTCTGTCTTGGTGCCGCTTCAAGGTGAGTCACGGTGGCATGGAAAAGGGCGTGTACTTGGCTGAGACCACTTGGATCAGAGACCCCGTGGGCTAATGAACGCCGCGGCCGACAACGGGTTCGGCTCGAATTGGGCTCTGCGCTCTACCGAGCAAGCATGTCTTGAATTGGGCATCGAAGCGGGGCACCGCGTGTTGGAAGTTGGCGGCGCTGGCAATCCCTTTGCGCGCGCCAATGTCGTCTGCGATCTCACTTTCGGCGCTTGTGCCCAACGCAACGGTGCTCCTGGTGTGTTTCGCAGCGATGTCACTTATGTGGAAGCGCCTGCTGAATGTCTGCCCTTCGCAGATCACGAATTCGATTTCGTGTATTGCACCCAAGTCCTTGAGCATGTCGTGGACCCCGTCGCGGCCTGCCGCGAACTTTCCCGTGTGGCCAAGCGCGGGTTCGTCGAAGTGCCTTCGCGTGCTGGAGAACTGATCAACGGCAACCCCACGCACCGCTGGATTGTGGATCGCGAAGGCGCTGGGTTGGTATTCACTCCAAGGCCGTTTGTCGAACATCCGCTGCGCAACTTCTTCTACGGTGTGCTCTTCAAAGACGCAGCGCTGCGCGAATTGGTCGAGCATGAGTTCCGAAATCTGCTCAATCATCAGATTCTCTTCATTGGCGCGCTGCCGGCTCGCGTGGTCGCGGGGCAGCAGGGCTTCAACTACGACGATCCTGCGCAGGCAGCCCGCGCGCATCTGAGTTTTGCCGCCAACACACTGCGCAGCGGCGCAGACCCGCAGTACGCCTATCCCGATGCGCTGGAAGCTGCGCGTTTGATGCCGCAAGACCCAGCCGTGCTGCGGTTGTTGGCGCTGTATCAGTTGCGCTTGCTACGGCCAGCGGAGGCGCGGGCCACTCTTCAGGGGCTCGGCGATCCGTCAGCGCAAGTCATCGACCGCTTCGCGCAAGCGCTGCTGGAAGGCCGAGCGCAAGATCCATCGACGCTGCCTGTCCCGGAGATCGACGCGGTGTTGCCGGCACCGGTTCACAGACCGCGTGTCACACTTGTTGTCACTGGCGACGACGCTGCTGCACTTCGGCAGAGCGTCGAGAGCGCTTTGACCCAAGACCACCCAGACACGGAAGTCGTGGTAGCTGCCGCCATGCCGCTCGCCGCAGTGCTGCGCGGATTGCAGATGGGCGCGCGCTTGAAACAAGTCGAACTGCCTGCGGGCACTTCGTTGGGGCAGTGCATCAACCAAGCAGCGCAACAGGCTACCGGCAACCATGTGGGTTTTGTGGTCGCGCCTGCACTGCTGATGGCCCATCATGCAGAAAGGCTTTCAGGCGCGTTGTTGCTTTCAGGGGCGCAAGTTGCTGCAAGTGATGTCATCGTGTTGGACCGCGGCGTGGTGCACATCGACGCACGCGCTGGCAACCCCGAACTGGCGGATTTGCCGCTGTCAGCGCTGCTGATGACTGTGGCCGCCGCGCTGCGCAACGGTCCGATGGGCGACGGCGGTGCAGAGGCCTTGAACGAATGGGTTGTGCGGCTTGTGACGCAAGAGCATGTGCAGCCGGTGCGCGACGCCAGCATCAAGGTGCCGCACTTGAATGCAGCGGTGCACCCATTGGGCGCTGCTGAAGCGGCGCTGGCGCTGAAACCGTTGGAACTCTTACGCGACCTGATGGCAGCTCATGTGCGTGAGCAAGGGCTGCGAGCAAGATTGCGCCAACAAGAAGGCGAGCCGCAATGAAGTCGCCGGACATCAGCCTTGCAGTGGTGAACTACAACTCGGTCAGCATGCTGGACGGTTTGTTAGAGAGCGCCTTGGCCGACAGCTTCGTTGTTGGCGGCCGCGCAGGGCGCTTGGAACTGTTGGTGGTGGACAACGCATCGCGTCATGAAGATCACCGCGAGTTGGCCAGAGTCTGCACCCACCACGGCGCACGCTTGTTGCGCAACACAGAGAATGTTGGCTATGCCATCGGCAACAACCAAGCGCTTCAAGCTGCACGGGGGCGCTGGCACTTGGTGACCAACCCCGATGTGCTCATCCGCCCCGGGTGTTTGCAACATTTGTTGGATGCGTTGGAGAGCATGCCGAACGCGGCATTAGTGGGGCCGTTGGCCAGCATGGACTTGGCTGGAGAAGTCTTGCTACCACCCAATGAACTGCCCGAAACCTTCAGTGAGACGCTGGTGAATGTTGCGCGTAGCAGTGATGGCGTCGCGCGTTTCCATGTGCGCCGCCGTGCGTGCTATGCGCAGCGCTATTGGACCGCACGCGAGCCAATGCGCTTGCCGATGCTGTCCGGTGGGTTCTTCATGGGGCGGCGCGAGACGCTGTTACGCCATGGGCTGTTTGACGCGGGCTATCCGTTGTACTTCGAGGACACGGACCTCTTTCGGCGCTACCACCAGCGCGACTTGGCGCTGTGGCATGTGCCTGCGGCGCGCATCGTGCATCACTTTTCGCGCTCAGCATTGCCACGCATGAAGGCCGCCATGTTCCGCAATGCCATGGGAGCGCGGCGCTACTTCGGTGCGCACTTCGGCCCCGCTGGCGCGCGTCTTTGGTCGCGTTTGTTGGAGCGCTCAGCAGAACACGCGCAAGACCAACGCTGTCCTTATGCGTTGAATGTGCTCGAACCATCCGCCGTTGCTCCATTGATCACGCTGCCGCCTGGTGCCTATGTGGAAGTGTCGGGCAACGCCAAGTTCTCGCTAACCGTCGGCTTGTTCCCGCAGAGTTCTGTTGTCGTTGGCGCGGGCGAGCAGCCAGGCACTTATCGCATCCCGCAGCCATTCTGGGACAGTCTTGCGTGCACACATTATTGGTTGCGCACGGTAGACCCCGCCACCGGTGACACCATCCATGCTTGGAGGGCGACGCGATGTCCCACGACCTGAGCCAAGTGCGCATCGGGCCTTATCTACCCGGTGATGAGCACGAAATCGTGCGCGTGTTCAACAAAGTGTTTTCGCAGAACCGCAGCATGGCCACTTGGGAGTGGGAGTACGCGCGCAACCCCGCTGGCATCCATGCGTTCTTGGCGAAGTTTCCCGATGGGCGCGTGTTGTCGCAGTTTTGCGGCATCCCGCGCGTGATGCGCGTGGGCGCTGGCACGGCATGCTTCGGGGAAATTGTCGACAGCATGACCGACCCGGATTACCGCATGGGCTTGAAGAAGCCGGGGCTGTTCGCGTCCACTTGCTTTGAGTTCGTTGAGTTCTTTGGGCGCCCCGACCGCGAAGTCATCATGTACGGATTGCCGAATCCCATGGCCTTCAGAGTGGGGCAGCGCCTGCTGGGCTATGTGCATCTCTACGATGTGGAATTGATGACGCATGAAGTGGCTGGTGCACTTGCGCCCGAAGGTGTGACTGTTGCAGCGGCCTATCCCGCCGACTGGGATGCGTTCGAACAGCGCATCGCGGTGCAGCACGGCATCATGACGCGCCGCGACCGCGTGTACCTCGATTGGCGATACTTGCAGCGGCCTGATGCTCACTACGAATTGCTGTTCTTGCGTGATGCAAGCGGAACGCTGTTTGCGCATGCGGCTTTGCGCCATGCATGGTTAGGACAGCCCACCACAGCGTGTGGCGAATTGATGGTCGATCGCGACCATCCGCTGGCCATGAGTGCCGCCGAAGCGGTGCGTGCCGCCGCGGCGCGAGCTGGATCCACACGCGTGCAAACCTTCGTGCGGCCCAATTCACCGGAGTGGATCGGGTTGGCCAGTGTGGGTTGGCACCCTGAGCCCACACAGTTCCGCTTTGTTGCGCGCACCTACAGTGGCACCGATTTGCCATTGGACCTGCTGAAGGACAACTGGAGCGTCAGTCTCGGCGATTTCGACATCGTCTGAGCTTGCGTGTGTGTGCTGGTAGGCTGCCGCCATTGGAGCCTTGACCATGACACAGCGCGATGCGTCCCGTGAGCGAGAGTTTCAGCCGTCTTCAGGGTGGGGTGTGCTGGTGCGCCAAGGGGTGTTGCTGGGCCTCATCATCGCGGCGATTCTCGTGTTTGTGCCGTGGGTGCTGGAGAAACCGTTTTATGAACGAGGGCCCTTCATCGGGCTGTTCGTCATCGCCGAGGCACTTTGCCTGATTGCGTGGGTGGTCAGCTGGTGCGGGTTCTTTGTAGTGGAACCCAATGTTGCGCGCGTGCTGATTCTGTT
This sequence comes from Singulisphaera sp. GP187, assembly GCA_945907755.1. Lineage (GTDB taxonomy): Bacteria > Planctomycetota > SXUL01. Next base: position 2,056 of record CAMDTN010000051.1, on the reverse strand, counting down.
CGGGCACTATCGCGGCACGGTGCGTCAGAACGGCCTGCACTGGGTCAATCCTTTCACGCTGCGGCCCAAGGTGTCGCTGAAGGCTCACAATGTGGCCAGCGACAAGATCAAAGTCAATGATCTGTTGGGGAACCCCATCGAAATTGGTGCGGTTGTTGTCTGGCAAGTGCGCGACACGGCTCAAGCGAGGTTCGATGTCGAGAACTTTGAGAGCTATGTCAATGTGCAGATCGAAACTGCCATTCGGCACTTGGCCAGCACGCATCCTTATGAAGAAGCCATGGTCGCTGGTGCGCAACAGTCTTTGCGCGGCAGCACCGAAGAACTCGCGACCGAGCTGAAGGCGGAAGTACAGCGGCGCCTAGATCGCGCAGGTGTGGAAGTGCTGGACACGCGCATCACGCACCTCGCGTATGCGCCGGAGATCGCCGCCGCCATGCTGCAACGCCAGCAAGCCACCGCGATCATTGCAGCGAGGCGTCTCATCGTTGACGGCGCTGTGGGTATGGTCGAGCACGCCTTGAGCGACCTCAGCAAGAAGCAAGTGCTAACGCTGAATGACGACCGCAAAGCTGCATTGGTCGGCAACCTCCTGGTGGTGCTGTGCGGCCACTCGTCCCCCGTGCCGGTGATTAACGCGGGGCAGTAACTTGGGCCCCGAAGAGTTGCTTCTCTTGGCGGTTCCAGGCTTGCAACAATGCGTAGGCGGTCCGGCCGTCGTCGCCAATCTGTAGCCATGCATCTGGCGTCAGCGCGGCAGCCAAAGCCAGCGATTGGGAGCGGAAATGGATGGCTCTCACGCGCACCTCATCGGCTGAACGAACGCCCACTTCTGTGGCGCTCTCAGTGTCCGGTGCTTCTGCAACGGCCAACGCCGCGAAGCGGCGCGTCAATTCGTTGCGTTCGCGAGTGCTGTGGGCGAAGAGCTGCGTCGCGTCCAGCGGTGCGTTCCGGTTGTCGTTAGTCCACGAGGAAGCAAAGATCGCCAGCTCGCGGCGCAGATCAGACAATGCGAAGCCGTCGGCGTCATCGCGGCGCAGGACACACAACACATCTGCGTGGGTTGCTACGGGAATCAGTTTGGAATCCACGCTTGCTGGTGCGCCATCCAACAACAGCAACAACACACCCGGTTGCAGCGCAGCGGCCAGTTCAGCACTGCGCGCCGCGTAGACAGCGGAGGCCACGACAACTGCGTCCCACGGGCCCGGCGGCACAGCGCTGGTGGCAGCACGCGCCTCCATGCTGCAGCCGCAATGTGTGACCAACTGCGGGGCGCAGCCGTACACCAACACCCGCATCCACGGGGATAGGTATTGCGGCATCAGCGCCACGAGTTCTGGCGAAGGCGCTTCGCTCATGGCGCGGCCTGCAACAGTCGATACCACGAATCGCGTTTGGTGGCGGCAAAGCCGGCTTGTTCGATGCACTCGCGCACCTGCTGTTCGCTGACACTGCAGTGCACTGAACCTGCTTGAGACACGACATTCTCTTCCATCATGGTGCCGCCCATGTCGTCGCAACCATGGAGCAACGCATCGCGCGCCACAGCAAGACCCATGGTGGGCCACGACGCTTGGAAATGCGGAATGTTGTCCAGCAACACGCGGCAGAATGCGATGTGGCGCAAGTAGCCGGCGGCATCGGAGCCAAGCGTCCAGCCCTTCATGGCACCAAACACTTCGCCGAAGCGGCTTTCGAAGAGCAGCGGCCAAGCCACAAACGCCATGAAGCCAAGGCCATGCTGCTGCAACGCGCGATCTTGATGATCCCGCACCACCATCAATGCATGCAGCCGTTGCTCGCTGGTTTCACCCAGGCCGAAGACTTGCGAGGCGCTGGTGTACAAGCCCAAAGCCTGCGCTTCGCCCATGATGCGCAACCAATCAGCGCTGAGCGTTTTTTTGGGGGACACCACAGCGCGCACGGAATCTTCGAGGATCTCGGCGCCGCCGCCGGGCACGCCGCCGAGCCCAGCTTCAGCCATCAGCTTCAGCGTCGCTGCGCTGGTGAGGCCTTCGAGCGCGGCCACATGTTCGATCTCGGAAGGGGAGAG
>CAMDTN010000050.1 GCA_945907755.1 Singulisphaera sp. GP187 | reverse complement strand
TCGAGCGCCGCCATGAAGCCAGCAGCGGACGCGACTGCAAAACCTTCGCGACCCTTGCGCTCCACCAGCAACTCAGCGCTGTTGAAAGTGATTGGTCCATCGCCCAAATCCAGCACTAATTCCCCTTGAGCTTCGAGCGAAGCCAACTGTTCCTCGCTCAAATTCGCCAGTGCGGCCTTCAGCGCGCCCAAGCGTTTGCCCAACTTCGGGCCCAAGACGGGCAAGTGCGGCTTCACCTGAATCGTGCAATAAGGACCGCTGCGTTCCGCGACTACCAGTTCTTTCACATTCAACTCTTCGCGCACTTCGCGGGCCAAGGTTTCATCTTTCAAGCCTTGGAGTGCGGCAAGGTCTGGGCCGGAGGCGATCAAACGCAGCAATGGTTGGCGCACTTTCAAGCGGGCGCTCTCGCGGGCCGCGCGCCCGAGGCTGACCACAGCCATCACGGCGGCCATGCGGTGCTCTAACACGGTGTCGATACAAGCTGCGTCGCAGCGCGGCATGTCGCCCAAGTGCACGCTGGCGAGGCCATCGGCGCAGCGCAATTCTTGGTGCAGGTGATGCGCCGAGAATGGTGCAATCGGCGCCAGCAGGAACGCCGTGGTGCGCAGGGCTTCATGCAGCGTTGCATAAGCAGCGTTCTTATCCGCGACATCTTTGGATTTCCAAAAGCGCGCGCGGTTGCGGCGGATGTACCAATTGGAAAGTTCGTCGGTGATGAAGCTGCCCAAAAAGCGCGTGGCCTTCATGGGGTCGAACGATTCCATGGCGGCACGGTAGTCGCGTGTCAGCGAATGCAAACGCGAGCACAACCAGCGGTCCAATGCAGGGCGTTCTGTCACCGGCACGCATGGCGTTGCTGGCGTCCAGCCGTCCACATCGGCGTAGAGCCGGAAGAATGAGAGACATGGCCACAGCGTGCCGAAGATGCGGCGATCCGCTTCAGCCACGCCTTCTTGGTCGAAAGATTTCGCTTGCCACGGTGGCGAATTGGCCAGTAAATACCAGCGCAACGGATCGGCGCCGTGCTTGGGCAAGATGTCCCAAGGGTTCACCGTGTTGCCAAGGGACTTGCTCATCTTGCGACCTTGCTTGTCGTTGACGAGGCCATTCACGATGACACTTTTGTACGGCGCGCGGTCGAAGAGCAGAGTGCCAAGCGCAAGCATCGAATAGAACCAGCCGCGGGTTTGATCCAAGCCTTCGCAGATGTAGTCCGCGGGGAAAGACTTTTCGAACAGTTCGCGATTCTCGAAAGGGTAATGCCGCTGCGCAAAAGGCACGGCGCCGCTGTCGTACCAGCAATCAATGACTTCGGGCACGCGACGCCACACACCGGCCACTCCAACGCGCGTCCAAGTGATGGCGTCAATCCACGGCTTGTGCACGCGGAAATGCGTGGAGAGTTTCGGATCTGCAGCGCGCGCTGCATCGAATGCGTCGAATGCGTGCGGGTTGCGCTCCAGCAATTCCTGCACCGAGCCAATGACATCGACTTCGCCGCTTTCGTCGTTCACCCAGATGGGCAACGGCGTGCCCCAGAAGCGCTCGCGCGAAAGGGCCCAATCAACATTGTTGCGCAAGAAGTCGCCGAAGCGCCCGTCGCGAATGTGCTCTGGATGCCAATCGATGTTCGCGTTGTTGGCCAACATCTGCGCCTTCACCGCAGTGGTGCGCACAAACCAACTGCGCCGCGCGTACTGGATCAGCGGATCTTCCGGCGCGCGCCAGCAGAAAGGGTATTCATGGCGCACCTGACCGGCGCTGAACACCAAGCCCCGCTGCTTCAGATCGCGCAGAATGTCTTTGTCGGCGTCCTTGATAGGCATGCCTGCAAAGCTGCCGGTGCAGGCGGACATGGTGCCGTCGGGTTCCACCAATTGCAGGAAGCCGATGCCATTTTCGCGCGCCACGCGGGTGTCGTCTTCACCGAAACCAGGCGCGATGTGAACGCAGCCGGTGCCAGTAGAGACGTCTACGAACGCTGCAGTGATCACTTCATGCGCGCGTCCGCCATCAGGCGCCGCAAAAGCGAACAACGGCTCGTAGGCGAGGCCAGCTAATTGCGCACCAGCGAACTCGGCGAGCACCGTGTGCTCGTGGCCTTCCAGCACTTTCTCGCGCAGTGGCGCGGCGACGATCAAGCATTCATCACCCAAAGCACACAGCGCATAAGTGACATCCGCGGCCACGGCGAGGGCACAATTCGAAGGCAGCGTCCACGGAGTCGTGGTCCATGCCAGCAGAGAAACGCGGCGGCCAGCGGCTGCGGCGAGCGGCCCCGTAGTTAGCGCCTCTGGGCGCAGCACGAAGCGCGCCACCACACTCGGGTCGGTGGTATCGCGATAGCCCAAACCGACTTCAGCGGAGGACAACGCTGTGCCGCCGCGCGGCCACCACCAAACCACTTTGTGGCTCTGATACAGCAGCCCTTTGCGGTGCAGTTCTTTCAGCGACCACCACACCGATTCCACATAGCTCTCGTGGTAGGTGACATAGGGCGCATCCAGATCCAGCCAGTAGCCGATGCGCTCGGTGAGTTTTTCCCAGTCGCCGACATACTGGAACACCGAATCCATGCACTCGCGGGTGAAGGCCTCGACGCCGTAATCGGCGATGGCTTGCTTGCCGTGGATCTTCAGACGCTTCTCAACTTCCACTTCCACGGGCAGGCCGTGGGTGTCCCAGCCGGCTTTGCGCTCGACGAACTTGCCGTCGAGGTCGTGGTAGCGGCAGATCACATCTTTCAACGCACGCGCCAGCACATGGTGGATGCCGGGGCGTCCGTTGGCTGTGGGCGGGCCTTCATAGAAGTTGAAGCGCGGTGCATCGGCGCGGCGCGCTTGAGCTTTGCGGAAAAGGTCGAGGCTGCGCCACTGTTCCAGCACGCTTTCTTCAATGCGCACTTGGGCGGCGGGTGCGGGCTGCGCTGCAGGAGGCGTATTTTGGGCGTCGCTCATGACCGTGCGCACGATAGGCGCGTGCGGCGCAGGCGGCAAGGAATCGGGTTATCGCTTAGCGGGCTTCAAGCGACGCAGCACACCGCGCACGATGCGGTTCATCTTAGGCTCGGCCAGCGCGGCGCGGGCAAGGATTTCCTTCAATGCGGTAGCTTCAAGTGCATCGGGGAAGCAGGCGTCGGTCATCACAGAGAAACCCAACACGCGTATGCCGCAGTGTGCAGCCACAATCACTTCAGGCACCGTGCTCATGCCCACCACATCAGCGCCCATGGCCCGCAGCATGCGGTATTCAGCGCGGGTTTCGAGGTTGGGCCCGAGCACCGCCACATACACGCCCTTCTCCAGCCGGATCTTCTCGTCGGCCGCGACATCCCGGGCCAACTGCATCAATTTGGCGTCGTACGGCGCGGACATGTCGGGGAAGCGCGGGCCTAACGCGTCGTTGTTGCGGCCTACCAACGGGTTCCCGCCCATCAGATTGATGTGATCTTCGATCAGCATCACTTCAGCCACAGACCACTGCGGGTTGAGCAAGCCGCACGCGTTGCTGACGATGAGCGTGTGCACGCCTAGCGCTTTCATGACGCGCACGGGATAAGTGATCTCGTCGTAGCCGTAGCCTTCGTAGGCGTGGAAACGCCCGCGCATGGCAACGACGCTTTGGCCTTCCAGTGTGCCCAGAAGCAATTCCCCAGGGTGGCTCTCTACGGTGCTGCGCACGAAGTGTGGGATCTGCGCGTAGGGGATCGTGACTGCGCGCGTGAAGTTGTTGCGCAGCGACGACAAACCTGTGCCGAAGATGATGCCTACTCTGGGGGCGGCCTTTGGCGCCTTGGCGCGGATGGCGGCGACTGAAGCGGCGAGCATCTGTTCTGTGGGCTGCATGGGAATCTCCGCGGGGACATTACCCCCGACCTAAGCTGTGTCCACTTGCGCGGGCGGTTGGGTCGGCAGGCACAGCGGATGACGACACCACCGCTGCAGGCTCGAACAGCCGCCGCGAAGGCGTCGCTGCGTTCAGCGGGCATCGCCACGGGTATTGAGCGTGCCCACCACCGTGTTGGCGAAGGACTTCAAGAATTCATCGATGCGCGGCAGCAATTGCAACCATGCACGGGTATCAGTGCCCGCTTGCTTTTCGAGTTCACGAATAGAGAGCATCAGCGCGGCCGCTTCGCATTCCGTGGCCACGCGCTGGCGCAACGCGGCAACAGTAGGGCTCGAGTCGGTGTCTGCAGCCAGCAGTGCCATGGCGTCTTCGGGCAGCCCGCAGCGCAGTGCAAACACCGCAGCATCGCGACGCACCGCAGCGGCTTCGGGCAAGCGTCCCTTGAACACATGCTCGAACAGCATGGCGGGCTTCAATTCGCTCCACAGAAACTTGCGAGGCTCGCCGTTGCCAATCTTGGCGCTGAATCCTGCGGCATCTGCGCCGACCCAATTCCAAGTGACCAATCTCGCTGGGTCGCGCTCGGAGGGCATGCGCAGCGGCGGGTTCTTCAGCCCGCTGCTGAGTTCTGCTGTGATGGCTTGCTTGAAGCGCTCGAGGGCTTCGATGTCGGCCAAGGCAGCGTGCAAAGGCGCTGCTGCTGCGCTCGTGCGCAACTGTGCGACAGCCGCCTCAATCTGTGCGCGCGGAGCAGCGAGATCAAACTTTGCATGGAGCTCAATGGTGGCGGCCCGCAAGGCCGTTTGCTGTAGTTTCGAATCGTGCGCCGCGTCGGCAGCGAGTTTCTGCGTGTGGGCCGTGCGCATTGCCGCAGATGCCGATTCAAGGCTCGCGGCCAAGTCCGCCACGGGTTTGAGCGTGTCGGTGGCCCCAAGCCCTTCGCGCAATTGTCCAGCGCGAGTGCTCAGTGCGGTAGCAGCGGCGTTCACATCGGCGTTCGTGCGCGCTTGCTCCAACAGTGCGTTGCAATCCGTGTGGAGCGCAACCAGAATCGCCGCAGCTCGTGCCTGCAATTCGCTCGCGTGCGCAGAGCCAACAACCTCGGGTGCTGCTGCTGCAGATTCGAGCGCGGTCAAAGCCACGCCATGGTTGCCCGTTGTAATGGCTTCGTCCGCGGTGCGCAGCGCAGCGGCTTTGCGCGCTTGGGCGTTTTTCTCACGGGTGGCGGCAGCATTGGCCTGCGCCGTTTCGTCGGAGTGGTGCGCGTCGACTTCGACTTGCAGCGCGGCCAACACGGTATCCACATCGGCAACTGCAGGAGTGTCGGCAAAGGTTGTGGCGAAGGCTTGGTAGCGAGCCTTCAAGTCCGCAAGTTTCTCGGCCGTGCGTTTGGCGCCAGACAACTGCGAGTCTTCGATGCGTAGTTCTGCGAAGCGTTCGCGGGCTTCAGCAGCACGCACCTTCGCAGCGGCTTCGGCTTCGCGCGCGCGGGCAGCCGAGTCATCTGCCTGAATGATGACAGGCGTTGGCGTAGGGACGTGATCGCCGTTCGTTGGCTGGGTTGCGGACCAAATGCCGAAGGCGGCGCCTCCGAGCAAGATCACACCAGCGATGACTAAGGTGGTGCGTTTGCCTTGGCCGTTCTCGGCGCGCTTCTGCACCTCTTCAAGATCCAGCACCAATTGCGCCGCGGTCTGCGGGCGTTCGGCTGGGTCTTTCTTCAGCATGCGCAGGGTGATCTCGTCCAGTACAGCGGGCACGCTGGGAACCGTCTCGCGGATGGGCTGCGGCAGCTCTGCGATCTGCTTCTGGATGATCTCGCGGATGTTCGCGCCTTGGAAGGGCGTGACGCCCGCGAGCAGGCGATACAGCGTGGCGCCCAGCGAATAAATATCAGAGCGCGTATCCACCTTTTCGCCGCGTGCTTGCTCAGGCGAGATGAAATGCGGCGTGCCAAAGATGCCGTCTTCGCCAGCGGTGCCTTGCTCGGCGGCGCGCGACATTTCGCCCGCATCGCGTGCCAGCCCCATGTCAGAAATTTTCACCACGCCATCAGCGTTCACCATCAAGTTGTCGGGCTTGATGTCACGGTGCACGATGCCGCGCTTCTCGGCGTATTCCAGCCCGCGTGCTGCATCGAGAATGATGGAGAGCGCCAAGTCAGGATCTAACTTGCCTTCCTTGTTGGCTAAGTCCTGCACGCTGCCGTTCTCGATGTACTCCATCGAGTAGAAGTGCAAGTCGCGGTCGGAGGAGGTCTCGTGCACGTGCACGATGTTTTGGTGGTTGAGTTTGGCCGCAGCGCGAGCTTCATTAATGAAGCGCGTGACTTCGCGTGGGTTGGTGGACAATCGTGGCGACAGAATCTTTAACGCCACCACGCGATCAAGACTGATCTGATTGGCTTTATAGACCGTGCCCATGGCCCCGCGCCCGAGGCGCTCGATGATCATGTAGCCACCGACGACTTTGCCGACGAGCCCTCGCGCGGCGTCGGCTTCGTTGCTGTCGAAGACGATACTCATGCGTGTTGTGCCTGCTTGGATGTTGTCACCGGGCAAAAGGTCGTGTTCGCCGATGCGTTTCTCGTTGACATAGGTGCCGTTGCTCGAATCCAAATCCCGCACGACGAGTTTGCCGTCAGGGCAGCAAACCACTTCCAAGTGCCGCCGCGAGCAGAGCTGATCTTCAAGGGGAACCTGGGCTTGTGCGTCCCGACCCACCACCAGCTTGCCGCCGGGTGGGATTTCGAAGCGCTGACCACGCAGACTCCCGTTCTCAATCACGAGGCACGGCATGGCTGGCATCCTATCCGCAGAGGGAGCAGCGGCCATCAGTCGAAATGAAGCCCTTCATAGAGAGCACTGCCTACCCGCACCATGGTGGCGCCTTCTTCCACTGCGATTTCGAAGTCTGCGGACATCCCCATGCTCAGCTCGGGCAGCGCTCGCGCCGCGGTGCGGTGCGCGTCACGCAATTGGCGCAAGCCTGCGAAAGTGGCTCGTTGCACGGCCGGAGTTGCGTCCAACGGCGCCATAGTCATCAAGCCTTGTACAGCAAGGTGCGTGCAGCGTTGGGCGTGCGCCAAGACAGTGGCAAGGTCGGCCGGGTCCAGCCCTTGCTTGCGGGATTCCGAAGACACATTGACTTGAAGCAGCACTGGCAGCACGCGGCCAACCTCTGCGCAGCGCGCTTCGATGCGCTCCACTAATTCCAGCGAGTGCACCGAGTGAACGCAAGTGGCCAGCGGCACAGCGTCTCGGAGCTTGCGGCTTTGGATGTGGCCGATGAGGTGCCAGCGCGGGCGGCGTGCGGCAGGGAAGGCGAGGGCTAATTCTGGCAGGCGCTCGGGGCGGTTTTCGCCGTGGTCGACCAAACCCAATTCCAAGAGGGCGGCGATCACCGCCACGGGGACCGATTTGGTGACCGGCAAGAGCTGGACTTCGCCGGGGGAACGCCCTACGGCGCAGGCCGCAGCGGCAATTCGTGTGCGCACCGCCGCAACATTGGCAACGAGTTTCGCAGTGTTTGCAGCGTCCAGAGTCATGGCTGCGGCGATCCTATCCTGTGGCTGCATCATGAGTTTGGGCCATTCTTGACAGCGCAAAGTCCATGCGTACATTGGGAGCCCTGTTTGGGGAAATTTAAGGGCTTCGCAGGCCCACCCGGAGAACTCTCATCATGCCGACGGTGTTACGAGGCCTTGTCCTCGCCAGCCTAATTGCTGTTGTGTTCGTTGCCTGTCAGAACGCAGATTGCTGCCCGTCGGAGGCAGCTGCTTGCCACGGCGCGCAGGATGCCTGCGCCTGCGCCGCTGGTTCTTGCGACGACAAGGCGGCCTCGTGTTGCGCGAAGGATGCCGCCGCAACGGCTGACTGCTCTGACTGCTCCGGCTGCACGGAGGACGCTCAGAAATCTGACTGCTGCCCCGCGGACAAGAGCGAGAAATGCGCCGCGCAGGAATGCTGCAAGGATGAAGCCGCCGAGTGCGCGACTTGCCCCAGCGAAACCAACGGCGCGACGCTTGCAAGCAAGCTTGCGGCATGTGGTGCCACTGAAGTTTGGTCCGCTCAGCGTTTCGATGGCTGCAGCGTGGTGGACATCTTCGCCGCCGACAACGAACTGTTCGCGGTGGTCTGCGGCCCCAACGGCTACGAGATCCATTGCATCGACCTGCTCACCGGCGTGCCGCGTTGGTTGACCAACATTGGCACCATCGGCCTGCGTGCGCGCCCCACCGTGGGTGATGCGCTCGTCGTTTGCTTGCTCGATGACGGCGCCGGCATGGTGGTGATGAAGCGCCGCAATGGTTCCATCAGCGAGCGTCGCAGCGTGCCCATGAAGCTCGTGCCCATGGGTGGCGCGGCTTCCAGCCCATCGACGGTGTATGTCGCCTCTATGGGTGACAACGCTGTGCATGCGATCAACCCCGCTGACGGCCTCGACGGCTGGCGCTGGCGCACCGAAGGCAGCCTTTTTGGCGCACCGGTGATGACCGCCGCCACGCCGCGTCGCTTGATGCTGCTCGCCTCCGATAAGGGCGAAGTCACCGCACTGCCCACTTTCGGCTGGGATGAAGGTCGTCCGGCTGAAGCGGCTTGGACGCGCAAACTGCTCGGCCCCTTGGGCGCGGCGCTTGCGACTTACGGATCCATCACCAAGACCGGCGCATCCACGCTGGTGTTGGCCTCATGCGAAGACCACGGCCTCTATTGCCTCGATGGTGCTTCCGGCGAGTCGCGTTGGGTGTTCCGCACTGCATCGGCTTTCCGCGCGCAGCCTCAGGCAGCCGGCGGCAAGGCTTTTGCCGTGAACGGTCAAGGCATGCAAGTAGTGGATCTCGCCACTGGCGCAGAGCTGTGGAAGGACGAGGTGAATGCCAGCGGCATGACCTTCCGCGGAACCAAACGCATGTTGGCTGCGAACGCGAAAACGGTTTATCTGACTTGTGGCCAGGGTGTCGGCCGCTTTGATGCCAAGACGGGCAAAGTCCTCGGTTGTGCAGCGCTCGCGGGCATCGACTTCGTCGTCGAAACCGGTGATGCGGGCCTGCTGGTGGGTGCCACCCGTTGCGGTCAGATCACAGTGCTGCGCTAACTCGTTGTGGTTTTGCGTCGTGCTGCGCACGACGCGAGCGCCGCCTCGTCACATGGTGATCGCAGGCGGCGTGGCTGCTTTTGCGGCGCGCAACAATTTGGCGAAGGTGTCGCTGCAATCGATGTGCCACGCGGGCGGCTGCACGACGCGTGCGCGCTCGGCGGGCACCAATCCTGGAGCCCACAGGAAACCCTGCGAGTCGGAGCACAGCGGCCATAGGTACCGCAGCGGTTGCGGCACACCTCGCTCGCGCAGCGCGTCACTGAGCAGCCTGCTGCCAGGCGCACCGAGTGGGGTGTAGCGCTGGCCATCCAATGATCCCGCACCAATCTGCGTAGGCGGCAGAGCGAGCACAGCGCTGCACGAATTCTTGCGCGCAGCGGTTAGGGCGCGCTGCACGGCACCGGTGCTGCGCAATCGTCGCACGCGGACAGTGCCCAACGGCATAACGACGCGCGGCGTGTGCTGTTCTACGAACAGCAATCCGTTGGCGATGCTGAGGCGCAGACCAGCAGCGAGGTTTGCGCGACCGCTTCCTTTGATCAGCAGCGCACTGAAAGCTGCGTGGCCACGATGGGTCATGGTGGTGCCCTCGGGCAGCAAGCGCAGCAACAGCGCTGCGTGGAGCTGCGGCGCTGCGTGCTGCAACAGCGCGAGCGGTGCGACCACCACGCAGCCTGCGCGCACGAGGATGCGTTCGGGCAAAATCTTGCGTGCGCTGCGCTGCTCGGTGGCAAAAGTGCGTGCTGCGTTGCGGGCCACTTGCAGCAAAGTGCGGCGGCGTGCTGGGTCTGCTGCCAGTTGCGGGCGCAACACATTGCGACGGCTGATCGGCGCAGCGTTGCTGCTGTCTTCGCGGTGTTGGGCACCAAGCTGCGTCAAGGCTGCACGCAGTCGCGCCCGAGTCAGCCGCAAGAACGGGCGCACGATTTGAGTGTCGCTGCTCAAGGCTCGTTGTGCCGGGACGCCGCGCAAACCGCGCACACCGCTGCCGCGCTCCAAGCGCAGCGCCACCGTTTCTGCTTGATCGTCGGAATGGTGCGCAATCAAAAGGTGCGTGATGCCGTGGCGCGAACACGCGCTATCGAAGGCGGCGTAGCGCGCTGCTCTGGCGCGCGCTTCGAAGCCTGTAGCAGGTAGCGGGCGTGGATGCGCAGTGGAGTTCATGTGCAGCCGCGTGACATGGCAGCGCAGCCCGAGCAGCTTTGCTTGAATGCGCACGAAGCGCGCGTCCTTCGCAGAAGCTCCGTTGCGCGTGCCATGGTCCACATGCAGCACGCGCGCCTTAGGCCACAGGCGCTGTGCTGCATGCAACAGGGCCATGGAATCGGCACCGCCAGAGCAGGCCACCGCAACTTGCGCGGCTTGAGGCAGGCGCAAGCGTCGCAAAGCGCGCAGCAAGGGGATCATGGCGTCCGGCATGGGCCCATTCTGGCTGAAAAGGCGCGATTGCGCAGCGTTGAAGAACGCACTGTGGTGCGCTTATGAACGCGCAGTAGCGCGTTGAGGAGCGCGCAGGGCGTGACTATGATCGGGCAAGTAATCCCACGCTGGTCGTGCCCGATTCGGGGCGGCCCAACCCTGTTTGGAGAGTCCTTCGATGGCAATCCGCGTCGGCATCAACGGTTTCGGGCGTATCGGCAGAAATGTCTTCCGCATCCTCAGCAAAGACCCACGCTTTGAAGTGGTGGCCATCAATGACTTGGGACCTGCGGATACGCTGGCCTACTTGCTGAAGTACGACACTGTGCACGGGCGTTTCGACGGCACTGTGAGTCATGGCGAAGGCTCGCTGACGGTGAACGGCAAAATTGTGCGCGTGTGCGCCGAGCGCGACCCCGCAAAGTTGCCCTGGAAAGAAATGGGCGTGGACTTCGCGGTGGAATCCACCGGCATCTTCACCGGGCGTGCAGATTGCCAGAAGCACATTGATGCTGGCGCCAAGCGCGTGTTGTTGACCGTTCCGGCCAAGGACGAAATCGACGCCACCGTTGTGCTGGGCGTGAATGACGGCGACTTGAAGGCGGAGCACCGCATCCTGTCCAACGCGTCGTGCACCACCAATTGCCTCGCGCCCATGGCGAAGGTTTTGAATGATGCCTTCGGCATCGAGCACGGTCTGATGACCACGGTGCATGCATACACCAACGACCAAGGGGTGTTGGATGTGCTGCACAAGGACAAGCGCCGCGCTCGCGCCGCGGCCAGCAACATCATTCCCACCACCACCGGCGCTGCGAAGGCTGTGGGCTTGGTGATCCCGGCGCTGAAGGGCAAGCTGCACGGGCTCGCGCTGCGCGTGCCAGTGCCGGATGGCTCGGTGACAGACCTCGTGGTCCGTGTGAAGCGCGATGTCACCACGGAAGAAGTGAATGCAGCGCTGAAGGCAGCGGCGGATGGCCCGATGAAGGGCATTCTGGAATTCACCATGGACCCGATCGTGTCCAGCGACATCATCGGCAACCCGCATTCGTCGATCATCGATGGCGACAGCACCATGGTGATGGAGAAGCGCATGGTCAAGGTTGTTTCTTGGTACGACAACGAGTGGGGCTACTCGAACCGTTGCGTCGACTTGATGCTGAAGGCTTCGGCCCTCGGATGATCCGATGAATTGCGACCGACGCGGCCTTACTTGGCCGTGCCGGTTGCGGGCGTCTTGACGAGGATGGCCATGCTGAAGCGCAGTGTGAGAGATGTGTCGTTGGCCGGACGCTGTGTGTTGCTGCGAGCGGATTTCAATGTGCCATTGAAAGACGGCGTCATCAGCGATGCCACGCGCATCCTTGCCAGCCTGCCCACCATTCGCCACGTGCTTAGCGCTGGCGCGAAATTAGTGCTCACTTCGCACTTGGGGCGGCCCGCAGAAGGCAAGTTCGATGCGTCGGCCAGCTTGCGCCCGGTCGCTGCTGTATTGACGGAGCAACTGGGCTTTGAAGTGGGCCTGATTGCCGACCCACGCACAGCAGAGGCTGCAGCGGCGGTGGCGGCGCTGCCCTTCGGCCGTGCTTTGTTGGTCGAAAATGTGCGCTTCTTCGCGGGAGAGAGCGAGAACAACGCAGACCTCGGCGCGGCCTATGCGCGGCTCGCCGATGTGTTCGTGAATGATGCGTTTGGATCGTCGCATCGCGCGCACGCTTCGGTTGTTGGCGCTGCCGCACACATCCCCGCAGTGGCGGGTTTGCTGGTGGAAAAAGAACTCGCTGCTTTCGACAGCGTGCTGCGCCAACCGCGGCGCCCGTTCGTCGCCATCCTTGGCGGCGCGAAAGTGTCCGACAAAATCGCGGTCATCGAGAATCTGATGGAGCGTGTCGACGCATTGATCATCGGCGGCGGCATGGCTTACACATTCTTGGCGGCTCAAGGCGTGGGTGTGGGTTCGTCGCTGCTGGAAAAAGAACGCGTGGACTTCGCGCGCACACTGCTGGACAAGGCCGCTGCGCGTGGGATGAAAGTGCACCTGCCGACGGACCATGTGATTGCCGACCGCTTTGCGGCGGATGCACAACGCAAGACCGTGACTGGTGCCATTCCTGACGGTTGGATGGCGCTGGACATTGGCCCGGAAACTGCAGCGGAATTTGCTGCTGTGATCCACGCTGCAGGCACGGTGTTGTGGAACGGCCCCATGGGCGTCTTTGAAATGGCACCTTTCGCTGCCGGCACTCGCACGGTGGCCCATGCTGTGGCTGAATGCGGTGGAGTGACCGTGGTGGGTGGTGGCGACAGCGCTGCTGCCGTGAACCACTTTGGGTTGGCTGCGCGCATGACTCATGTCAGTACCGGCGGAGGAGCCAGTCTGGAATTGCTTGAAGGCTGCGAACTCCCCGGCGTCGCCGCATTGCAAGATCGCGGGTAGGATGCCGCCGCACGGAACCTCCCCATTGATCCGCATCCTTCCATCGCTTTTGTCCGCAGATTTCACGCAGCTCGCTAGCGAGATCGCGAGCGTAGAGCAGGGCGGTGCCGACTTGTTGCACCTCGATGTGATGGACGGGCACTTTGTGCCCAATCTCACCTTTGGGCCGCCACTGGTTGAGAGCGTGAACAAGTGCACTGCGTTGGAGTTGGATTGTCATTTGATGATCTCGCATCCGCTGCGCTATGTCGATGCTTTCGCCAAAGCGGGTGCCGACTGGATCAGCTTCCATGTGGAAGCAGAGGATGACCCCGGCAAGGTGATCGACGCCTTGGAGCGTCTTGGCGTGAAGGCCGGCATCGCTATCAACCCAGACACCACGCTCTATCGCGTCAAGCCGCTGTTGCCGCGCTTGCAGATGGTGTTGGTGATGAGTGTGTTCCCGGGCTTCGGTGGGCAGAAGTTCATTCCCGAGGTGCTACCGCGCATCAAGGAATTGCGCAATTTGGGATTCACCGGAGAGATTGAGGTGGACGGAGGCATCGACGCCCGCACCGCTCCCTTGGTCGCCGAAGCCGGCGCCACCATGCTGGTTGCGGGCAGCGCCGTGTTCCGTCAACAAGACCGCAGCGCTGCCATTGCTGGTCTGCGCGCAGCCGCAAGTGGAGTGCGTAGCTGACATGGCCTGGGAGCGCTTCCGCAAAAAACGCGACGTGCCCGAAGGGCTATGGCTGAAGTGCAAGAAGTGCAACGAGACGCTGTTCAAGAAGGATCTCGAGGCCGTGCTCTCGGTGTGTGTGCACTGCGGCTATCACTTTGGATTGAATGCGCGCGAACGCATCGCCACGCTGGTTGACCCCGATTCGTTCGAGGAAATGTGGAGCGACCTGCGCGCCATCGACCGACTCGGATTTGTCGACAAAGAGCCCTACACAGTCAAGATGACCAAAGCCGAGGCCAAGAGCGGCAGTACTGAAGCTGCCATGGCCGGCGTCGGGCGCATTGACGGCTTGCGCGTTTCCTTGTGCGTGCTGGACTTTTCGTACATGGGTGGATCTATGGGCACCGTGGTGGGCGAGAAGGTCACTCGCGCTTTGGAACTGGCAGCTGACGAAGGCATTCCTTGCATTGTGGTGGCTTGCTCGGGCGGGGCGCGCATGCACGAAGGCGCCCTGTCGCTGATGCAAATGGCCAAGACTTCCGGCGCCATCCAACGGCTCGCCGATCGCGGAGGCCTGTTCATTTCGCTGCTGACCAATCCCACCACCGGCGGCGTCACCGCTTCCTTCGCAGCTCTGGGCGATGTCATTTATGCCGAACCCGAAGCTCTCATCGGCTTCGCTGGCCCGCGCGTGATTCAAGAGACCTTGCGCACAGAATTGCCCGAGGGTTTTCAGCGCAGCGAGTTCCTCTTGGAGCGCGGTTTCATCGACCGCATTGTCGCGCGCAAAGATCTGCGCGCCACTTTGGCGCAGACCATTCGCTTACTCGCGCCGCAACCTGGTTGCAATGCTGGGAGCAACGGTGGCTCTAACACCGGCGCATGAGCCAACTCCGCCGAGGCGCTCGTTGGCTCGCCCCCGTGCTCTTCAGCATCTACTGCGCTTGCTACGCGGCCTTCGTTCTTAGCGCCGCATTCTGCACCTTCGAAGCTGGCCAGCCGGTCGGCGGACTTGCTGCGCAATCTATCGGTGGCCTGAATGTCGCAGTCGTCGCGGGGTTCGGGCTCATCCTTGGCGCCTTCGTGCTGGCGTTGGTTTACGCGCGTTTCGGCGCGCATCGCGACGCTGCAGAGAAAGCGCAATGATCTACGAGAGCAGCGCGCTGGCCGTCGCCGTGTTTGCGGCCTTCGTGGCCAGCGTGTTGGTGCTGAGTTTCAAACTTGCGGCGCGGGCCAAGAGCGTTGGTGGTTATTTCGCTGCGCACGGCACGGTGGGCTGGTTCACCAATGGCATCGCCTTCGCGGGCGATTATCTCTCGGCCGCAAGTTTTCTTGGCATCTGCGGCATGATCGCGTTCCATGGTTATGACGGGTTTCTTTATTCCATCGGCTATCTCGCGGGTTGGATCGTGGCGCTGTTGGTGATCGCCGAACCTGTGAAGCGATTGGGCAAGTACACCCTCGCCGATGCCTTGAACGCCAAATTCAATTCGCGCGGCGTGAAGATGGTCGGCGCCATTTCCACGCTGGTGATTTCGTTGTTCTATTTGGTGCCGCAAATGGTCGGTGCCGGCGCGTTGGTGAAACCGTTGCTGGGCTTGCCGCATTGGGCGGGCGTTTCCATCGTGGGCGTTGTGGTGACTGTCATTGTTGCCACCGCGGGCATGGTGAGCACCACTTGGGTGCAGTTCATCAAAGGCACGCTGCTCGTCATTATCTGCGCCTTTGTGGTGGTGCTGTTGTTGGAGCGTGGTTTTATTCTGCCCAGCACACCTATCACGCAGGACGAAGTGCAAACGCTCACCAAGGTGGGCGAACAGACTTGGGTGAATGGTGCTCCGATGACTCCGGCGAACCAGTTGGATTCGCGCCTGCGCGAGCGCCACGGTGTTGGCTTCGGCAGCGTTAGTGCCCTTTCGAATGGCGGGGTTGCTACGGGCCCCCTCGGCCCTGTGGAGTACATCGAACAATTCTCCGGCGCAACAATTACCACGTGGCGCAAAGGCACTGATGCGAGTGGTGCCACTACCTTCACACCGGTCGAACGCACAGGTGCCGACCTGCTATTGCCGGGCAGCAGCCCAACTTTCAAGGGTGTGCGCTCCGACAACCTTGGTTCCAAACTTGATTTCCTTTCGCTGATGCTGGCGCTGTTCCTCGGCACCGCGAGCCTGCCGCACATCTTGATTCGCTATTACACGGTGAAAGACGCGCGCGCCGCGCGCAAGAGCACCGTTGTGGGCATTGGTGCCATCGGCGTCTTCTATGTTCTCACTCTGTTCCTTGGCATTGGTGCCATGACCAGCGGCGCGTTGGACCCAACCGATTCGAATATGGCAGCACCACTGCTCGCCCGCACTTTCGGCAATGGCTTGTTCGCGGTGATTAGTGCCGTTGCCTTCACTACGGTCTTGGGCACAGTGAGTGGCCTGATTATGGCTGGTGCAGGTGCGGTGGCTCATGATTTGTTGAAGGATGTGTGCCGTTTCAAACTCTCTGATGCCGCGCAGGTGCGCGCCGCGAAATGGACGGCCGTGGGGCTTGGCGCCGCCGCCATCGCCTGCGGCATCGTTTTCGAAAAGATGAATGTCACTTTCTTGGTGGGCTGGGCGTTCAACATTGCAGCCAGCGCCAATCTGCCGGCGTTGGTGATGCTCCTATTCTGGAAACGCACTACCAAGCAAGGCGTGATCGCTGCCATGATTGTGGGCTTGGTTTCGAGCCTCGGCTGGGTGCTGCTATCTGCGGACACCTTCGAGAAGGTGTACGGCTATTCCGCTGCCGCCGCCACAGATGCCGCGCTGATGCCATTTTCGCAGCCTGCCATCGTGACGGTGCCATTGGGATTCCTCGTGTTGGTGCTGGTGTCGCTCGCTACTGCATCGCGCCCAGCGAGTAGCCCGCCTGCATCCAGCGCCGCAGCAGCGTGACGCGCGGCGTATGCTGCGCGCATGATTCACCTGCAGGTTGACGGACTCACTTGCGCTTCGTGCGTGGCTGCGGCGGAAGCTGCGCTGCGCACGGTGCCTGGGGTCGTCGATGCGAGTGTGAGCTTGGCCGAGCATGCGGCATTTGTTGAAGGTGCGGCGGATACGCAGGCGTTGATCGTTGCACTGCGCAAGGCCGGGCACGAGGCACGGCTGGCAACAGGCAGCGAAGTGTCGGCACACGGTGCTGCATTGCGGGCACGCTTGCTGCCGTGGATGTGGCTCGCGCTGGGTCTGGTTGTTGCGCTGCTGGGCATGAGCGAAATGGCAGGCCTGCGCGCTGGTTCGCTTGAATCGGCACTTGTTCAAGCGGCGCTCACGCTGGTGCTGCTTTGCGCTGCATGGCGGCCGGTGCTGCTGCCTGGTGCGCGCGCGTTGCTGCGCCTGCGCCCCGAGATGAACGCGCTGGTAGGCATCGGCATCGCTACGGCCTTCAGCGTGTCGGCCGTGCAATTAGTGCGCGGGCATTACGAACACTTGCACTTTGAATCGGCAGCTTTGATCACCGCGTTTGTCTTGTTGGGACGCGCGCTGGAAGGGCATGCGAGTGCGGCTAGCGCGGCCGCTTTCAGGGCACTGGCGGCACAAGTGCCCGCGCGCGCGGAAGTCATCCGTCGTGGCGAACGCGTCGTCATCGCAGCGGCGGAATTGCGCCCGCGCGATATTCTGTGCGTGCGTGCAGGCGAGGCGCTTGCTGCTGATGGCGTCATTGAATCGGGCCAAACCAGTTTGAATGAAGCGTGGCGTACAGGCGAGAGCTTGCCAGTGGACCGAGGCCCAGGCGCTGCCGTGCGCGCCGGCAGCATCAACCTGAGTGGCGAATTGCGCGTGCGCGTGAGTGCTGTTGGTGGCGACAGCCACATCGGGCGCATCGTCGAAGCACTGCGCACAGCGGGGCGACGCAAGACGCCAGTGGAGCGCACCTGCGATCGCGTTGCAGCAGTGTTCACGCCCGTGGTCTTGCTCCTTGCGGCTGGCACGCTCGCGGGTTGGTGGCTTGCCGGCGATGCTACGCGCGGAGTGGAGCACATGGTGGCGGTGCTCTTGGTGGCGTGCCCGTGTTCACTGGGGTTGGCCACACCTGCGGCGGTGACAGCGGCACTCGGCCGCGCTGCGCGCATGGGCCTGATCGTCCGCGACCCCGCCGCGTTTGAAGCGGCCGCAGTGGCGCGGCATGTGGTGCTGGATAAAACCGGCACGCTGACAACAGACACGCCGACAGTTGCAAGGGTGGTGGCGGCACCGGGCAGCAGCGCTGCAGAAGTGTTGTCGCTGGCTGCGGCGCTTGAAGCCGGTTCGCTGCACCCCTACGGCGCGGCTGTGTGCGCCGCTGCCGCCGCGTCCGTGGCTGGTCGCACCAACGGCACTGCCAGCGATGTCGTTACGCATCCGGGGCAAGGGGTGGAAGGTTGCGTCGCGGGCGCGCAGGTGCGCTTTGGGCGCGGCTCATTTGCGCGGGGGGCCGCCGCGGTGGATCCGCTGTTGCTTGCAGCCGAACGCGAAATGCAATCCGCAGGCTGCGGCATCGCGTGGCTGCTGCGCGACGGCTGCGCGCTGGGCGTCATCAGTTTTCAAGCGGAGTTGCGTGGCGATGCGGTTGCAGCGGTGCGGGCGTTGAAGGCGGCGCACCTGCAAGTGCGCGTGCTCTCAGGCGATCACGCCGCGGCGGTGGCGCGAGTGGCGCAGGCCGCTGGCATCGAACACGCACATGCAGAATTGTGCCCTGAAGAGAAGCTCGAGGCGTTGCGCGCCTTGAGCGGCGGCGTCGTGATGGTGGGCGACGGCATCAACGACGGGCCCGCTCTTGCGGCGGCCAGTGTGGGCATAGCCATTCATGGCGCAGCGGATGTGGCCCGTGCCGCGGGTTCGGTCATCGCGTTGCGGCCAGGCCTCCTTGTGGTGCCCCAATTCATCGCGCTCGCCCGCTGCACGCGCAGTGTCATTCGCCAAAACCTCGCACTCGCCTTCGCCTACAACATCCTCGCGCTGCCTGCTGCCATGGGCTTGCTGGGTTTCACAATGCCTCCCGCAGCCGCTGCTCTATCAATGAGCGGCTCATGCTTGCTGCTCCTTGCCAATTCGCTGCGCTTGGCACGCTGGCGCGCCGGGTAAGTCTTGGAGTGCGCGCGCGGTTAGTGCCGCGGGGCGCGGCGGCGGGCGAAGGTGCCGAGAACGAGCGCGAGGCCGCTGATTAGCAGCACGCTAATGCAATGGCCAACGACCATCATGGTGGGCGCGATGAAAAGGAACCAACAGGTGCCGAGGCCGATGCCACCCGCAAGTTCTGAACCAATGAGCGGGATACTGCCGCCTCTGAAAGCGATCCAGGTGGACCAAGCGGAAAGTGTGGCGGTGCTGAACCACACCAGCCATCCAAGCGCGAGGATGGGGGTTTGAACATCGGGTGGAAGGTCGTCCAACTCCGTGTGGTGGTTCAACCGGCGGAGTGAATCACCCGCACGCAAACATGTCCAGTGAGTGATGTTGATTTTTTTGAGAGCAGTTGACCTCAGCGTGGGCTGTCGATTGCGATGCACAAAAAGGCCTGTATCGGTACGCAGTTGCCGCAAAAGGCCGCTTGGCGCTGGACTCGGCTTAGTCATCAGACCCTGCTCTGCACCTAACCCTTGAACCGTGGCGCGACGGGCCTAACATTGTCGCCGTTCAAGTGCCGAAAGGCGCATGGACCATTCCTCGGTAGCTCAGCGGTAGAGTAGGCGGCTGTTAACCGCTTGGTCGTAGGTTCGAATCCTACCCGGGGAGTTCAGATTGGCGCGCCGTCGGCGCTGGATTGGAGCAGCCCATGCGCGCTGCGAAGAAAGCCGATTGGAAGACGCTACGGATGCCCAAGCTGCGGGCA
>CAMDTN010000049.1 GCA_945907755.1 Singulisphaera sp. GP187 | reverse complement strand
GGCGCCGTGCAACTCGCGCGCTTGTGGGACCACGCCTTTGCGGTCCTCTTCGCAGCAGGTGCGGTGAGCGGCACCGTGCTGTCCTTCACGCTCGGAATGCTGTGGCCCGGGCTGTTCGCGAAATTCGGCGATCTCTTCGGCGTGCCCTTCACTTTTGAAAGCCTCGCATTTTTCAGCGAGGCCATCGCGCTGGGGTTCTGGATGTATGGCCGCGGCAAAATAAGCCCCGCCGCGCACCGCGCAGCAGGCATCGCACTGGCCATCAGTGGTGTGTGCTCCGCTGTGTTCGTGGTGTGCGCCAATGGCTGGATGAACACGCCGGGCGGTTTCAGGCTTGAAGCGGGCGTTCTGCAGGATGTGAATCTGAGCGAGGTCATGTTCAACGCCGCAGCGCTGCCAGAAGCGGTGCACATGGTGCTGGCTGCATTGTTGGTGACCGGCTGGGTGGTTGCGGCAGCGCATGCGCTGGCCTTATTGCGGCGGCCGCAAAGCGCACTGCACCGCCAAGGCATGTTGATCGCGTTGGGCTTCGCAGCACTGCTGACACCGGTGCAATTGCTGGCAGGAGACATGCTGACACGCTTCATCGCCACCAACGAACCTGCAAAATTCGCGGCAGCGGAAGCGCTGTTGCACTCGGGCCCCAATGCGCCGTTGGCCATCGGCGGCTTTGTCATCGACGGCGAATTGCGCGGCGCGATTGAAATCCCCTCGGGGCTGTCGCTGTTGCTGCACGGTGATTCATCCGAACCCGTTGCTGGCCTCGACAGCATCCCGGTGGACCAACAGCCCGCGGTGGGCCCGGTACACCTCGCGTTCCAAGTGATGGTGGCATGCGGTGCGGTTTTATTACTGGCGGCTGCGCTGCACGGGTGGGTGCGCTGGCGCGGGCATTTGCATCAGCGGCGCATGTTGCAATTGGTGGTTGTTTGCGGCGTGCTTGCAGTGCTGGCGATGGAAGCTGGCTGGATGGTGACGGAACTGGGTCGCCAACCATGGGTGGTGCGCGGCTACTTGCGCACCTCTGAAGCGGTGACCACGCAACAAGGGCTGCTGCCAGGCTTGTTGGTGGTGATCGTTGTCTTTGCTGCTCTCAGCGCTGCGCTGGTGCATGCGCTGCGTTCTGTGGTGGCCGATGCGGAGAAACCCCAATGATCGCCTTTGTCGGCTTTGGGTTATTCGCAGTTCTTGTGCTGTACGCGGTTCTTGGGGGCGCAGATTTTGGTGGCGGCATTTGGGATTTGTTGGCGGGCACCAATGAGCGTGCTCGGCGCGAGCGAGCGCTCATCGAACGCAGCATGGGCCCGGTGTGGGAAGCGAATCATGTGTGGCTGATCTTCGCTGCGGTCATCCTCTGGACGGGCTTCCCGCGCGCATTTGCGCCGATCATGTCGGGGCTGTGGGTGCCGTTGACGGTGGCTGTGCTGGGCATTGTTGTGCGCGGTGCGGCCTTCGCATTCCGTCACAGCGCGCATTTCTATTCCGAGCAGCGCGCATTCGGAGCGGCGTTCGCATTGGCATCGCCACTGACGCCTTTTGCCTTGGGGTGCGTTGCAGGCTGTGTCGCCAGTGGGCGCGTGCCCGGGCTGACGCCAGGGCTTGGCCCCGTAGAAGCAGTGCTGCATCCGCTGCCGTTGTTAGCAGGCGTGTTCGCGGTGTTGCTATGCGCGCATCTCGGCGCAGTGTTTTTGATGTGCGATGCTGAATCCAGTGGTGCGCCGGAGTTAGCGCTGGGCTTTCGCAAGCGCAGCATTTTCACGGCGGTGCTGACGGGCTCGGCAGCCACCGCCGCCTTCCCGCTCTATGCCGAATATGCGCCGCTGTTCCACGAACAACTGTCCGCGCGTGCGCTGCCTGTGTATGTCTGCGCTTCGCTCTGCGGGTTAGTCACGCTGAATCTGCTGTTCACGCGCCACGCACAGTGGGCGCGCTGGTCGGCGGCGGCGTGCGTCGCTGTTTTAGTCGGTGGCTGGGGTTTGGCGCACGACCCGTGGATTGTCCCCGGCGTGTTGTCGTTGCGCGCCTCCGCTGCGAATGAAGCCACCATGCAATTGCTTGGTTGGGTGATTGTGGCTGCGGTGGTGCTGTTAGGCCCAGCGTTGGCGTTGCTGCTGCGCACCTTCCACGCGCAGCGCTGACGCCGAGGTGCCATAATGCGCCCATGAAATGGGCTCTGCAATTGCTTGTGCTGATTGCCGTGGCCTTGTTCGCTTGGTGGATGGTGCAAGGGACGGATCAATCTACGGATGCGACGGTGACCGACGGCGCCGAGGCCGTTGTGGCCGCAACCAATGCGCCCGCAGAATCACTGGCGGCCAACGCGCCCGAAAACGCAGCCCACATCGCCACCGTGCCCTTCCACGAACGCACCGCTGATTTGCCGGTGGAAACGCTCATTGAAGGCTGCGTGCTGTGGGTGCGCGAGCGCACAACGCTCGCCGCTGTTCCCAACGCCATCGTGCATCTGTATGACATGGGTGCGCTGAACCATCACAAGTTGCAGGCCGCACTGCTGGAGCGAGTAGATTTGGAAGGCGCGCTGCAAATGCGCCCTCGCCGTTTCCGCGCCGACGCAAGTGGCCGCCTGCTGATCGCGGTGCCACGCAACGGAGGCGTGGTAACGGCGCTCACCAACACGCATTGGGGCGTCAGTGGCATCGACCCAATTGCGCAGCACGAAGACTATGAAGTGTTGGTGGACCCTGACTTGCCCGTGACCTTGCGGGCGCTGCTCGCAGACGGCACGCCGGCAGCTCATGCACTGATTGCCGTGGCGCCCGAAGGGAAGACTCGCGAGCCTTTGTACTTTGCATGGCGCAGCGACGCTGCTGGCTGCGTGACAATCCCGAGCATTGGCCCCATTTGGGTGGCCGCAGGGCGACGCCCGCTCGTCTTTTTTGCCTCTGGTTTTCCGCACTTCGTTACATCCGCCGCGCTGGACCCAACGAAGCCGCCCGCTGGCGCACTCGACATCACCATGCCCTCGTTCGGCGCGCTGCGCGTCACGGTGACAGGGCTGGACGCACTGCCAGCGGAATTGCAGCGCCAAGTACGGGTACAGATTCGGCACACATTTTTGGGCGGTGGGGCGCAGCAGGACTGGATGCCAGCTGCGGTGGTGCAAGGCGTCGCCACTTTCTCGTATGTGCCCGTTCAAACGCGCTTGGTGCTGCGCTTCGCAACACCATCGGCAGATATTCGCGCTACCGAGACCATGATTGATGGGCCGGAGAGTGCGGGGGCCACGCGCGAAACAACAGTTGCGCTGCCGCCGCTGAATCCGATCTTGATGGCAAAGTTAGTGGATGAACGCGGTGCACCATTGGCGAACGCGCGCGTGAAATCGAGCATCGAATTCCCAGACCACAATTTGCAACGCGGGGATTGGACCACCAATTCTGAGGGCGTCCTGCGCTGCTCTGTGATTCCGCCGAAGACGGCGCAAGCGGAAGCTTTGCCTCCTGGACGCACCGCGCAATGGCATGTGCGCACTGAACGCACGCCACCCGAACAGCCAGATGCAACGCCGATGGCGCTGCACTTGCATTTCCCGCTCCCGCCGACCTTGGCCGATGGCATCAACGATTGCGGCACGCTCATCATGCTGACTCCGCCCGTGGTGGCAGCAGGTGTCGTGGTGGATGAACTCGGTGCCCCGGTGATTGCAGCAACGGTCACCGGCTATGGCCGCACGAGGAACGCGGCAGGCAATGTGAAACCCTCGAACGAGCAAGCCAACGCCATGACAGACAACGAAGGGCGCTTTGAGCTTCGCGAATTCGTCGATGCTCCGGAACTGGAGCTGAAAGTGCGCAAGGCGGGGATCTCGGATGTGAATAGCAGCATCGTGCCCTGTGGCGCCACGGGACTGACACTGAGCGTGAACCGCGCTGCAACCTTGCGCGGCCGCGTGCTACTGCCCGAGGGCGTGCGCCCCGCGGCGATAGAGGTGCGCATGGAATCTGCTGACATGGCGCTTCCCATTGGCGCTGGTCGCGCTTTGAAACGCTCGAGATTGCGTGCAGACGGCAGCTTCAGTTGCGGCCCCTTGGCGCCCGGGCGCTGGACATTGAATGTGGGCGATTTTATGAGCGCGCGACAGCCGTTCGCTGCGTTTACGGGGCTGAACATTCTAGCGGAAACCAAGAGCCTGCCCGAATTGGATCCGCTGGACTTGCGTGGTCTTATTCACTCCATCGACATTGATGTGCGCGGCGCCAACGGACAACCCTTGCCCAGCGCGAATGTGCACACAGCGGAAGACCTCGAAGGCCGCGGCACCAACACTGATCCTGAAGGTCGCGCCACATTAGTGCTGCACAAGTTGCCGGTAGATCTGGTCATCACTGGCCAAAACCACCGCGCCCTCGAATTGAAGGGCGTGTCGGCTTCGCGGCAAGTGCAGTTGCCGCCTGGAATCCGCGTGCGCCTGCGTTGTTCGAGCACGGCCGAAGTGCCCAGCCCCCTGCACATCCGGGTGATTCTTGAAGCGCTGCCGCCAAGTTCCAGCGCCCGCAGAACATACGGAGCGGTGTTGCAAGACGAAGGCGACCTCGAGTATCAATTGCCCGAGCCCGGCAATTACAAGATCCATGCAGTACTCGTAGATCGGAATCCCTTAGCGCGCAATGAGCGCCCGCTGCCCATCAGTGTCGTCGGGTTGCGCGAAATCGCCGTCACCGACAGCCCCACTGTGCAACTGTTTGTGGTGACGCCTGACCCCGAGTCCCTCCAGAAGGCGCTGCAACGCAAAATCCCGTAACTCGCGCGACGGGGTTGACCGCCAGTGTAGATTCTCTTGCGAGGTACCAGAGAATGTTCCCCAAGACATGTGTGGTCGTTGTGGCGATTTTTTGCGCTTTCCTCAGTGCGCAGAGCGCTGTCACAACCCCTTTCACGGGTGGTGGCGCGGGAGGGCGCCATACAGTGCGCGACGCCGCGGGCGTGCTGTGGACGGCGTATGTGCAAGAGCAGAACAACGCCGGTGTGATCACGCGGCCGGTACTGCTGTCTTCGTCCGCAGATAGCGGCGTCACATGGGCGCCTTCGAGCCTTGTAGTGAATGACGCCACCTCGGGGCTGAACACGCCCAACGGTGCCAACGGCGTCAACCTTGCCATCGATTCCACCGGCAGGCTACACATTGTCTGGTCGGCGGCCTATTACCCGACCTATTACCAAAGCTGGTACCGCAACTGGCACCCAACGAACAGCGCCGGAGCCATCTTGAATCTGCACACACTTGCGGGCGCCACCACCGCGTCGCGCTCGGATGCTTCCGAAGTGATGGTGGATGCGCATGACATTGTGTGGCTGACCACGGCGACATCGGCGAATTGGGTTTCGCGACTGTGGTATTCGTTGGCGCCTTCTGCGCTCAACAACAGCTTCGCCTCAGTAGGCAACCTGCAAACCAGCGGCTCCTCCCAATCACCGCGCCTTGCAGTGGATGCCACGGGGCTCGTGCACACTTTCTGCTACCGCAATATCGGTTCTGGCAATTTCGAGCACCGCAGCTACTCGTTGCTAACGGGTTGGTCAGCCTCCACGGTGTTGGGCAACACCACAGCCCCGGCGGATTACTACGGCGATGCCGCCGCTGATGCGCTGGGCAACGTGCACGCCCTCGTGTTCAAGGATTCGCAAGCGGGCCAAACCGCAACGTGGCAAGTCCGCCATCGCATCTGGAATGCCGCCACGGGCTGGGGCCCCGAGAATTTCATCGCCGACATCACCAGCGCGCAATACACCGGTCTACTCAGCCATCGCAGCGCCGCCTTGGCCGTGGAAGAAGGCAGCGGCACCGCCTTTGTTGTGCTGCGCGACTTGGCTGCCGGCGGACAACTGCGTCTGCTGGCTAAGAGCCTCGCAGACCCGGCCTTTGTCGTGGTGAGCGACCTCACCGCGCCCTCGTTGCTTGCGCACCAGTACTACCAGCCTTCCGTTCGCGGCAGGTTGTGGCCCGCCAGTGACCGGAGCGGCGCAATGGTTGACGCCACTTGGCGCGAAGGCACCGCGGCAGCAAATTACACTTTGAACTTCGCTAGTCTGGCGGTGCCCAGTGCAGGAGCAACCCTGTTGCCGGACGCTCCGCTGCTGGTTGGCGCGCTCACTACACTGACGCTCCGCGCTCCAAGCTTCGCCAATGCTCCCTATATTGTCGCGTTCTCCTTCGCCAACGCGCCGGGAATGCCGCTGGCCGATGGGCGCATCGTCCCGCTGAACATGGATGCGCTGTTCTTCATGTCGCTCGACCCGCTGAACGGCGTATTCATCAACACGATGAATGTCTTGGACGGAACTGGGAATTCGCTGGTGGGCGTGATGGTGCCACCGCTGCCAATCCTCTCCGGATTCAACTTCTATGGCGCAGCGGTGACCTTAGATCCGTTGTCGCTATCGGGTGCCGGCGGGCTTACCGCCGCGACGCTGTTGCACATTTTTTAAGCAAGGCTCGCCTATGCGCGTTTGCGTAACTCTGCTGCTATTGGCGGCAGCCGCCGTCGCCCAAGCGCCTGCGGCGCCGCGCCCGAACATCCTCGTGTTTCTGGTGGATGACCTCGGCTGGAACGATTCGTCTGTTGCGTTCGGATTGCCGAAAGTCGCGGGCGCCAATGCGCATTACCGCACACCGGCACTGGAGCGCCTCGCGAAGGATGGCGTTCGTTTCTCGCAGGCCTATGCGCATCCGGTGTGCACACCCACGCGCGTCAGTTTGCTGACGGGCCAAAGCACGCTACGGCACGGCGTGACGGATTGGACTTTGCAGCGCGGCAAGGATCTGAATGCCACCGCGCACGGCCTGCAATTGCCCGAATGGAATTGCAACGGCTTGCAGCCGGCGGGCACCAATCTGCCACACTCGGTAGAAAGCAGCGCAACGCTACCGATGCTGTTGGCGAAGGCGGGCTATCGCACCATCCATGTTGGCAAAGCGCATTTCGGAGCACTGGGCACCGCCGGGGCAGACCCGTGCAAACTCGGTTTCGATGTGAACATTGCTGGGCACGCGGCGGGCGCACCCAGCAGTCACCTCGGCATGAAGAGTTTCGCGAGCAGCAATCCGAAACGCGGTGATGTGTGGGATGTTCCGGGGCTGGAAGCATGGCATGGCCGCGATGTCACTTTGGCGGAAGCGCTGACCGATGCGGCGCTGCTGGAAATTGCCAAGGCCAAGCAAGGCGGAAAGCCCTTCTTCTTGCATTTCGCGCATTACGGAGTGCACGCGCCCATCGAGCCCGCCAAGAAATACGCGCCGCATTACTCGGAGCTTGGTCTGAGCACGACGGAACAGCACTACGCGCAAATGGTGGAGGATGTGGACACAAGTTTGGGCCGCGTGCTCGACGCTCTGCAACAGAACGGCATCGCAGACTCCACCCTAGTCATGTTCCTCTCTGACAATGGCGGCTTTGTTTCACGCGGCGGAAAGTACTTGCCGCTGAACGCGCCGCTGCGTGGGGGCAAGGGCTCCGGCTATGAAGGCGGCGTGCGCACACCGCTGGTGGTGCGTTGGCCAGGGCCGCGCCCGAGCAGTAATGCTGTCGGCGCGCAAAGCGGCAGCGCAGCCGGAAGCAGCGTCGGTGGCACGATCACCACTGAAATCGCGCGGGTCGAAGACATTCTGCCCACATGTTTGGATGCGGCGGGTGTTGCGCCGCCGCAATCCATCGACGGCATTTCGTTGCGCACCGCTGTGCAGGGCCAAGCAGCGTTCGGGCACACGCCCGAGCAGGCGCCCGGACTACCGCAATCGCGAGATCTGCATTGGTATTACCCGCACGGCTGGGGCGGCGCGACATCTGGCAGCGAACCCTTCGCGGCAATTCGCAGCGGCGATATGAAGTTGATTCACTTCTTCAAAGGCAACCGCGTTGAGCTTTTTGATTTGAAGGTGGACCCTCAAGAAACCAAAGACCTGTCGAGCGAGCGCGCCGAATTGGCCCGTGCATTAGACGACCGCTTGCTTGCTGCCCTGAAAGGGGCGGGCCGCACGCTGCCCTTCAGCGCAGCTTCAAAGTAGCCAAGCTGATCAGCGCGAACAGGAACGAGACGATCCAGAAGCGCAACACCACTTTGGTTTCGGCCACGCCCATGTGCTGGAATTGATGGTGCGCCGGCGCTCGCATCATTAATCGTCGGCCCACGCGCCCAATGCCGATGTAATCCTGAATGAGCACCGAGACGAATTCATACACAAAGATGCCGCCCAGCACGATGAAGAGCAGCTCGCTCTTGGTGAGGATGGAAAGCGCAGCAACCGTGCCACCGATGGCCATGCTGCCAGTATCGCCCATGAACACTTGGGCCGGATAGGAATTGAACCAGAGGAAGCCGATGCCTGCCCCAACGAACGCGGCGGCAAAGATGGCGGCTTCGGTCATGGTGGGCACATGTGCAAAGCGCGCAGTGGCTGCGAGGGCTTCGTGGCTGAACACATAGGCGAATATGCCCAACACGCCTATGACTAAAGCGCTCGGCACGATGGCAAGGCCATCCAGACCGTCTGCAAAATTGATGGCATTACTGATGGCCACGAAGGCCACCACCACCAATGGGTAATAGAACAGACCAAGATTGGGCGCTGCGATGAAGGAGGGCGGAATCCCTGGCAAGTACAGCTCGGTGCGCATGCCTGCAGGGAAAGGCGAAGTGCCCTCACCTAAGACCAGCATGGCGAAGAAGATGCCATAGGCGAATTGCAGCATCAGCTTCAGCCGCCGCGACATGCCTTTGTCAGAACCGCCACGATTCACCTTCAGCAAGTCGTCGAGGGCGCCAATCCCGCCGAAGAAGAGGATCGTCATCAACAAGAGCGGGACCGGGCTGGGAAAGACAACACCGTCGGGCATGGTGCGCGGCAGTGGGTTGCACCACAGCAACGCTGAAACCAAGACACCGCCAACGATGATGAGCCCGCCCATGGTAGGTGTGCCGGTTTTGGATTGCGCCGCGGTGCTGTCGTAGTTGCGCACGCGGTCGCGCATGCCGCGTTTGTACAGCATGGTGATCACCCGTGGCGAAATCAAGAACACCACCAAGAATGATGTGAGGAACGCCAGCACCATGCGGAATGTGGCGAAGTGCACAAGGCGCAGGGGCGTCGTGTCCAGCGCGTATTCATCCTTCAGCCACAAATACAGCACATCAACCATTGGCGGCCTGCTCCTTTGCTCCCTCGGAGGCGCGTGGGGTATGCGGCACAGCCACATCAACTTTCGTAAGGCGCTGCTGGAACGCTGCCATGTGTTCTTTGATTAGGAAGCGCGGCGTGAAGCCGTCGCTAGTGACCAGCACATCGTCCAGCAATGCCAGCGCGCGCGTGCGTTCCAGAATGCCACGGCGATTGAGCAAGTCATACGCCTCCACCAGCGCATCGCGCACGCGCCAATTCGGGTGGTAACTCAGTTTGCGCAAGCTCTGGATGACACCTTCGTCCAAGGCCACATGACCCAGCGCGCGAGTGACTTCCCACAACACTTCCACATTCTTCTCGGTGAGCATGCCCGCCAAGCGCGCCGCCGCCTCTTCGCGCGCCGCGCCGCCCAATTTGCCCGCCCAACGCCCCAACTGCGCCGCCGTCCGCGAGCGCACTTCGTAATAAGGGTCGCTCAAGCCTGCGATGAGTGCGCGTTCGATGCGGCCGTCGCATTCCCCGAGCTGCGCCAAGGAGTCCACCGCATTGCGGCGCACGAAACCTGGTTGATAGAAATCGCCGCCCATCATGCGGTCTATGCGCCTAGCCGGGACGCGGCAAATGAGCATGTCGCACAATTCATAGCGGAAGCTGCTGAAGCGTAGCTCGCCCACCATCTTCACGCCGACATTACGCACGCG
The DNA here is from genome assembly GCA_945907755.1 of Singulisphaera sp. GP187. Taxonomy (GTDB): domain Bacteria; phylum Planctomycetota; genus SXUL01. The sequence continues at coordinate 9,990 of CAMDTN010000049.1, read as the reverse complement.
CCAATCGGGGTTGTTCAAGAACTCCGCCGTGCGCCGCGCAAGGTTGTATTGCCCCGCGAGCTCGCGGTTATCCGTGACCCACTGCAATAGGCGCGATGGCGGATCGACGCAATAAGGGTTCAGTGGGCGCGGCCCACCGCCACCCGGCGGCACACGCCGCGTCAAGCGCAGCAGCGCTTCTTCGATTTGCTCGGAACGCGCCACCAAACCCAGCGCCACGAAGGCGAACGCACCGAAGAGCAGCGGCACGAATAGAACAAAAATGCGATTCAGCACATCGGGCAGGCCATGGAAACCGCGCACCGCTTGCCACACCAGCAGCATGGCGATGACCCCGCCAAGGGTGGCACCCATTGTCTGCAACAAACTGGGCAGCACATCTTTGGCGCGCAGCTCTGCGCCTTCGGAGCGCAGTGTGCGGTTCAACAGCCACATGCGCAGCAGCGCCGTGACGAGGAATGCGATGGATGTGCCCAACGCAATGCCGCCCACGCCCATGCCGGCGCGCACGAAGATCACCGACAAGCTGATATTGAAGACAAGCCCGCCGACGCTGGTGAGCGTCGCGGTCCACTGCTCCATGCGCGCGCTGAAGAAGCGCCCTATCAAAGCGGTGACGCCCCAGCCCACCAAGCCCACGGAATAGCAGCGCAGCACCGTAACGACGCTGTCGAGATTGTCGGCGCCGGCACCATAGCCAAACAGCAAGTGCACGATTGGCTCAGCCAAGACAATCATGGCCACCGAAATCGGGAGTAACAGGAAAATGGTCCAATTGATACCGTTCGCCAGCAGGCGGCTGGTGTGCGCGCGGTCGCGTGTGGCTTGGCCTTCCGCCAGTTCCTTCAACACCACGCTGTTGATCGACTGGCTAATCAGTCCGAACGGCAGTTGGAACACCACCATGCCAAGGTAGAGCGATGAAATACTGCCCGCGCCCAAAGGCGAAGCCAGAATGCTGTCCACAATAGTGCCGCACTTCGACACCGAAACATCGGCCACGATATTCGGTGCGACGCGCCCCACTTTGCGCACGCCTGGGTCGCGCAACGCCATTGTGGGTTTGAAGTGCACGCCGTAACCGTGACGCACTTCGGGCGACAGCAATGCTGGCACTTGCACCAACACTTGCCCCAGCCCGCCCAGCAAGACCCCCATGGCCAAACCAGTCAGTCCGAACCACGGGAATAGAAGTGTTCCCGCAAGAATGCCTAGGCTGAACATCACCGACGAGAATGCCGGCACTGCAAAGCGGTTGCACGATTTTAGTACGGCGCTGAACAACGCGGCCACGGCCACCAGCACCAAATACGGGAACATGATGCGCGTGGTGCTGACGGCTTCAGCGAGCAAGCCGCGCTCTACAAACCCGGGAGCAATGCGCCCCAGCCACATCGGCATGGTGAGCACCGCCACCACACTGACGGCTCCCGCGAGTACCACGGTCAGCACCAGCATGGTGCTGAAAAGGCGATTGGCGTCGGCGCGGCGGCCAGTGCGTGAGAGGTGAATGAAGGTGGGCATGAACGCTGTGTCCACCGCCACTTCCGCAAATACGCCGCGCAAATAATTCGCGACACCAAGGCCCAGCGCCATGATGTCCAGCACATTGCCCACACCCAACACTGCCACCGCCACGGCTTCGCGCGCAAACCCGAATACGCGTGACACGAACGTGCCCAAGCTGGTCACCGCTACTTGCAATGAAATTCCGCTGCTGTCCACTTGGCGTTCCACTTCGCGGTCGGTAACCACTAAAGTGAAGCGCTCGTTGCCCAGCGTGATCACATCTTCGACGCGCAAACGCACGCGCTCAGTGACTGGCTTGCTATTCACTGTGATGCGCCCGCGGCGTGGCAACAAATGGAACTCTGTGGCGCGGTCTTGCTGCGTGCGCAGGACGATTGCGCGCACCGACGAGTCGCTGTCTGCGACGCGCACATCCGCCAAGCCGCCGGTGCCGATGGACATGGTGCGGAAAAGCAGTTCGTGCGAACGCCCTTGCCTGTCCAACAGGAAACCAATGCGCACCTTTTCCTTCACCGTTTCCAGCAGTGGCTCGCCCGCAGCTAAGCGACGCAGCAATGCGGTGTTCACCGACAGTGCGTCGGCCACATTCGTGCGTTCGGCGCGGCGCGCCATGTGACGCAAGGCGGTGGTGTCATCCAGCAAGTCGATGACCATGCTGGCCAACTGATCGCCGCGAAGGCGCGTGATGCGCTGGCCGCCATCATCAGTGCGTTCTTCAAATAAAACCCGCGCTGCACCCACTTTTTCCAGCGCCAATGCGTTCAGATGCTGGTGATCGCCGGGCGAATCTGTCTTGGGCACCAGCACACAGGGCTTGCCCAGCGCCGCCAATTCCATCACGGTGCCCGCACCGGAACGAGCGATCACTAAATCGGCAAGTGCATACACATCGCCGATGTCGTTGAAAAAATCTTTGCACACGAAGCGCCCTGGAATGGCATTGCTGAGTCCCTGTCGTTCCAGCCGCTGGCGCGTGTCTTCAAATGCCTGATACTCGCCTGTGGTCGCTAATCCGGTGCACTGCACCACCGCGAGGTTCTCGGTTTGCAGCAGCGTCTTCAGCGCATCCACCACACCGCGGTTCAACGAACGCGCGCCCATGCTGCCACCCACAAAGAATGCCACCTTGGTGCCGGGCGCCAGCCCCAATCGTTCGCGCGCGCGCTCTGCGTTGCCTTCGCAAATGTCACGACGCACTGGATAGCCCGTGTGGAAAGTCTTGCCCTTGGGGAAACGCGCCACGGTTTCCGCGAAGCTGACACCGACGCGTGTGGCCAACCACGCCAAGAGGCGATTGGCTTTACCGGGTTCGACATTCTGCTCGTGCAAGAAAATGCGGCGGCGCGCGAGGAACGCGCCAATAACCACGGGCACCGAGACATAGCCACCGGTGGCCATCACCACCGCGGGGCGGTGGCGCACACATATAAGGAACGACTGCACCGTTCCTATAAGCAGTTTCAGCGCCATCAGCGCGAAGCGCACAGGCCGCCGCGGCGACACAAATTGCGCGCATGCCACTGAGCGGAAGGGAATGCCCTTGGCGGCGACGCGAGTTTCGTAACCGCGCGCGCTGCCGACATAGAGAAAGCGCGCATCGGGCTCAAGCCGGCGCACTTCGTCCAGGATCGCGTTATTCGGCGTTACATGCCCGCCGGTACCGCCACCTGTGAATAGATAGAGTTTTCCGAGTCCAGGCACCGGAGCCTCCCCAGGATCCGTCACCGGAACAAACCCACGCAGCAAGGTCAATAGGCTTGCAGGAACCCCGCACGCCCCCAAACCCGGCTTCGCCCGCGACACACCAGCGGACACATTCCCAGCAGGAATTCCCGGGACCGCCCCCCGGAAGACCGTTACCACTGGGATCGTGGTAGGTGGCGCGCAATATAGAGCCTGCCGCCAAAGTGTGCAACAAGCCGTGCCGTTAAGAGTTATGGCCCGAGCCCGAAGTTGCACGCGTCCTAAGGGCAGGCTCCAAGAAATCTTTGATCTTTTATCGCTCCGCGGGTTGACCCGGACCCTTTTCGTAGTGAGGATGCAGCCCGTGGAAGAGGTTGCCGAGCGCTTTCTGCAAGAGCTAATAAGCCGCCGTGTGGCGCGAGAGTTCGAGTCCGATCGAACCCGCTTCCACCGGCTGGTGTCTACTGCGGCCGCTTACTGGCTCTGCCACCCGCGAACCACGATGAAGCTGCATCAAACCAAGCACACCATGAGCTTGATGTTTGAAGGTCCCGTGGCCACGAAACAGGTGCAGATTTTCTGCTTCCGGGTGCATTTCCCTACGCAGGAATACCGCTTCCTTGGGACTGTGCTCGAGCCCTCGCGCTCGCTGCCTCATGGCTGCGCCGAGGTGCTTGAACGCATCCGCGGCCTCACGGCGGCCTACCTTGGCAGTGGCGAATCCAGCACCGCGGTCAGCGTGGTGCTGAAGGGCGAACGCATGCCAGACCTGCTGCCCTTGGTCGATGAAACCCGGCGCACCCTTGATGGTGGCAGCGAGGTCGCCGTAGTTCCTAACCAAAGCGTCCGCAAGACCACACCGGCTTATAAATCCTCTCAAACCCCGCGAGTCACCCCGGCCCGCCCTACCCGGGCAGCATCCGCGCTCGCACCACAGAAAATCGAGGCCCAAATGGACATCACCGCAGCAGCCACTGAATCGCCAGCCGCTCCGGTCACCGAGGTGGCGCCCTTCGAAGCCGCCGCTCTGATGCTCGCCTGCCCGAAGCCGTCCGATTCAGCGGCCTTCCATTCGCGGGTGTTCCAGCAGAAAGCCGTGCGCAAGACACGCGACCGGCACTACGTCGAGTTGCGCCTCGGTTCGCTACTGGTGGCTTTCCAAGACGACCTCACCAAGGAAGAACGCAAGCTGTACGGCTACGGGCCGATCGAACGCAATCGTGGCTGGGGTGCGATTTTCCTTGTGCGTGTTTCCGATGCTGAAGCCTGCCTGCGCCGCGCCAAGCGCATTCCGGGCGCTGTGCTGCGCGAAGACAAGGATTCCAAGACCTTCGTGCTGCGCGACCCCGCGGGTTACCTGTTCGAGGTCGGCCCGATCAAAACCTGATTCACGCCGGCGGGTCTGTTTCGTCGTCGCGCAGAGTGCGCCAGCGGAAACGCCGCACGCGCCGCCGCGGCGGCGAATCGGTGAGCTCGGGTGGGCCAGCTTCTGGCAGAGCCTCGCCTTCCAGTGGCAATTCTTGCGCCATTTCTTCGCTGCGCTCCAGCTCTTGCATCAGCTTGCGTCGCCGCCGCACCAAGCGCGCCACCGCCAGCACGCAGGCCACTGCCACGAAGCCGCCGAAGGCCACTTGCAGCAGCATCTCCAACATCCAAGAGCGGTCGTCGCGCAATTCGCGCCGCCATCTTTCCTCGGCGCGTTGCAAGTCCAAGCCCGTGTGAGCGCGCACAGCGTTGTCCACGCTGGCGCCATGCACCAACAACTGCACGAAGGCCGGCAAGCCACCTTCGCCGCGACGCCCTAACCACTTCACAAAACTCTCGGCTTGCGCATAAGCCAACGCGCCGCCGCCTTCGGTTTGCGGAAAGCGGTTTTCCAATTCGGACAGCGGCAGCAATGTGTGAAAGAACGCCCGCATGTGCAGCGCCGGTGTTTCTTCGACGAACAATCGACCTTCGGCGACTTGCGCCAAGCCTTCGTCCACCCAGCGCGGCACTGGAGGCGTGTCGGCGGCACGCAGCGCTGCGCCCAACGCGAGATGTGCATATTCGTGCGCCAACAAGCCGCGCAGGCGCGGCAACGCCCCACCCGCTTGATCGGTGCGCAGCACCATCAGCCCTTGCCACGGCAGCGCCACCGCCACAACCCAATGTTCCGGCTCCGCAGCGCCGCATTCCCGCACGCGCGCTAGCAACGCCGCTTGATTGGGCACCAATTCCACCACCACCGGCACGAGCGCATCCAAACCGAGCGCCACCCGCACCCGCGCGCGCGCTTCGCTGAATGCATTCAGCGCGGCGATGCCTGCCTCGCGTGCGGCTGGCGCGCAGCGGATTTCCAGCGCCGGCCCTTGCAGGCGTTCTTGCGCCGCCACGCCAAGGCCCAGAAGAAACAGCAGCAGCAGCGCGCGCATCGTGGTCGCAGTTTATCGCTTGGCGCAACCGTGCCTCCGCGCGCGCGTGCCGCTACAGTCCGCTCGTGCGTCTCCCTCGCAGCATCCGCAAAGGTCTATTCGAGAGCCGCATGGCGGCGTGGTTCAGTGCGTGCTTCATTCGCGCGCTGATGGCCACGGTGCGCTATCGCGTGCGAGGCTGGGACGAAACGCTGCAACTGGCCACGCCTGGCGGAGTGGTGATGGTGCTGTGGCACGACAGTTTGATGTTGCCGCTGGGACATTCCATGAGCCCCGGCACGACTGCGTTGGTCAGCCCAGACCGCGACGGCGAGTTTTTGGTGCGTGTGTTGCAGCGCTTGGGCGTCGGTGCCGCACGCGGCAGCACTAATCGCAGTGGCCAGCGCGCCCTGCGCGAATCGTTAGATGCTGCGCGCAAAGGGGCGCGCCTTGTGATCACGCCGGACGGCCCGCGGGGCCCGCGCCGCGAATTGCGTGATGGCGCGCTGTGGGTTGCAGCGCAATCGGGGCTGCCTTTGGTGGCCTTCGCCGCTGTGCCCAGCCGCGCGTGGCGCGCCCATTCGTGGGACCGCTTCCAAGTGCCGCTGCCCTTCTGCCGCATTGCGGTTTGTTTTTCGCAACCGATGCGCATTACCGCCCACGATTTGGAACACGACGCAGAGCGCGTGCGTGCTGAGGTCAGCGCCGCCCTCGCCGCTATGGATGAACGGGCACATTTACTGCTGCAAGGAAAAACCAAATGAATATTCTCGTGTTGGAATTGAATCGCTCGAAGAGTTTCCAGTTGCGCGACGCATTGGAAAGCGCCGGCTACGAATTTCGCAAAGTGGAGCACGCGCTGTTCGCCGCCAAGGGTGAAGGCGTGAATGTGGTCTGCTACCTCAGTGGCAAGTTGGTAGTGCAGGGCAAAGGCCTTTCCGATTTTCGCTTGCAGCGCCTCACCGATTGCATTGGCATCAAGCAGCCGCGTTTGAAGGAGCCTCTCATCGGCGCGGACGAAGCGGGCAAGGGCGATTACTTTGGGCCGCTGGTGGTGGCCGCCTGCGCGCTGACTCCTGAAACCGAAAGATTCTTGGACGAAGTGCCGCTGGTGGACAGCAAGGTGCTTACCGATCAGCAAGCGCTGGATGGCGCCGATTCGCTTTCCGCCGTGCTGGTGCACGAAGTCATCGTCATTTCACCACTGCGCTACAACGAGCTTTACGAGCAGTTTGGCAACTTGAACAAGTTGCTGGCGTGGGCGCACGCAAAAGCCATTGGTGCCGTGGTGAAGAAGAGTGGCATTCGCAAAGCGCTGCTGGATCAATTCATGACACAGCCTTTGGTGCAAGACAACTTGCAGCGCGATTGTGTGGATGTGGATTTGGAAATGCGCACTAAAGCGGAATCGAACCCCGCTGTTGCTGCCGCGAGCATCTTGGCGCGCGCCGGGTTTTTGCGTGGGCTGGAAAAACTAACGCCCGTTGCTGGCATGAAGTTGCCCAAGGGTGCTGGGTCGCCGGTGCTGAAGGCCGGGCGCGCGCTGATCGCCGCAAGAGGCCGCCGCATCTTGGACGATGTGGCCAAGTTGCACTTCAAGACCACCATCGACATCGGCGGTTAGCGCTTCAATTCCCAAACGCTGCGCGGCGCATCTTGTGTTGGCGCGCGCGGAGTGCGCAACGCCAACAGTGGTGCTGACGGAAGACGCGTGTCCACTGCGTATGTCCACGCGCGCAATTCGCGAATGCTCAGCGTTGATGCGCCGTCGCCGATGCGCTCGAAAGCCACCGCATCGGGCGTGCTGCCTGGTGGCATTTCAATGCCAGTGCGCGACCAACCGCCGCCGCGCTGTCTGTCAGAGGCGCGCTCGTGATCGCTCCACCACCAGCGGCCAGCGCACCGCGCACCCACGCGCCAGAGCTGGTCCTTGTGCGCGTCGATGTGCGATTCAATCGTCATGTAGTTGCCAAGGTCTGACCGCGTGACGCTTTCTGCGTTGCCCACCTGTTCCGCTTTGCGCCCACCGAAGAGACCTGCGACGCCGCCCTCTTCGCGCAGCATTTCCGCATTCGCCAGCGGATACACCCAAGGCTCGCGCTCCAACACTCGTTGGCTCGGCCCCTCCGCGGGCCACTCCACCGGTGCCAGCGAGAAACGCAGGCCTTCGTCTTCGTCACCGCAAATGTCGCTGAAATTGTTGTTGTCTGTGGCCACGCGCAGCACCGCATGGTTGCCGTCCATGCGCCCAGCAAAGCGCGCAGTGCCGTGATTCGCCGATTGGTATTCGCTGCCCGACGCGTTGACCACAATCACGCGCTCAACATCGCTCGTGCGCCCATAGCGCATCATTTGCAACGCAGGCAAGCGACCCGTGCCGCCATCCTCGTTGCTGAACACCGCGTGGTACTCGAACACAGGGCCACTCGCATCTCTGCGTTCACGCGCGATGAGTATCAGCGGCACATCCGAACGCGCCATCAGCGGCGTGTCGCGCACGGCGTTTGTTTGCGCACGTACTGCCTTGGCGCTCAGCCTGCCCAGCAAGATGGGTGCGTTGCCAATAACGCCGCCCTTGGCAGTGGTGGCCACTTTCATCTGCGAGAGTTGCACCGTTCCGCTGTTCATTGGCGACACATCCACACGCCAGCGCAGCGTCCAAGTGTGCGGCCCGCGCGGCAGTGGCCCAACGCGTTCGCGATAAATGCGCGCAGCGCCAGTGACCACGATGTCGTGATGCGCCACGCCGTCGATGTCTAATGACAGCACCACAGATTCGGCGCCGCTGCGCGCCCAATCCGCTGCGCTTGTGGCCAGCGTGCAGGTGAACACCGCTTCACCGCCTGCATGATCCTGTTCAAAACTGCCTTGCGCCGCCTGCTCCGGCGTGATGTCGCGCGTGGCCGGTTGCGCAAAACCTGGCACTGCACAGCACGCAAGCAGCAGCGCCAGCGCCAGCATGGCCTTCGTCCATTGAGCGCCGCGCAGCGCGCGCAACAGTTGCAATTTCTCTGGGCGCGTGAGGCGCTTGATGGCGGCCTCGCGGCTGCGCGCTTCGCCCAACGACACAAACTCTTCTGTATGGACCAAGCGCACGGGCCTCCGCGCTTTGGTGTAGCGCGCGCCGGACTTGGTGTTGTTGTGCTCGTGCAAACGCTTATCCAAATCCGGCGTGCTGCCGGTGTACAGCGTTCCATCAGCGCAGTGCAGGATGTAGGTGAACGGCATGATGCGTGCCCATGCTTGGGCGCGCCAATCGTATGCGCGCGCGCAGCGCCGTCAGCGCGTCAGGCCGCGTGCGAGGTCGGCTTCGGCAGCAATGGCACCGAAGGCTGGCCACGGCCCGCTCTGAACCACTTCCGTCAACAGCGCGGTGGCGCCCGCGCTGTCGCCGCGCAACAGCCGCATCACCGCTACGCCATAGCCGATGGTGGGCTTGTCGTTGCCGCTGTCTTGAGTGCGCACCGCGGCCCACAGCGCCTCGGGGTCGCTGTGCCCTTGCAGCGCCAAACACAACTGGTGATACGCACCGTTCTCTTCCACTTTGAAGTCTGCGGTGATTGGGGCCAGCACAGTCGTGGCATCGCTGCGCCGTCCCGCGCGCAGCAAAGCCAGCGCGTGCCAATAGCCCGCCGACACCATGCGCTCTGGTGTGGTGTTCAGGTGCGCGCCATCCGCATGAGCATGCGCCGCCGCCGCAAAGTCGCCGTGCAGATAGTGGGCCAGCGCGAGGTGGTAGTGGATATTCGAATGCAGTGTGCTGGTGGGGATGCCGCTAGGGTTTGGGATTCCGTCGGGCTCGATCTCGTCCGCTGTGCCGTCGATCGCAGCTTTGGCGGCTTCGAAGTCTGTCACCGCGCGTTCGAATTCCCGCAGTGTGATCCAGCGATGTCCGCGATGGCGCAGCAAGCGCGCGCTGTTTTGAAAGCGCACTAATCCCTCGGTGTAGATTGCGACGGATTCTTGAAAGCGCCCGAGGTACGCCGTGCGGCGCCCCAGCCAAATCAAGGCCTGTTCGGAATCCTGCTGCAGCACCGCTGCGCGTGCAGCGGCAGCGCGGTCCGCTTCGCGTTTCACAAGCACTTCAGCTTCCAGCGCTGGCGCAAACAGTGGATGCCCCAACAGCGACACCGCCTCCGCCCCTACCGGCGGCAGTTTCCTCGACTGCGTCGCGCATCCCATCCCACCGACCACCAAGCCCACCAACACAATTGCCACGAGTCTCTTCATGACCGTGACCTTATCCCCCCGCGCACGGTCAATGCGAACCCTTTCACGCGAAAGGCTCCACGACTTTGATGCGGTCGCGGCGCCCACAGGAATTCGCCACACGCCGTCTGGTGGATTGGATGACTTCGCTTCGGCGGTCAATCAAGCTGACAGC
>CAMDTN010000048.1 GCA_945907755.1 Singulisphaera sp. GP187 | reverse complement strand
TACCCGGTGAGCGGCCTCGTGTTGGTGGACATGGTGGGCACCAAAGAAATCCTGTTGGCGGATGACGCCAATTCCTCCGCGCATTTGAAGGACATCTTGAAGCGCACCTCGCGCGAAGTGCTGGGCTACAACTTGTTGGCGCGGCCCTTCAGCGCGGTCGATGATCATGTTCCTTTCCGCGATGCCAAGGTGCCGTGTGTGGACTTGATCGACCACGCCTTCGACACTTCGACTTGGTGGCACACCGTCAATGACACGTTTGAAAACTTGGACCAACGCTCGCTGGAAAAAGTGGGCACCATGCTGGGTGCTGCGCTGAGCGCGCTGGAACAAGCCTGCAACCAATAGTGCCTGCGAAAGAACTATCCATGGCGAAACTGCGCGTCGCGATTATTGGGCTGGGGTTCGGAGCCGAGTTCATTCCGCTGTACCAACGCCACCCCAACGCCGAGATGGTGGCCATCTGCCAGCGCGACGAAAAGAAGTTGTCGGCGGTTGGCGACGCTTTCGGCGTGCCTTGGCGCTACACCAGTTTCAACGATGTGCTGGCGGACGAAGACATCGACGCAGTGCACATCAACACGCCCATCCCGGATCACGCGGCGATGACCATTGCTGCGCTAAAAGCCGGCAAGCATGTGGCTTGCACCGTGCCCATGGCCACGAGCATCGCGGATTGCCGCCGCATCGTGACTCTGCAACGCAAGACCGGCCTCACTTACATGATGATGGAAACCGTGGTCTACGCCCGCGAGTTTCTGTTCATGCGCGAATTGTTGCGCAGCGGCAAGCTGGGCCAGTTGCAATTCATCCAAGCCACGCACCAACAAGACATGGATGGCTGGCCAAATTATTGGCCGGGGCTGCCTCCGATGTGGTACGCGACCCATTGTGTTGGGCCTGTTCTGGGCATGGCGGACTTGAGCGCCACTGCAGTGTCGTGTTTTGGTTCGGGCACTATTCGCAATGAACTGCGCGCGAAGTACGGCTCACCATTCGCGGTAGAAACGGCACATATCCGTTGCGCTGACAGCGCAGTGACGCCGCGCATCCTGCGTTCGTTGTTCGACACCGCGCGGCAATACCGCGAGAGCCTAGATGTTTATGGCAGCAAGGCTTCGGTGGAGTGGCCGCTGGTGGAAGGCGAAGCGCTGATCTTGCACACCGCCAAACGCCCCGAGGCGAAGATTCCCAAGCCTGTGCGCGCACCGGATTACGCCAAATTGCTGCCCAAAGCGCTGCGGCCGTTCACGACCAAGGGCGTCTACGACCTCGCCGCGAAAACACATCTGTCCTTCACTCAGGGTGCTGGCCACGGCGGTTCGCACCCGCACCTCGTGCACGAATTCGTCAGTGCCGTCACAGAACGCCGCACGCCCTTCCCCGATGCGCGGCGCAGCGCTAACTGGACCTGCACGGGCCTGTGCGCTCACGAATCCGCCTTGCGCGGCGGCACCATTGTGAATCTGCCGCGCTTCACCCTGCCCGACTGAAGCCGGCGCAGCAACGCGCCAGCGACAACGCGCGGTGGGCTTGTAGAGTTCCCGGCGGAGGTGCACTCATGAGCTTCGCTACCGCAGCGCCCAGCGCTGCCAACGCCCGCCGCCTTTTGCTCGCCGGCTTCACTGCAATCCTCGCTGCCGGAATGGGCTTCGCCATCCGCGGTGCCATCTTGGACAATTGGGGCCGCGAGTGGGGCTTCACCAACGAGCAACTCGGCAGCATCAGCGGCGCGGGGTTTACGGGGTTTTGCTTCGGCATCATCGTGGGCGGCTTCGTTGCGGACAAACTCGGCTACGGCAAATTAGTGCTCGCCGCGTTCGCGCTGCATGCCCTGTCGGCATTCATCACTTTCGCGCCCGGTGCCAACAGCAGCGCCGCTAGTGCCTATGACCTGCTCTACTGGGGCACCTTTGTGTTTGCGGTGGCGAACGGCACTCTGGAAGCGGTGGCGAATCCGCTGGTGGCAACGCTTTTCCCCGCCAACCGCACGCACTACTTGAACATCCTGCACGCGAGCTGGCCGCTGGGTTTGGTTCTCGGCGGCGTGGTGGGCTGGGTGCTGGACGACCGCATGCAACTGGATTGGAAGTTGCAGTTGGGCATCTTCTTGGTGCCGGTGGCTGTTTATGGACTCATGTTCTTCGGGCAACACATGCCGAAATCAGAAGCGTCCGCCCGTGGTTTGCCGCTGGGCGAAATGCTGAAGGATGTTGGTTTGCTTGGTGCCGCTGTGGTGTGCGTCTTGCTGGCGCTGTTCTTCGCCGATGCGTTGCACATGCAACGCGAACTCGCATGGGGCATCGCTGGCGCGTTGTTGCTAACCGTCGGTGTGCTGACGCGCTTCGCGCTGGGCTCGTTCTTGCTGTTCACGCTGTTCGTCGCCCACGCACTGGTCGGCGCTGTGGAACTGGGCACCGATGGCTGGATCCAGAACATCACCGGCAACATCCTGAGTTCAGAACAAGGCAAGATCCTGTTTGTGATCACCTCCGCCACGATGTTCTTGCTGCGCTTCTGCGCGCGCTGGATTGAGCAGCGCTTGAAGCTCTCGCCCATCGGAATCTTGTTTGTGAGCGCGGTGCTGGCCTGCTTCGGGCTCAACCTCGTGGCGGGGCTTACAGCCTTTGGCGGCGCCATGGGCGCGTTGCTGGTGTACGCCGTGGGCAAAACCTTCTTCTGGCCCACCATGTTGGCGGTCACTTCAGATCGCTTTCCGCGCACAGGGGCCATTGCCATCAGCATCATGGGCGGCATCGGAATGATGTCCGCTGGGCTCATTGGGTTGCCTGGCTTGGGCTATGCCAAGGATCGATTCAGCGGCGAAGCGCTGGAGCAAGCGGCGCCTGCGCATGTGGCTGAATACCGCGCCGAAACATCCAGCAACTTCTTGAACCTTGGCGAAGCCTATGGCTTGGATGCGAGAAAGACCGGTGCCATCGACGAGAAACTGAAAGTGGCGCGCGAGGAACTCGCCGCAGCGGGTGGCACTGATCCGTCGCTGGCATTAGCAGAACTGACATCCGCCGAACGCGCGGCCCATGACGCGCAGATCGAAGGCGACCGCCGCACACTGCGCGCGGATGCGTGGATCCCCGCGGGCATGGCCGTCATCTTCTTGCTGGTGCTGCTGTGGTTCCGCACACAGGGCGGCTACCGCACGAAGCAACTGGACGGCTGAGCAGCGCGGCACGCAAAAGCAGCGCGGCGCGCAGGAGGGGCTGCCTCGCTGCGCGCCGCGGCGCTTCGAACTCCGTCAAGTGCAAATCAGAAGATGCGGCGTACCGCGTTGGACTTCGCAGCGATGCCAGGCCCGCCCAGCACCACGGAAACCATGTCGAGGGCAAAGCCCGGCGGCAAACCCATGCTGACGCCCAACGCGCCCCATGTGTAACTCCCGGCAGCATTCAACATCACAGCGAACGGCTGCGTGCCGAAAGGCAGACTGATGATGGAGTATGTATTTGCATCGGGGGTGAGCCCGAAGAAAGCGCCGGTGTTCACTACTGCGCTGGTGTTCAACGAGAAGAAGTTGAAGCAGGGCGCACCGCCGAAACCTGGCGCATTCACGACAACTTGCAAATCACCGATGCCCGTGGTGTTCAGCGCCAAAGTGGCCACGCCCATGGACGGCGCGGGCGCTGTGTAGGTCAAGTCCACATCGTCCAAGTTCCAGCCTCCGTAGGTCACCGAATAGTCCGCCGCCAAGTTCCAGCGCACATACACCGTTGCTTGATTGTTGGCATAGGCGCTGATGTCGATGTCATGCAGCGTCCATGCCGCGTCGAGATGGTGGCTGGTGCCCCCGCCAGCGGCGTTGGCCCAAAGTTGTGTCCAAGTGGTGCCGTTGGTGCTGACAGCAATTGTTGCTTGGTCGTAGATGCCATCCTCGCAGGTGAGGTGGCGCCAGTAGCGCAGATGAATGCCCGTCTTGCCCACGCAATTGATGGCCGGCGTCCTCAGCCACATGTTGCGGTTGTCGGCATAGTTGCCGTTGCCGGTGAGCACCGTGCCACGGACCTTTGTGGGGCTGTGCCCAGCGTTCGGATCGTAGGCGGGCGCCGCTGTCGCTGTGCCCAAGGCCCACTGATTGACGCCGAGTGTGGCGCCAGTGGTCCAGCCTGCGCTGGCACCTTCGAAGTTGTCACTCCAGAAAGCGGTCTGCCCGCCACCGGTGAAAGTGAAGCCGCTCGCGAGAACGCTGTTCAACGCGCCGTTCTCCACAGTGACGCTCACCGCACCCGGCGCCGCCACGCTGGGGCTGACCACAATGGCCTGCGTGGGCGCAAGCACCATCACAGCCATGGCATAGGTCGTTCCAAACTTGAAGCGCGTAGTGGCGTTGTAGTTCGTGCCCGTGGCCACCAACAAACTGCCGCCGCTGGTTGGCCCGGTGTTGGGGCTGAGCGACGCGATGGTTGGCGTGCCTGCAGGCAAGTTGAAAGTGAAGCCGTTGGCGAGCGAACCCGTGCCATTTTGGTTGGTGACTTCCACCAACACCGCACCGCCAGCATGGGCCGGACTAACGCAGGTGAGCGAAGTCGCCGAGAGGACATTCACGCCGCCGGCATTGGTGCCGCCGAGTTTCACCGTCGTCATCGGAGTGGTGGTGAAGCCTGTGCCTGTCACCGTTATGGGCGTTCCGCCGAGGCTGGTGCCATTGTTGGGCGCGCAAACCGTCACCGTCGGTGCCGGCGTCACCGGGCCGCAGCCCAGCGAGCTGAGAATGGATGCGCGTGGCCCACCAACTGCGAGCACCGCGCGCATGCGCGTGCGTTGCCCCATGGTGTAGATGTTCATGCAGGCGTCGTCGGTGTAGTCCATGTAGTTCTGGACCATGGCGATGCCGCTGCAAGCTGGCGCAGAGAGGTTGCAGGTGAAATTTGCTGCGTCGTCATCTGGCGTGTCCGCCACGAGGTCGTCGATGCCGCAGCCACCGTCGCCCCAAATGTGGATGAGGTTGAGCCAGTGGCCCACTTCGTGAGTGGCCGTACGCCCGAGGTGATACGGAGCTTGCGCGCTGCCGAAGCGACCAAAGTACAGCGCGTCGATGACGATGCCGTCATTGGCAGCGGAGCCGCCGGGGAAAGTGGCGAAGCCGAGGACGCCGCCGCTGATGTCGCAGACCCACATGTTCATGTACGACGAACTGGGCCACGCATTGGAACCGCCCTGAGCTGTGTACTTCACAGCGCTCGCCGTAGTGGCAGCGAATGCAGTGGTCGCAGTCTGCACGCGGACAATGCCGCTGTGCGCAGCGCCATTGGGGTCGCGCGTGGCTAAGCAGAACTGGATCTCGCTGTCAGCGGCCACGCCTTGGAACAGGGCGATGGTGTTCACCGCGTCAGCGTTGAGGCGACGGAAATCCTCCGTCAGCACCGCGATCTGCGAGTTGATCTGAGCGTCGCTGACATTGTCTGCGGCTGTGTTCCACACCACATGCACCACCACCGGAATGACGATGATGTTGCCGTCTTCGCTGGGGTTGCTGGCGACATACTGCTGCACTTGAGATTCGATGCTGGCGCGCCGCGCGGCATACGCCGGGTCGGTGTTCAGCAAAATCTGTTCGTTGTCCGCCGTGGCGCACTGGCGCCCTGGAATTTGGGCCAGCAATGGCGCACCGGAAAACAAGACTGCTGCCAGCAGCAGCAGGGGTAGCTTCGTCAGCATGATGAACCTCTCGTTGGAACAGGGACAACGACAGCGGATGCACTCGGACCATGACCGGGCAACAACCCCGCACCAAGCTCCGACACGCACCAGCGACACAACACACGCACCAGCCTACTCGCAGCTCGGCCCTACTTCACAGAAGTAGCGGTGCACTGGCGTAGCGACGGGGCATAGTGTGTCGCAATTCGGGTTTCTCGGTCAAGCAGGAATCATGCCTTGCGGCGCGTCAATAGATGCCGCAGGCCCCGCAGCGCACTGGCCCAAACCACACACCACACTGTTCCCAACAAGTGGGTCATCAGCCCTACCCCCGCTCCAGCCAAGAGTTTGAGCGCGGTGCCATCTTGGATTGGGGCCGTGCGAGCCTCCTCACCGGTGCCCACAAAGCGGCCGAAATCCCAGCCGCCAAACTGGCCCGCGCTGTAGGCCACTGCGTTGGGCAGCCCCCAGCACAATAATGCAACCAACCACATGGCTAACGCCAAGCGCCGCCAGCGGAAGCCGTCGAATCGCCCTTTCCAAGTGGCCACCGCAATGCCGAGGGGCATCAAGGCGTAGACCCCGACGAACATGGTGAGCGGCTGCAAACTTGGCCGTGTTGATGCGCACCAATCCAGCAACAAGCGCAACGCCGCCACCACCCAGCCAAAGAAAACTACCGGCCTAACCGCCACCCAAACAGCATTTGGAATCAACATGTGCTCATTCTATGGGCGCGGCAACGTTGGGCAGATGGTGCGGCAGACGACGGCGCAACTGCTCTAAGGCCCACAGCGGTGCGCGCAATATAGAACTCGCTTTCAAGGGCCGTCACGAGCGCATCCACATGAATGGGCAGAGCGTGAAGTTGCGGTTCGTCGGGCATCATGGTGGCGTGGTCCAGCTTGCGTGCGATGCGTTCGGTCGGAGTCATGCGCTGCATGGCTTCTATCCAGACTTGCTCGGCCTCGGACGAAGTGTCGGGGCTCAGCGGTTTCCATCCCGGTGGCGAGTTCGTCATGGCTGCCAAAAACCTACCGGAGCGAGGCCGCGCGGGAAAGGCCTCAAGGATTGCGCTTGGGCGTGTCCACAATGTCGAATTTGGCGTCGACGATTTCTTCGCGCCCACCACGGCGCGGGGCATGATGCATGTGGGCGCTGGGGTTGGGGCCGCCAGTGGAATTGGCGCCACCGAATGAACCTAAATCCATCCCTTGCATGAAAGCCGCGCCACGCAAACTGCCTTTGGCAGCGAGGCGCTTAATGCCAAACAGCAGCAAACCGCCGAATAGCAGCATCACGAATGGCCGCGTCAGCGGGAACAGCAATAGCAGCGCCACGCAGTCACCCGCGAAGCCGGGCAGAATCATGAGGATGCCGGCGATGGCTGGCACCAACGCGCGCAGCACGGCTTTGATGGGGTTGCCACCTTGCATGGTGCTGCGCATCAACGCCGCGGGGTTCAGGGCTTGCTGTGCGCGGCCCAGCACAGTGATGCCGATGATGCTGGTGACCAGCGTCGCCCACAGCGCCATCCATCCGCTGCCCAAGAGATCGGCGGCGTAGACAATCGAAGCCACTTCAAGGCCCAGCCACAAGAGCACCAACAGCAGTAACCACATAGCGGCGGAACGGTAACAAGGGCCCGCAAAGCGCTGGTAGGCTCTTCGCCATGCGCCTGTTTCTGATCATGCTCGCCTGCGCCTGCTGCCTGACGGCCCAAGCGCCCGACATCCACAAAGCCCGCACCTCCCTCGACACTGCCTCCAAGGGCAAGGACGACGCCGCCTTCAGCGCCGCAGTGAAGGCGTTGTGCTCATTCAAAGACACAAAGGTGCTCGACGACCTCGCCGCCCTCAGCGAGCGCCTTGGGCGCGAACTGGACAAGCTGCACGGCGAGATTGAAAAGACCGGCGAGGCTCTGGCTGATGCGTGGAAAAATGTCGATGCACAAGGCTCGCAGGGACGGCCTGTCACCGTGGGCACCGCGCAGTCCGCGCAGAAAAAACACGAGACCATCCAAGCCAGTCTGCGCAAGCTGAGCGAGCAGCAAGATGCCACCGAGGTGCGGCTACGCATCATCGACGAACATCTGCCCACGGCCTTGAGCGCGCTGGACCAAGCCACGCGCACCAGTGTGACCACGGCATTGGCCATCAAAGCTGCGCGCGCCAAACCGGAACAACGCGTGCAAGTGGTGAACCTATTAGGCGCGTGCGCCGCCAAGGTGCCCGAAGCTCGCGAAGCGTTGGTGGAATTGATGGCCACCGCCGAAGACCCCGATGCACGCACTGCTGCCATCTTTGGCCTCGGCCGCAGCCGCGACCCAGCTCTGGCCACTGCGGTGGCTCAAGCGCTCAGCGACACCGCCATGAATGTGCGCAGTGCGGCGGCTCGGCTGTTGGCGCGCCTGCCTTCGTCTGCTGGGGTGCCGCCGCTGATCGCCGCCATGGAAAAGAGCGACGGGCGCGTGCTGGAAGAAATCGTGCGCGCGCTGGAGGATCTGACCGGGCGCACTTACTTCGACAACGCCGCGCTGTGGCGCGAATGGTGGGCACAAAATGGCGCGCGCCTCAGCGGCGCGATGGATGCGCTCAGCGGCGACGACTTTTCGAAGAAAGGCCCTGCGCTGGAAGTGCTGGTGGCTGCGGGGTTTTGCGCCGGGGCGCGGCTGCTGCTGCGCCAAGAGGGTTTCGACCCCGCCTGCCCAATAACAGCGCCAGCAGACGGCTCGCCGGAAGCCGCGTTGGGCCCCGTGCGCCGCGAAACCGTGCCCCGCGTGTTGCAACAGATGCCACCGCGCATCCGCGCGCGCGCTGCGCAAGAGTTGTTGCTGCAACCTTGGCGGGGAGAGAAAGTCGTGGCGCGGCGCTATGCGTTTGCAGCCATGAGTGCCGCGGTCACCGACGCGGAGGTGGCTGCTGTGCTGGCGGAGATCGCCAGCAGCAACCCGGTGAAGCTGCCAGACGGCACCATGCTGGGCAAAGACGATCGCCTGAAACTGCGCGAGTTGGGCATCATGGGACTCGGCATTCAAGAAGCGAAGTTGGCCACACCGACGCTGCGCGATTTGGTCGAAAGCGATGCCGACAAAGCGCTGAAGCTTTTAGGCGTGGCGGCACTCGCGCGTTTGTTGGAGAAGGGTGCGGTGGACCCTTTGATCCGCGCCGCCGCTTTGAAAGACCCCGAGATCGTGGCCGCCGCAACCAAGGCGCTGCGTGATATCAGTGGCGAAGACAAAGGTGATGCGGCCGCGTGGCGTCTGTGGTGGAACAGTGCGCAGAAAGATTTCACGCCCAAGCGCCCGCTGATTGCCGCCCACGAAGAGGCCGTGCGCGAAGCCAAGGGCACCAATTTTTATGGCATCGAAAGCCGCTCGCGGCGGCTGATGTTCATCATGGACCGCTCTGGCAGCATGATGGAATCGGACACGAATACAGGCTCGCGCTGGTCTGCCGCGCAAACCGAAGTGACCAATTGCATCACGGCCCTGCCCGAGGACGCGGCCTTCAACATCATCTTCTTCAGCCACGAATTTGATGTGTGGAGCAAGGGGCTGATGCCGGCGACGCGCCAAAACAAAGCCACAGCCATCGCTTGGGTGAAGGGCATCGAAGCAGTGGGCGCCACCAACATCTTCGACCCGTTGGAACGCGCGTTCCAACTGGCAGGGCGCGGCACTTTCGACAAGGCCTACGGCACAGCCTTCGACACCATCTACTTCATGTCCGACGGCCAGCCCAACCGCGGGCGCATCATCGATCCCGCCGAGATAGTCAAAGAAGTTCAGCGCATGAACACGCTGAAGATGATCAAGGTGCACACCATCGGCGTCGGCAAGGGCCACGACCCGCTTTTGATGCGCCGCATCGCCGAGGTGACTGGTGGCGATTATGTGGCTCGCTAATACAGCAGCGTGATGCAACCTGAACTGGTGGACACCCCGGAGGCGTTGGCAGCGTTAGGCGCGTTGGCGCGCGGCGCTCCTGAAATCGCTCTCGATACAGAATCGAACAGCCTGCACGCATGGCGCGAGAAAGTGTGCGTGCTGCAGTTGGCGCTATGCGGGCGCATCTTCTTGGTGGACACCGTTGTGCTGCGCGACCTATCGCCGCTGCGTGCTGCGTTTGAAGACGAACGCATCACCAAGGTGCTGCATGGCGCTGACTACGATGTGGTTTGCTTGAAACGGGATTTTGGTTTCGGCCCGGCCCCCATCTTCGACACCATGTTGGCTGCGCAAATGCTGGGGCACGAAGCCTTCGGATTGGCCGCAGTGGTGGAACGCTTCACTGGCGTGCGCTTGGACAAGGCCCACACCAAGCACGACTGGGGCGCCCGCCCGCTGCTGCCGCAAGTCATTCCCTATCTCGTGGATGATGTGCTGCACTTGGCCGAAGTGGCTGCAAACCTGCGCGCAGAAATTGAGAACGCTGGCATCGCTGAAGAAATCGCGTTGGAGTTCCGCCGAGTGGAACAACTCGCGTGGGGCGGCGACAACCGCATGGACCCTGAAGCGTGGCGCCGCGTGAAGGGCCTGCGGCATTTAGACCCAGCGAATCACGGCATCATGCGTGAATTGTTCCAGTGGCGCGAAGAACGCGCCGAGGCCATGGACCGCCCGGCCTTCAAGATCATGGGCAACGATGTCCTTTTCGCCATCAGCGAGCGACGCCCGCAAGCGCGCCGCGAACTCTGTGGCATCAGTGGCCTGCCGCCGCGCTTGCTGGAGCGCCACGGGCATGCGCTGCTGTGCTGCGTGCAACGCGGGTTGGTCCACCCCGCTGAAGCAGCGCCACGACCGCCGCGCCGCACCGCCTTCGATCACTTGCGCGCCGCGTGTGACGACGCCTTGCGCAACTGGCGCCGCGAAATCGTGCAGGCCACCGGAGTCAATCCGTTGGTAGTGCTGCCCAATCATGTGTTGCAACGCATCGCCGAAGAACGCCCCGAAGATGCTGCGGCCTTGGCGGGCATCGCCGGGCTGGGAGTGCACCGACACGAACGCCACGCTGCGCAGATTCTTGCCGTGCTGCAGGCCGCGCAGCGCGAGGTGGAAGACAAGTCGTGAGCACGCCGCTGTGGCAACCTGGCTATGCCACCAGTGGTTTGGTGTGCCACCGCCTCGGCGACGCGCTCAACTTGCTGCACGAACACGGCTATCGCGCTGCGGTAATCACCCCGGATGCTGCGCACTTGGATTCGCGCCGCGACGATTACGCCACCGAAGTGCGCCGCTGCGCCGCGCAACTCGCTAACTTCGAAATGGCCTGCATCGTGGAAACCGGTTCGCGCTTTTTGTTGGACCCACGCCGCAAACATTCCCCCACGCTGCTCGACGACGACGCCGCTGCACGCATTGCCTTCTTGCGCGAATGCTTGCAACTGGCCCATGCATTGGGCGCCCCTTGCGTGTCGCTGTGGTCCGGCACGCTGCCCACCTCACTGCCGTCTGCCGTGGCATGGCAACGCATGCGCGAACGATTACTGCCCTTGCTGGATGAGGCCGCCGCGTTGGGCATCGTGCTGGGTTTTGAACCCGAGCCTGGAATGTTCGTCGAAACTGTTGCCGACTGGCACACGCTGCGCGCGCTCTGCGGCGCACACCCTGCACTGCGCCTCGCGCTGGACTGCGGGCATGTCATCGCCAACAACGAAGGCGTGCCTCACGACATCTTGCTGCGGGAAAGCCAGCATTTGGCGTGGGTGGCCATCGAAGACATGCGCCATGGCGTCCACGAACATCTGCCCTTCGGCGAAGGCGATGTGGATTTGCCCGCACTGTTGCGCGCCCTCGATGCGAGCGCGTTTGCTGGCGTGGTGGCAGTGGAACTCCCGCGCCATGCCCACATGGGCGCAGCCATGGTGCAACAATGCCGCAAAGTCCTCGGCGCACTGGGCGCACCTTTCCGGCAGGGTTCATGACGCTTTACCCCTGCGCGCTCTTGGTGCTCGCGGGCTATGCGCTGACGCGCGCCGCGCTGTTCCCGCTGAGAATGTTGGCGCAGCGTTTCGGTTTGGTGGACGCGCCCGCGGGACGCAAAGATCACGCTGCACCGGTGCCTTTAGTGGGCGGGATAGCGTTGCTGATTGGTGTGGGCTTGCCCGCACTGGCCGCCGTTGGTTTTGCAGGTGCCGCAGACCTCGCAGCGTTACTGCCGACGACGGCGACAGCCCACGCGCAGGGCTTGGCACAGCGTTCGCCGCAACTCTTGCTGGTGCTCGCAGGCGCGCTGGCGAATCTGCTGCTGGGCGCCATCGACGACCGTCGCGGATTACCCGCATCTTTGCGCCTCGTCGTGCAATGCGGCGCGGCGCTGATGCCAGTGCTAGCGGGCTTGAGCGTGCAACTCACCGATGTGCCCGTCATGGATGGTGCGCTCACCGTGCTGTTCATCGTCGCAGTCACCAACGCGTTCAATTTCATCGACAACATGAACGGCCTTTGCCTCGGCACAGCGTTGATTGCCACGCTCAATTTGTTGGCGCTCGCCGTTGCTGGCGGCGAAGTCTTCGTGGCCGGACTGTTGCTGTGCCTCGCAGGTGCACTGTTCGCGGTGCTTTCGAACAACTTCCCCCACGCACGAGTGTTCAGCGGCGACGCGGGCAGCACCAGCCTCGGCTTCCTGTTGGCCTGCCTCGCGGTGGCTCACACCTTTGCGCTGCGTCCAACAGGCAGCGGCGTGCCGTGGCTGTCAGTGGCAGGCCCGCTGTTGTTGTTGGCAGTGCCACTCGCAGACATCGCAACAGTGTTCACCACGCGCCTCGCGCGCGGCGTGCACCCCTTCACCGCGGGGCACGACCATCTGTCGCATCGCTTGGTGCGCAAAGGTTTCACGCGCCACGGCGCAGTGATTTGGCTATGGGGGCTAGCGCTGCTGTGTGGCCTGCCGCTGCTGTTGCTGATCCCCAGCATGATCACACTGTGCGTGTGGGTGCCCGGCGCGCTGGCCTTGCTGTTGCTGATGGTGCGCACCATCACGCGCCCATGAACTCGCCCCTCGGATTGTTGGCTGCGCTGTTATTGGGCCTTGGTTTCACGCTTGCTGTATTAGTGCCCCCAGAATCTGTCTCTGGCCCATTGGTGGCCGTGCTGCCGACTTTCCTGCTGGCCATCGGCGGCGCGCTGACACTGCTGCTATCTGCCGCCCGCAACTGTTCGGGCGCTGGCATGATTGCGCTGCTGTTGCCCTTGGTGGCACTGCCGGGAATGTTGCTGCATTCACATGGCGCCATCGCAACGGGCGCGCACTTCGCCGCATTGGCCGTGGCCGCAGTGGCCTTGCGTTGTTTCGTTGCCGAAGGCGCGAATGCCCGCGCATTGTTGCGCACCTTGCTGGCGGTGCTGGCGGTGACCGCGCTGATCGGCCTCGCCCAAACGCTGTACCAACGCGACGAAGCCCGGGCCTATGTCGCCGCAAACCCCGATGCCTTCAGCAACAGCGCCATGGCCAACGCATTCTTGGCTTCGGACCGTTGCGCCAGTGTTTTTCTGGTGCCCAACACTTTTGCTGCGGTGTTGTGGCTGCTGTTGCCGTTGGTGGTCGGCGCGTGCTGGGTGGCGCGTGGCAGTCCAAGACTGCGTGCAGCAGCCCCCGCGTTGCTGCTGCTGAGTGCGTTCGCAGCGGCGGCCAGCCTTGGTGCGTTCGCTGCGGGTGGGTGCGCCGTGTGGTGCAGCGTGCAGCGTTGGCGTAGCCCCGCGCGCAAGGCCACGCTGTTGGCACTTGCTGCGCTGTCATTCTGCGCTGCGCTGCTGCTGTGCTGGCCTGCGGCGCGTGCATTGCTGGGCAGTGCTACACACAGCGCCATCGACTTGAAACTACTGTCGCTGCACGAGCGCGTGGATTTCCAAACACTCGCACTGCGGCTGTTCACTGATTGGTCGCCGCTGGGGCTGGGCTTCGGCGCTTTCGCTGACTGCGCTGAAGCGGTGTTGCGCCCAGGTGAAGCCTGGAGCGCCTCGCCCCATGCCGCGTGGTTGCAGTTGCTGCTGGAAGGCGGGCTCGCGCCGTTGACCGCGCTGATGATTGCGGTGGTGTGGCTGGGTCGCGCCACGCGCAGCACAACGCCACTTGAATGCGCACCTGTGCCCGCTGCCGCACTGCGTCCCGCGAGCGCACCATTGCTGCGCGCTAACGCTGGGCACTCGGCGCGCGCATTCCTGCTCGGCGCCGCAATGGCGCTGGCACTGGTGCCCTTCGTCGTGCCGTTGGCAACACCGTTGCCGTTGTCTATGGACATCCCCGCCGCGGCGTCCGCCGCGCTGCTCGTCGCCTTCGGCGTGCTGTGGTGGCTGCTCGCTGCTGCCGCGCAATTGCCGCAAGCGCGCCCGCTGTTGTCGCTGGGCTTGCTCGCATTTTTCATCCACGGCTTCGTGGACAGCGACTTGTTCATCCCCGGTGCCGCTGCTGCGGCGCTGTTTGTCGCGACGCTGCTGCTTCCGTTGCCACAGCGCAGCGCAGCACGCACGCTGCAAGTGGCCGCCGCAGTGTTGGCCTTGGCCATTGCGGCGCTTGCTGTGCACAGTGCCTGGCGCGCAGACCTGCGCCGTGTGGCGTTGGAGCTTGCAGCAGAAGACGCAGGCGCGCGCCAGTTCTTGGCAACAAACCATGACGGCGCGCTGGATGCGCTGGAACAAGCTGGGCCGACGCTGGCCGTGCACGGCACCGCTGCAGTGGATGCCGCCCTCGGCGCCTTGCCGCAGCTTTTGCGCGACAGCCCGCGTGGCCGCGTGTTGGAAGCGCGCCTGTTGGTGGCAGCCGCCACTGCGCGCCGTGCATCGCTGGCCGAAGTGCGCCGCCGCGTGGCCGTGTTGGCCCAACCTGACGACCGCCGCCAAAGCGAGATCCTGCACTTGCAAGCGCAGGTGGCGCGCATGGGCGGCGACGCCGCAGCGCAAGCGAGTTTCGAACAACGCGCCGCCACTGCTGCCGCGCGCTGGCCGCAGCGTTAGTGCCGTCAGCGCTTCAGAGCGCGAGCCCAAGCATCTGCTGTAATTTGCGCAGCAGCCACAATGCCATCATCGCGCGAACACAACGCAAAAGCCCGCGCGGCCATGGCCTCGCGCGCATTGGCGTCTTGCAGCAAGGCCACCGCCCGCGCTGCAAACCCCGACAACTCTGCCACCGCCGCCACTTCGCGATTCAGGTTTTCCAACCCGCGCCATCCCAACGGTGTGGTCAACAACGCGGCGCCAGCTTGCAGCGCTTCGACATTCTTCACGCGCACGCCGCCGCCACTGTTCACCGGGGCCAGCACCAACGCGGCGGCGGCAAACTCTGGCGCAAGCTCTGGCACTCTGCCGACGAATGTCACACCGGGCGCGGCCTGCATGCCGTAATCCGCCGCTGTTGCGCCCACTACGCGCAGCTGCGCTTCAGGCAGCACCGTGCGTGCGGCCGGCAACACCTGCTGCACCAAGAAACGCAGCGCTTCATGATTGGGCAGATGGCGCGCACTGCCCACGAACAACATTCGCCAAGGATGCGGCGCCCGCGCCACTGCAACCTGCAAGGGCAACGCCACAGGCCGCACTGCGACGGTGCGGTGCAGCAAGTGTTTCAGCGCCTCTGCATCGTGCCGGCACAGCGCCATCAATTCGTTGCAACGGCGGTAATACCGCACCATGAACCGTGGCCAAGGCGGCGTGTCCACCACTTCGTGATCGACCAGAACTGAAGGCAAGTGCGGCAACAGCGCTGCGTATGGCGCCATGCTGCCGATTTCGATGTGCAACAACTGCGGTGCGTGCACCCGTGCCGCCTCCAGCAACGCATGACGCAACGGCCGACGCCACTGTTTGGCTGCGGGCAAGGGCAAGCCGTGCCGCGTCATCTTCCACGCGGTAGCTGCAGACTCCGCTGTGCGCGCAGCGACACCCATCTGCCTCACTTGAGGCCGCTCCACTGCCACCAGCGCGTGGACTTGGTTGCGCACTAATGGCAACAATTCGCGTTCGGCCTTGGAGTAGCCGCAGACAAGCACCACTTCAGCGTGGCGGCCGAGCTGCGGTAGCAACGCAGCCAGCACCGCGGCGCTGCCGTGTCCCGCTTCGGCAGCGGGCAGCCATGGATAAAGCAAGAGGATGCGCACGGATGCTGTGATGTGCCTGCGTGGTAGTCTCGCGCCGCGCTGGCGCGCGCAGTCTAACGCCCGGCGCATTAGCGCCCTCCACGATGCGAATCCTAGCCATCACTCCCATGCTGCCGTGGCCGTTAGCGCACGGCGGCCGCATCCGCACCCACGCCTTGCTGACAGGACTCGCGGCAGAACACGAAGTGGTGGCGTTGGCGGGGGCGCGGAACGGCGATTCAGAACACGCCGCAGCAGCGCTGGCCAAGCACGGCGTTGCCCTGCACAGCGCGCCGCTGACGCCGCGCCACGGCACCCTGAACACGCGCGAGCGCTTGGCAAAGATGTGGTTGCTGCTGCGCGGGCGCTCGGCCCTGCTGCCACGCTTCTACAGCGCTGCGATGGCCGCGCTGGTGCAACGCGAGGCTGCCCGCGGCTACGACGCTGTCTTGCTGGACCATGTGTGGATGGAGCCCTATCTGGCATTAGTGCCCAAAGTGCCGCTCCTGTTCTCTACGCAGAACATGGAATCGCAATTGATTCGCGACAAGGCGCAAGACTTGCCGTTTGCTGCGCGCACCTTGGCGCTGCGCGAAGCGAACTTGCTGCAACAAGTCGAAGCCCGCCTCGCGCGCAGCGCGCGGCTGACTCTGGCTGTCAGTGCCGCAGACAAGCAAGCGCTGGATGCCTTGGGGGCGCGGGCTTGCGAATTAGTGCCCAATGGCGTGCAGCTTGCAGAACGGCCGCTGTTGCCCGCAGTGGGCGGCACCCCCAAGCTGCTCTTCGTGGGTGGCGCGGACTATGCGCCCAACGCCGCCGCTGCGCTGTGCTTGGCGCGCGAAGTGCTGCCGCTGGTGCGACGCGAACTGCCCGAGGCCGAAGTGTTGCTCGTCGGTGAAGATCCCGATGGCGTGCTTGAGGTCTTGCGCGGTTTGCCCGGAGTACGCTTGCTTGGGGCCATCCCCGACATGCTGCCCGCATGGGAGCAGAGCCACATTCTCGTGACCCCTCTGCGCCACGGCGGCGGCAGCCGCTTGAAATTGCTTGAAGCTTTCGCAGTGGGCCGCCCAGTGGTGTCCACCGCGGTGGGCGCTGCAGGCCTGCCGGTGCAGCATGGACGCGACCTACTCTTGGCAGAAACGCCTGCGGAAATCGCTGCGCGGAGTGTGCAATTGCTGCAGGATGCTGCCTTGTGCGCGGCGCTGGTGGCGGCGGCGCGGCGGGTAGCGGAGGCCCATGATTGGGCGCAAATCCAGTGCCAACTGAGAACTGTGGTCGCGGCCGCTTTCGGGCGCGGTGCGAATCGTGATTCTGCGGCATAATCGGACACCGATGCCTCGCCACATTTTGCTGTACAGCGATGCGCCTGTCTTTGGAGGCGCCGAACGCGCTCTGCTGGAGTTAGCGCACGAACTGCCGCGCGGGCGTTTTGAAGTGAGCGCCGTGTTCAGCGAAGAAGGCGCGGTGGACCATCTCGCCACGCTCATGGCTGCGCAAAGTGTGCGCGTCACGCGCCTGCCTGCGGTGCCCACTCTGAAAGCGCACGGCGCGTTCTTGAAAGTGTGGCGCTTCTTCGTGCAGAACCGTTTCGATGTGGTGCACTTCAATTTGACCGACCCGCGTGCTTGCACTGGCGCGATGATGGCCGCGGGCATGGCCCTGCGTTCCGATTTCGTGGTCACCGAGCATCTGCCGCGTTCGGTGTTCGACAACCTGCCATTGCCCCGCCGTGTGCGCGCTGCCGCAGCCCGCACGGCTCACACCATCACCAACACGGATGCCGATCGTGCGGCGATTTTGTCCCGGCCGTGGAACCGTTCGCGGGTGCATGTGGTGGCCAACGGCGTCGGTGACGACGGCGCGCCCGATGCCACGCGCCGCGCCCGCGCGCGCGGAGAACTGGGGTTCGCCGAAGAAGATTTGCTGGTGGGGCTGGTGGGCCGTTTGATTCCGCAGAAAAACCCGGACCTGTTCCTCGAAGGCGTGCGCCGCGTGGTGCCGCACTTCCCGCAAGCGCGTTTTGTCGTTCTTGGCGACGGCCCGCTGCTGCCACAGATGCGAGCACGGGCTGAAGAGCTGGGCATCGCACACACGCTGCGCTGGTACGGCTTCCGCAATGACGCCCGCGAACTGCTGCAGGGTTTGGATTTATTGGTGAACACGAGTGTGGTGGAAGGCATGCCTTTCTCGGTCATCGAAGCCATGTTTGCTGGGCTACCGGTCCTCGGCACGCGCATTCCAGGCTTGCTGGAGACTGTCGCCGACCACGCCAGTGGTTTGTTGGTGGCCCCGGGCGACGGTGACGCGCTGGGCGCGGCCATGTGCAGCGCACTATCGGATCGCGCGCGCTTACGCCGTTATGGCCAAGTAGGCCGCGAACGCGCGCTGCTGCTGTTCCACGCGCGCAGCATGGCGGCGCGCATCGCCAACATTTACGACACGCCAGTAAACGCCGTCGCCGCAGCCGTCTGATCTGTCCTCAGTAACTGAAGCGGTCACGAGCCCGCTCCGCACTGACTTGGTGGGCTACGCGGTCACGGTCGGCGCTGACGTCCCGGGCTCCGCACGGCCAATGGTCGCTCTGCCGACCGAACCGCGGAGCCCCCAAAGCCTGCGCGAAGCCCCATTTGTTGACTCATGGCCGATATGTCTTCAACGGGTTGCTACTGAATGATCATTGTTGCTCCGGCGCTCAAAAGCAGTCCGCCCGGTGGCAGCGGATTAAGCACCCCCCACTGGCCAAAGGCGACGGTGTTGAACAGCATGGGATTCGCCGGAATCGGCAGTTGGATGGACGCAGATCCCAGAGCACTGGTTTGCGTTAGGCCAGAGGCGAGCGGCAGCATGAGGGTTGACGCAGCGAGGTCAACGAGTATTGGCGATGCGCTGCCTGCAGGATTTGTCGCATAGGACAAGGCCAGCAGCGCAGGCGCGTTCGGAGGGGCACCACTCAGGCTTACCGAAAACGCAGTATTCCCGAGAGTTGGTAGGCCTGTGGCAATGAGTGGATTGAAGGTGCTCGTGGCGCCGAAGGGGCTACCAAAGCGTGCACGGTTGTGTGCGACGCCTACTTGGGACATCAGCGTATCGACGAACACCAATTCACGATCTCCGTCTCCATCAAGGTCAGCGACCGCCGTAGCGCCGATACGCCCCGGGCTCGCTATTGGTGATGGGAATGGTAGCGCGTAGGACATGGGGGGCAGAAACTGCCCGTTAGCCGTGCCGATCAGCGCGAATACCCGTGAATTGTAAGTCGTACTAAAGGGTGGTGTCATCGAAACCATGTACTCATTGCGCGTACCGATGAGGTCGATAGAGCCGTCTCTGTTGACATCCTCAGGTAAAACTGTGGTGGGTCCTCCTCTCATAAACTCTGGCACGGCCATCGTCCACCAGCCACCTCCGCTCAGGGGCGTAGTACAAGTGGCAACAATAGGAACAAAGGTCTGGATCGGGAACGTCGCGTTCGGGTCGACAGTCAAGATGATATCGGCAGATCCGTTCTGGTCTACATCGGCGGCGCGAAGACAAGTGGCCGATATGACGCTCAGCGGCAGAATGCCCGGTAGAGGTAGCGTCCAAGAGGGCCCAAACGAATTGGTGACTCCCAACCACAGCACAATGAACACATTAGTAGGCTGACCGAATGCGTTGTATTCAAGCAACACAAAATCAAGCAAGCCGTCACCAGAAATATCGGCCAGTACCAGTCCATTTAGAAGGCGTGTTGTGCCGTATACCAATGATGCAGTGAGCGAGCCACTGGCTGAGGAGTGAACAGTAATAGCAGTGGCAGTGTAGCTGTTTGTATATGGTGAATACCGAGTGCGGAGTGAAATCAGCTCGGGAAATCCGTCGTTATCAATATCGGCCGCGTAGATACCGAGTGCCAAGGGTATGGGCAGAATCTGCTGTAGAGTGAATGCACCCGTCGTATTCTGTCTGTACAGAACCGCAACGCTTGGGGGATAGTCAGTGATGCCCAAGAAGGCGATGTCCATCAAGCCATCCCTGGTGAAATCGCCAATGATCGGACTATACTGGCTCATAGTGGTAGACGAACTCGCATAGTCGCAATAGTAATTTACGGGTGCGCCGATTTGGCCCGACGGAGTGGACAAGGACACGCTGAAGCTTGCGAATGCTGTTCTGACGATATCGTCCCGGCCGTCTTGGTTGAGATCGCCGGCGGTTAAATATGACTGCCAATTGGCCGGTGTTGAATAGTACGACGGCGCGGCGAGATAGTTCGGTGCGAACTGAGCGGTGGCGCCTACGGAAAGGCAAAGCAACCACGCCACCACCGGAAATAGTGAGTGTGTCATGTTGTGTGCCTCAATAATTGACTTGGTTAATACCTGCGCGGAAAGTGAGCCCAGAGTTACCAGCCCGTTGATCAAGTAGCGTTTTCATAGAGCGCTCCTGGCGCTGTGCCTGCGTCACTGGTGCGACGTGTTTCCGCATCGTTATTCGAGTTTGTCCGAATTGCGACTTCGGACGCAGCACCAAGGCAGCCAACAGCTGCCACAGCGCGCAAAGGACGCGCACCAGCGCGGCCGCAGCCGCACCCAGCCCGCGCGGCGTCCCAAACCCGATCAGTTTGCGCATCATCAAGCCCAAGTTGTAGGCGCAAGCCTGAATGAGGTAGCGCTTCTCCACATTCTTGAGCCCTCGCAGGTGACTGCGCCGCATCCTTCCCGTGTTGAGCAAATGCGCAAATGAGCGTTCCACCGTCTCTCCGCGTTTGCGCAGCAAGCGCTTGCCGTATTCACTCGCCACGCGGCGCCGATT
>CAMDTN010000047.1 GCA_945907755.1 Singulisphaera sp. GP187 | reverse complement strand
ATTGAAATCGTCGAACGCGCTTTGCAGCGTTACGGCCCGCCGGTTTATGTGCGCAAGGAAATTGTGCACAACCCCCATGTGGTGGAAGACCTACGCCGCCGCGGTGCTGTGTTTGTGGACGACCTCACTGTGGTGCCCGCAGGTGCGGTCATCATTTTCTCGGCGCATGGCGTTTCGCCCGCAGTGCGCGAAGACGCCGAGCAGCGTGGCTTGCGCGTCATCGACGCCACCTGCCCACTGGTCACCAAAGTGCACACCGAAGCCGTGCGCTTCGCCGCGGACGGCAGCACCATTCTGTTGATTGGGCATGAAGGCCACGAAGAAGTGGAAGGCACCATGGGCGAAGCGCCCGAGCGCATGCGCTTGGTGACTTCGGTGGAAGCCGTGGCCACGCTGGATATTGACGCCAACGCCGATGTGGCCGTGCTGACGCAGACCACGCTGTCGGTGGATGACACACGCGAGATCATCGAAGCCATTCAGCAGCGTTTCCCGCGCGCGCGCACGCCGCGCAAGGACGACATTTGCTATGCCACGCAGAATCGCCAAGCCGCGGTGAAGACACTGGCAGCCAACGCAGAATTGGTGCTGGTGATTGGTGCCGAGAATTCCTCCAATTCGCAGCGCTTGAAGGAAGTTGCCTTGGCCCGCGGCGCGCGCGCACATTTGGTTTCTGACGCCAGCCGCTTAGACCCCGCGTGGTTTGTCGGCGTGCAGCATGTGGTGGTGACCGCTGGCGCCAGTGCGCCGGAACATCTCGTGCAAGATCTGTTGGAGAAGCTGAAAGATTTCGGTGCTGGCACTGTCACCGAATATGTAGAAGTGAAAGAGGATGTGAAGTTCCCGTTGCCGCCGGAAGTGCTTTAGTCCGTGCGTTCTTGCGGGTTGGCATTCTTGCTTGCGCTGGCGCCGTGCCTTGCGCAGCAGAGCGCCACAGTGCCCGCTTGTGCGCGACCACCAGTGATCGACGGTGTGCTGGCTCCTAACGAATGGGATGCGGCCACGCACATCACAGATTTCCGCCAAGTCGAACCGGTGGAAGGCGGCGCACCCAGCGAGAAGACGGTGCTGTTCCTATGCGCCGACGCGGAAGCGATTTACATCGCCGTGCAGTGCTTCGATTCCGAGCCCGACAAGATCATCGGCACCTTGGCACGGCGTGACGCAGACTTAGACCCGGACGACCGCATCGAAATCATCCTCGACACTTTCAGGGACAAGCGCAACGCGTACTTCATCCAGATTGGCGCGGGTGGGTCGCGCGGCGATGCACTCATCGGTGGGGGCGGAACGCAGTTCACGAAAGACTGGGACGGTATCTGGCAAGGCGCGGTGCAGCGCCATAGCGAAGGCTGGACGGCAGAAATTGCGCTGCCCGCAGCGTCGTTTTCCATGAGCGCCGATCATCAGAGCTTCGGATTCAACATTGCGCGCTTCATCAAGCGCAAGAATGAAGAGCTGCGCTGGGCCAATCCGACACGGCGCTGGCGCTTCTTCACGCCGGTATCCGCCGGAATCATCAGCGGGCTAGGTGGCCTGCAGCAAGGCCACGGATTAGACATCCGCCCCTATCTGAAAGTGCACAGCACCCGCGATTGGATGGACCAAACCAATCATTCTTCGTTGGACCTTGGAGTGGACGCACGCTGGCGCATCAATGCATCGCTGGCCGCCACATTTACCGTGAATACTGATTTCGCTGAAACCGAAGTGGATTCGCGCGTCATCAATCTCGAACGCTTTCCCGTGTTTTTCCCAGAGAAGCGCGACTTCTTCTTGGAAGATGCCTCCATCTTCGCGTTCGCGGGCATGGGTGGCATGCGCGGCACACCGGGAGATCCGCTGCCATTATTCACGCGCCGGATTGGCCTTGTTGACGACGGCCGCACCGTGCCCATTCTCGGTGGGGTGCGCCTGACGGGCCGCGTCGACCAATGGAACATCGGTGTGCTGGATGTGCAGTTGGATTCCATCGACAATCTGCCCAGCACCAATATCGGCGTGGTGCGCATCTCGCGCAACATTCTTGAAGAATCCAGTGTGGGCATGATCGCTTCCACGGGCGACCCAGAGAACTTGGGGCGCGACGCCATGGCTGGTGCCGATTTCTCTTGGCGCATCAGCAACTTTCTTGGCGACAAAGTGTTGAAGGCTGATGTATTCGCGCTGGGGTCGTTTCAAGATGCCGCAACCTCTGGCAGGCCTGAAGACTTCGGCTATGCGCTGGGCGCGAAGATCACCTACCCCAACGACACCATCATGGCCGAGCTCGCGTGGCGCGAGATTTCTGATTCGTTCGATCCCGCTCTGGGATTTGTGCCGCGCCGCGGCGTGCGCCGCGTGTTGGCGGGGTTTGATTACCTCCCGCGCATCGGTGGCGACATTCGCCGTCTGGGATTTGGCGTGCATCCCGATGTGTGGCTGTGGCGCGACACTGGCGAAGTGCAATCCGCCAGCGTTGAATGCCAGTTCTTCGGCATCGAGTTTGAATCGGAAGACGAGTTTGCACTCAAGCTCAAGCCGGAATGGTCAGGGCTGCGCGAGCCCTTTGAAATCTCCAGCGGCGTGATCATCCCCACTGGGCTCTACGACTTCAGCAGCGTTGCGGCCGAGTTCCAAACCAGCAATTCACGCAGCGTGCGCGGCGAAGGTGGCGTTGTGTTTGGCACTTTCTACGGCGGCCACGCAACGCGCTTCAGGGGCGAAATTGAAATGGTGCCCGCCGCCGGCATCATCGTTGCGTTGGGCGGCGAACACGACCAAGTGCGCCTACCGCAGGGCGATTTCGACATCTCAGTCGCCACATTGCGCACAGAGGTGGCCTTCAGTCCTCAGCTCACTTGGATGAACTTCGCGCAGTACGACACGGAATCGCGCAGCATCGGCATCAACAGCCGCCTGCACTGGACCATGCGCGACGGCGATGACGCTTACTTAGTGCTCAATCAAGGCATGCAAGCGCGCGACATTCTCTCGCCCGGCCTCAGCGGCTTCGAGCCCACCACCACAGACCTCGCGCTCAAGCTCGCCTTCACCTTCCGCTTTTGATCCATGCGGCGCGGCACGCGGACGGCATTGACTCAAGTCAATCTGCTGAAACACAATGGTTGCGCGTGCGTAAGAGGTGCACGAGAACACTGCCATGCGCTTCGCCTCACTATTCTTGCTGCTTTTTTCGTTGGTCCACGCTCAACAACCAACGCCTGCTCCTGAAGCGAGTGACCCACTGACCGCGCTGCGCGAGTTGCCGCGCAAGGCCGATGTCGCCACCAAGCTGAAGGCACTGCGTGGCATCGCCTCACTCGAAGATGCAAAGGTTGTTGCTGCGGTGCAGAAGTTGGCGCACGATGGCGATGTCGCCGTGCGCAAGCTCGTGGTGCAAGTGTTGCGCTTCTCCCCCGCTGCCGGTGCCGAGCAAGCGCTCGTGGCCCTAGCCAGCGACCATGAAGTAAAGCAAGACCTCGAAGTGCTGCCCGATGTGCTGATCGCACTTGGCCAGCGCGACAACCCCAAGATGGCCACTCTGCTCGCGGCCGACCTCACCGACATGCGCAAGGGACTGTTTCAAGCGCGCGTCAGCTCCCTCGCGCACATTCGTTGCAAAGCGAGCATCGATGCACTAGTGCATTCGATGGCGCTCGGCCTGGGTGGCCACACGCGCAATCCTGAACTCGATCAAACCCTCAAAGCCACAAACATTGCGCTCACTCTGCTGACTAATCAGGACTTCGAAAGCGAAGGCGAATGGCGCAAGTGGTGGAAGTCTGCGGCGTCATCTTTTGTGATTCCCGCAAGCCCGACAAAGGCGACTGAGCTTGCGCGCTACGGTTCGATAATTCGTTGGTGTTAGTAGCAGCCGAGCGTGAGGCGCAGCCCGTTGCTGAGCCAGTCAGGACTGAGAGGCCCCACGGGCCCAAGTGGCGAACAGAGCCTCACCTGCACCGTGAACACGAAGCCATACAGCACTGGTGTGTTGGGGAGCAGGACGACTTGCGAGTGCCCACCGAAGATATCGGTGACGAAATTGTCAATAAGAATGAAGTTGGGACCGTTGAGTAGATCCACATACACATTGCATCCCTGATAGGTGAGCGTTGGAGGCGCGCCGATGCTCAGGAATGTGTAGCCGTAGGCCCAAGGCAACTGGCTTGTGACAGTGAGGGTGAGTGCTTGGCCGAGCACTGGATTCGAAGCCGAGACCAAAGGGGCCAGTGCACCGCCACAAGGCTGAGGTAGCAGCGCGACGCTTGCAGGGAACGGGCAGATCGGCGTGGTGGAGCTGCCCTGCACGCCGCTTTGATCTCCGCCAACACCGGCGCCTTGAAACTTCATGGCCGTTGCGACGCTGTAAGCTCCCCCGCTGCTCATGGCTTGCACGAAATTGAGGGTGCTGAGCGTTCCTGTGGCCGGGCCACTGAGCGCAAGCACGAAGGTCGCAGGACCAGTGACAGCGCTTCCTGGAGGACCCGAAATGGATGTCGCGGCGGCGTTACTGATGCCTCCTGTCGATCCACTGCCATTGTCAAGTTGTGCAGAGAAGGTTCCAAAGCAATTGACACTGATGCTGCCGAGCAAGAGCGTGTACTGCGGCACCACTGTTCCTGCACCCTGCGTCTGGGTGAGCAAAGTGGCGCCGGTGATACCTGCGGGCAGGTTGAAGTACGCATCAGTCACCAGCGCGGTCATTTGTCCGGGAACCACAGGAGTGATGTTTTGCAGCACCAGCGTGAGCCTCGCGAGCGAGGCGTCGTAGCTGTAGTGCAAGATCCCCATGCCGAGAGCACCGCCAGTGAGTGGCGGAGGATTCCCCGGCCCTTGGCACCCGGTGGTGCCGGCGACACCCACGGGAATTGAGATGCTCTGAGCCGGCGTGTTGCTCGCCAGAAACAGCGCACAGATTGCGATGAACGACATGGCGTGTGCGCAGGGCACTTGCCGCTTAGTGGTCTTGAACTGCATGATAAATCACCGGTCGTAGGTCGTATTGCGGCGACTTCAGTGTGGTTGCGGAGAACCATGGGCCGTGCCGCCGCACTCAAATGGCCTCCTTTTTATATCCCGCAGCACCTAGCCGAAGCAAACATCTCTGGGCCTTTCGCGGGTCTGCTTGGGCACACACACAACTGTTCCGGCGCGTCGTTGGGCATTCAGTGCATCGAAAACCGCGCATGCATGGGCCACAAACATGCAGATTGGATCATTCCTGAAGCGGCTGATACCCCCAACCAGTCAAGTGGACCGCCATTCCCACCCCCCTATGATGGCGGGGCATGCGCAGCATTATCAGCACTCTCGTTCTTTCCGCACTTGTGTTGGCCCAAGGTTCGCCCGGCGTGCCGTCGGTGGAAGAACTGATCACGATAGATTCGCTCGCCGCACCACTGGAGTTCCTATCGTCAGACGCGATGGAGGGGCGCGGCGTGGGTTCGCGCGGCGACCGCCTGGCCCGCGACTACATCGCCACCACCTTGCGCATGTTTGGATGCAACGGCGGAATGTCGGATGGTTCCTTCCAACAACCCGTGCCTATTGTGGGCATTCGTTCTGCGCTCGACGCACCCGTGACGCTCGTGGGCCCGAAGGGCTCGTTGGTGGCGCGTTCGCCAGAAGAATTCACATTGTGGGCCGCGCGGCCCGACGCGCAATCCATTTGGCGTGAAGCCGAAGTGGTGTTCATCGGCTACGGCATTGTGGCGCCGGAGTTTCAGTGGGACGACTACAAAGGCTGCGACCTCGCGGGAAAAATAGCGCTGGTGATGAACAACGACCCCAGCACCGATCCCACGCTGTTCGCTGGCAGCACGCGGCTGTACTACGGACGCTGGTCCTACAAATATGAAGAGACCGCACGGCGCGGCGCCATCGGCACCATCGTCATTCACACCACGCCGTCAGCGGGCTATCCGTTCCAAGTGATTCAAGCAGGCAACGGCCAAGAGCACTTCTTCCTGCCATTCAGCGGGCGCCCCGCGCTGCCGATCAACGCGTGGTGCAGTGAAGATGCGGCCAAGGCGCTCTGCGTACTGGGCGGGCACGACTTGGAAGTCTTGCGCGCAGCAGCGGAGAAACGCGATTTCAAACCGGTGCCACTGGGCGTGCGCGCATCAACAACTTTGAACAACACCGTGCGCGAAGTGCAGAGCGGCAATGTGGTGGCGCGCTTGGAAGGTTCCGACCCCACTTTGAAAGCACAGCATGTGGTGGTGTCGGCGCACTTCGACCACTTGGGCATCGGGCAAGAGAAAAGCGGCGACAGCATTTACAACGGCGCGCTGGACAACGCTTCGGGTTGCGCCGCCATGTTGGCACTGGCGCGCGCAGTGACCGCGCTGCCGGTGCGTCCAAAGCGCAGCATCATCTTCACTTCAGTGACCGCGGAAGAATCGGGCTTGCTGGGGTCGGAATACTTCGCCAACAACTTGCCGATGCCAGTGAAATCTATCGTGGGCAACTACAACATCGATGGCATCAACATCTGGGGGCGCACCAAAGACCTAGCCATGGTGGGCTACGGCAAGAATTCGCTGACTGCACTGGCGGCGGAAGTTGCAGCACGCCGCGGGCGCGTGTTCGAGGCCGACCCCGAAGGCGACAAGGGCTTGTTCTATCGCTCCGATCACTTCAACTTCGCTCGCGTGGGCATCCCCTGCGCCTATTTCAAATCCGGCAGCGATTTCATCGAAGACGGCGAGAAGCGCCGCCGCGTGAAGCAGGCGTACACCACGTTCCACTACCACCAGCCGAGCGATCAAATGGATGCGCGTTGGCGCTTGGATGGCGCGGTGGAAGACACGCGCCTCATGCTGGAGTGCTTGTTGCGAACAGCGAATGACGCAGCGGTGCCTACTTGGACCGCCGGCGACGAGTTCGAGAAGGCGCGGTGAGCGACGCGGGCGGCAGCGCGGCCAGTGCTGTGCGCGGTGGGCGCCGCAAAGGCGTCGTGCTTTGCGTCGCCACTGCGACGCTGCTCGGGGGCGCAGCGCTGTGGTTGCACTTCGCTGCAGAAAGCGCGGCCCCGGTGGATTTCAAATCCGTTGGATATTCCGGCTCGGCGTCGTGCCTCGAGTGCCATGAAGACCGCCACGCCAGTTGGTCGCGCACATTTCATCGCACCATGACGCAAGCAGCAACGCCGGAATCTGTCGAAGGTATTTTCGACGGGCGCGAACTCAGCTTTGATGGCCAGGCGGTGCGCATGCGTCGCGAAGGCGAGCAGCACTTGTTTGAATACATCGACAAGCCCGGTGGCACTGCGCTGCGTTCGCTGCCGGTGGTGCGCACTATCGGCTCGCGGCGTTACCAGCAATACTTGGTGCGCGACCCGGAATCACAAGATGCCAGCCTGTGGCGTGCGCCCTTGCTCTGGCACATCGAAGAGCGCCGTTGGATGCACTTGAATGGCGCCTTCCTTTCGCACGACGGCCAGCCGTTCGACAAACACTTGACGCTGTGGAATCAGAATTGCATCTTCTGCCACAACACCGGTGTTGCCCCGCGCGCTACCAACATTGCCGCGCTGCAAGCGAAGGAAGCCCGAGGCGAAAGCGTGGACGCAGAGCAGGACTTGCGCTTCGATTCGCAAGTGGCGGAACTGGGCATCGGCTGCGAAGCGTGCCACGGACCTGGTGCGGAACATGTGCGCCGCCGCAAATCGTGGGCTGTAGCGTTCGCCGCAGGCGACAGCGACCCATCCATTGTCAATCCGCGCAGGCTGCCGCCGGCGCGCGCAACGGATGTTTGCGCACAGTGTCATGCAGGACGCATCCCGCGCGATGAACCGGCCATGCTGGATTGGTTGGTCAGCGGACATCCTTTCCGCCCCGGCGACGACTTGCAGCAACATGTGCGTTTCATCCAGCGCGACACACCCACGCCAGGACAACGCGCACCGCACGCGGGAGCCGTGGCCGCGAGCACCTCAGAAGACACGCTGTTTTCGTTGCGTTTCTGGAAAGACGGCACGCCGCGCCTCAGCGCTTATGAAACGCAAGGCTTGCTGGCATCGCGTTGCGCCGATGGCGGACTCACCTGCATCGACTGTCACAGCATGCACGCGGGAGACCCTCACGGCATGATGCTGCCATCGCGCCGCACTGCGGCGGCGTGCGCCAAGTGCCACTCGTCCATTGCAGAAAATCCCAGCGCGCATAGCCGTGACACTTCGGGTTGCGCGTCCACTGATTGCTACGAGTGCCACATGCCGCGCATGGTTTACGGAGTGATGGACATCCACCGCAGCCATCGCATTGAAAAGCCAGACCCCGCGCACGCCAGCGCCACAGGCCGCCCCGATGCTTGCACCAACTGCCACAGCGATCGCACCCCCGCGTGGGCTGCTGCGGCGCTGCGCACCAAGGGTGCTGGTTACTTGCGCGCCGACACGCCGCGCGCCGATGGCGCACCGGCAGACTACGCCGATGGCGTGGCCAGCTTGCATGCTGGTGACGCGCTGCGTCGCGCAGTGGCGGCCCGCCTCGCTGGCAATAAAGCCACCGCGCTCGCGCCCGCGCAGCGCGCATGGATGGTGCCGCACTTGTTGGTCACTCTGGGCGATGCGTGGCCAAGTGTGCGCTTTCAAGCCTGGCGCAGTTTGCGCGCATTGGCCGCTGAATTGCGCGAAGGCGGCATCGTCGATGGCTGGTCCGACGCGCTTGCGAGCTTCGACCCACAGGCCCCGCGCGCGCAACGCCGCGTCGTGCAAGATGAACTCTTGGCCGCATGGGCCGGCGCCGACAAGCGCATGATTCCGCCTGCCCCCGGCGCACTGCTCTTGGATGAGCACCTATTGCCGC
The DNA here is from genome assembly GCA_945907755.1 of Singulisphaera sp. GP187. Taxonomy (GTDB): domain Bacteria; phylum Planctomycetota; genus SXUL01. The sequence continues at coordinate 12,226 of CAMDTN010000047.1, read as the reverse complement.
GTCTGCAATTGCTGCGCGCGTTGCTGCTCCTTCAGGTCGGCAGCATCATCGACATCGGCGAGTAGTGACGTGATCCCCGAAAAGTGGCCTAGTCACTACGAGAGTGGATCGGGTTGAGGAAGTCTGCGTGACTGGCCCAGCGCAAGATCCGCATCCAGTCCATGCGCATCCACCGCGGCGGGAACCGCCTCTACATGCTGCTTGAGGCGGAGGCACCCGCGGCACTTCAGAGCGCGATGGAGTAAGCGATGGAAGCAGTTTGTTCGCCGGCGGCGTTCAGTTGCCCGATCACCATTGGGAAGCCGCCAAGCGAAAGGTCAATGTGAGCGCTAACTCAAACCGGGCGAATAATTTCACTCCACAAACGCGGTGGCGGCGTAGGCATGACCCCTCGCATGTGGCAGTGGCCTCCATACTCGCCCAGAGGCGGCGCAGCCTTGCGTCAAAGCCACTCGCCAATGATCTGAATCATCGCTCCCTCGCGCCTCATTTCTTCAGTACGACGCGCAGCCCGTGGGCGGCGAAATCGCCCCCTTCCGGCCAGCGCTGGCGGAGCGCCGCCAGCATTTGCGCACCTGGGGAGGTGTGCCCGCCCCACGGCTCGATGAGCTCGACCACGAATCGACTGGATTGGAACTGCCACCGGAACTCGGCCTCGAACACGCGGTTGATGTACGAGTTGACGCTTATGTAGTTGCAGATCTGCTCGGCGAGCGGAGCGCTCCGCACCACGGTGAGGTAGTTGCGGAGCTCGTGCTCTTCGAGCAGCAGGTGGCCCCAGTGTGGGATCACGTTGTCATTGAAGGTGACCACGTTCCGACCGTTTTCGATGATCCACACGTGATGCCCGATCGAGGACGACCAGATGGGGGCGAACTGCGTGAACAGGCGCCCTCCGGGACGCAGCGTTCGGTGGATCTCGCTCAACACCGCGTCGATGCCGTCGAAATGCTCGAAGGCGCACACGGAATAGGCCGCATCGAAGCTCTCGGCTTCTTGGGGCAGGGCCCGTGCGTCTGCATGCAGCGCTTGGTAGTCGTCCTCATCGCAGGGCGTCGTCGCAAGGTCACACGCAACCCACTTGGCGACCCCCAGGCGCCGCACGGCCTCCGGGGGGACGCTGCCACCGACCTCTAGCACGCGCATGCCGCTCAATCCAATGATGCGATGCGCGGCGTCCAGTGCATCGGTCACCCATGAATTAAGCGTGCCTGCTCCGGTCGCGACCGCGGCGTCTCGGCTCGCAGGTTGCGCTGTTCCGGCCACGAGGCTCGGGTCGCTCGCCTGCATGTCCTGGAGGTTCGCGATGGCGTCAGCATTCTCGGGATCGCGGTCCAGGGCCAGCTTTATGAGCGCGCACACCGTGGCCGTCGCCAGCCCGAAACCTCAGGACCGCGAGATCGTTGTAGAGCTGGCAGACGACTTCAGCGGCCGCGGGATCGGCGAGCAACCGCACGGCCTCGATGGTCGCCAGGTGTTCCTCCTTGTTGGAGGCGAGGTCCCGGATGCGAAGCAGTCGTTGCTCCGGCGATTGCTGGTCTCGTGTCATGGTTCCCTTCCCGCGCGCGCAGCGCTACGCGGCTCAGCGCTTCTTGCGCTCGTAGCTGGCTTCGATGTTGGAACGGATGCCGCCACGGCCGGTCCACTCTGTGCGCAACACCATCCAACGCGGTTTGGTCGCGGCGACGAGGTCTTCGAGCAGCCGGTTGGTGACATCCTCATAGAAGATGCCCTTGTTGCGGAAGCTCTGGTAGTAGAGCTTCAAGCTCTTCAGTTCCACGCACGACTTGTCCGCGACATAACGCAGCACCACGCGGCCAAAATCCGGATGCCCGGTTTTGGGGCACACCGAGGTGAATTCCTCGGCGATGTGCTCGATGATGAAATCGCGTTTGGGGTGCGGGTTTGCAAACACTTCCAGCATGGCCTTGGACATGGGCGCACTGTAGCCGCCGCTGCACAGCGCGCCACAATAGGGCGAAAAAAAGCGTCGACCGGAGCAAGTCCGGCCGACGCAACGCCTCCCCAAGAGGCCAAAAGGCCAAAGCCCTCTCAGTGCACGAAGAGCATTTCCCTGTATTTCGGCAGGGGCCACAACTCGTCGTCCATGCACGCTTCGAGCGCATCGCAGTGCTCGCGCACACAACCCATCGCCGGAACCACTTGGTCCCGGATGAAGGCCGCGCGCACAATGCCGTGCTCCCCGTGTCCCATCCCGTCGGCCTGTACAAGCATCTGCTCCAACGCCGAGTTGGCGCGCAGCAGCCCGCTGACATGACCAGCAAGCCCCTTCAACAGGGACTCTTGCGGGGCGAGATCCAAGGTGCTGTCTGCCGACCGCGCCGCACTCAGTGACACCGCCACGCGATGCTGCATTTGCAGTGCGCTTGGCAGGACCATGGTTGCGGCGATGTCGAGACACGCCTGCGCCTCGATAGCAATATGTTTTTCGTAGTTCTCGAGCGCGATGGTCGCGCGCGATTCCAATTCGCGGCGCGTGAACACGGCCATGTCTTCGAACAGCTTCACATTGGCATCACAGGCCATGTGCTCCAGCGCATCAACCGTGTTGCGCATGTTGGGCAGCCCGCGCTTCTCGGCCTCAACCTGCCATTCGGCGCCGTAGCCGTTCCCGTTGAAAACCACGCGGTAGTGCTTCTTCAGCTCTTCTTGCACCACCTGCTGCACTGCAACTTCCAAACCAGACTTGCGCGCAGCATCTTCGATGCGGTTGGCCAGGTGGCGCAACGATTCCGCCATGATGGTGTTCAGCACGATGTTCGGCCCAGCGCAAGATTGACTGGAGCCCACTGCGCGGAACTCGAACTTGTTGCCAGTGAAAGCAAACGGTGAAGTGCGATTGCGGTCGGTGCTGTCACGCGGCAGCGGCGGCAAGCTGGTGACGCCCAAACGCATGGCTTGCGCGCCCTTGCGCTCGCCAGCCGGTGCGCCTGCGATGAGCCCGCGGCACACTTCGTCCAATTCGCCGCCGAGATAGGCCGACATGATGGCCGGCGGCGCTTCGTTCGCGCCCAAACGGTGGTCGTTGCCTGGTGTCGCCACAGCGGCCCGCAGCAAGTCTGCATGAGTGTCTACTGCACGCAGCACGGCGGTGAGCATCACCACGAAACGCGCGTTCTGGCCTGGGTCAGAACCCGGGTCCAGCAAGTTCTCGTCGGCATCAGTGGCCATGGACCAATTGTTGTGCTTGCCGCTGCCGTTCACGCCGGCAAACGGCTTTTCGTGCAGCAGACAAACCAGCCCGTGGCGCAGCGCGGTTTTCCGCAACACATCCATGGTGAGCATGTTGTGGTCCACCGCCACAGCGCTGCGCTCAAAGATTGGTGCCAATTCAAACTGCCCAGGCGCCACTTCGTTGTGACGCGTCTTCACTGGCACGCCCAAGCGCCAGAGCTGCTCTTCGCAGTCTTCCATGTAAGCCAGCACGCGATTGCTGATGGTGCCGAAATAGTGGTCTTCCAGTTCTTGGCCCTTCGCAGGGCGCGCGCCCATCAGAGTGCGGCCACAGGCCACGAGGTCTGGGCGCGCCGCGAAGTAGCGGCGATCGATCAAGAAGTATTCCTGCTCGCTGCCGAGCGTTGTGAACACCTGACGCACTTCGGTGCGGCCCAAGACATGCAGCAGGCGCACAGCTTCGCGCGACAGCGCTTCGCAGCTGCGGAGCAGTGGCGTCTTGGTGTCCAAGGCCTCGCCGGTCCACGAGCAAAAAGCTGTGGGGATGCTCAGCGTGGACGCGCGCGTGCCGCGGCGGATGTACGCGGGTGATGTTGGGTCCCACGCGGTGTACCCGCGCGCTTCGAAGGTAGAGCGAATGCCGCCACTGGGGAATGATGACGCGTCGGGCTCGCCCTTGATCAGCGCTTTGCCGCTGAATTCGACGATCGGTTGGTCGCCAGAGAAACTGAGGAATGAATCGTGCTTCTCGGCGGTGTGGCCCGTCATGGGCTGGAACCAGTGAGAGAAGTGCGTCGCGCCGCGTTCCACCGCCCATTCCTTCATGGCGTTGGCCACAAGGTCTGCAAGCCGTGGGTCCAGCGCGGTGCCCTTGTTCATGGTCTCGCGCAGCGATTCATAGGCCGCAGACGGAAGCCGCGCACGCATGGCGCGATCGTCGAAGACATCAGAGCGATAGAGATCGGTGAGCGATGCACGCGCTGTGTTGCTCGCTCCCTCTTCGCGGCACGCTTCTAAATCGATCACGATGGGTCGGCGATCGCCCATGAAAACATCTCCCTTGTTGCTGCGTCCTGATGACTCACGCACGCCGCATGCGCACACGACTCTGCGGCACTCCACACGCGCGCCATCCTATGGCGCACATTCATCACGGCAACTGTGGGCGCGACACTTCGTATGCCCTCGCACAGGCATTAGTGCCCATCCAATCGCAGCCGGGGCACAAGATATGCACGCGGCAACAACTTAGGGCCGTCAGCGCACCGTTTGTCCTGCACACCCTTTGTCATTCCGAGGCTACGATCCTCGCGATGCGCATCGCAGTGACAGGGGCTGGCGGATTCTTGGGTTTCCATGTAGTGCACGCGCTGTTGGCAGCGGGGCACGACGTGCGCGCGCTGATTCATCAACGCGCGTTGACCTGCGCCTGCGAACAAGTGCGCATTCAAGACATCGCGGCGCTGAGCGCACAGCACTTTGCCGGCTGCGACGCGCTGATCCACGCCGCCGCCTTCCACGGCAAGGACTCCGTCGACGCCGCACGGATGGAACATGTGAATGTAGCGGGCACCCGCGCTGTGCTGGCCGCCGCTATTGCCGCTGGAGTCCAGCGCATCGTGCATGTCAGCACCATGGGCACTTGCACCCCACGCGCCGATCGTGGTGAAGCCTGCGAAACCGATTTCGTGGCCATCACGCCGCGCACCACCATTTACGTGCGCACCAAACTCGCTGCCGAGCAGATGGCTCTTGCCGCAGAAGGCGCGCAAGTGGTTGTGGTGAATCCATCGGCCTTGGTGGGCGCGGGCGACACCACCCCCTCGGTCACAGGCCGCCGCATCATCGAAGTGTTGCAAGGCAAGCGCCCTCGAGTGCACGAAGGCCCTGTGAACCATGCCCCTGTGTTGGATGTGGCCGCAGGCATTTTGCTGGCATTGCAGTGCGGCGTGCCACGGCAGCGCTACTTGTTAGGCGGGGCAAACCTCGACGAAGCCGCGTTCCTCGCACTGGTGTGCGACGCAGCCAAGTTGCCTGTGCCCGCAGCGCCGAAGGGCAGCATCATCGAACGCTTGTTGCGCCGCCGCAATCCGATCCCTGGAAATCTGCGCATTCAAGACGCGAAGGCGCAAAGTGAGCTGGGCTATGCGAAAAGCCCGCTGGCCGCAGCCTTCAGCGCAGCGGTGGTGGATTTCCGCGCGCGTGGCGTCGCCCCTTAGACTGCCTCTAATGAACGCCACTACTCCACCGCGGACTCTCGAGTTCACCTTCAAGGCCGTGCTGTGCGGGCTCGTGTTCGGCGTGATGTTTGGCGCCGCCAACGCGTACCTCGGGTTGAAGGCTGGGCTCACCGTTTCCACTTCCATTCCCATCGCGGTGCTGTCCGTGATGGTGTTTCGCATGGTCGGTAGCGGCACCAGCCTCGAAGCCAACATGGCGCAAACCGTGGGCAGCGCCAGTTCATCGCTGGCCTCTGGCACCATCTTTACGATCCCTGCACTGTTCATGTGGGGCGTTGTGCCGACGACCACTCAAGTCGCCGCACTCGCGTTTTGCGGTGCTGTCTTGGGCATCCTCGCCATGGTGCCGTTGCGGCGCCTGCTGCTTGTGCAATCAGCCAACACACTGCCCTACCCCGAGGGCCGCGCCTGCGCCGAAGTGATTCGCGCTTCGGAAAGCGGTGGCAGCGGTGCGCGCTGGATCGTGCTGGGCATCGCGGCGGGTGCCGTGCCCAAGTTGGCCATGGGCGTGCTCGGTTGGGCGCCGGAGGAACTGAGCTTCGCTGTGCCATCGCTGCCGAACGCCATGCTGGCTGTGAAAGTGGCACCGGCGCTGATGGCGGTGGGCTTCATCATCGGGCTGCGCAGTGCTGCGGTGATGGTTTCGGGCGCGCTCATTTCGTCGTTGGTGTTGATTCCGCTGTTGAGCACGCTGCATCAGGCTGGTGCTGCAGATGCAGGTACTGCAACGCCCATGCTGGCGACAAAAGTGTTGCGCGAACGCTTCCTGATCTTCATCGGCGCAGGCGCGGTGGCGGCGGCAGCGCTGATCACTGTGGTGCGCACCGTGCCCACCATGTTTGCCAGCTTCGCAGCGGTAGCGCGTGGGCTGCGCGGCGGCGGCGCGCCTAACACCGAGCGCACCGAACGCGACTTGCCGTCCTCCGCCATCGCAATGGGTTTGGGCGGAATCTTCTGTTTGCTCACATTAGTGCCCGGAATTTTTTCCGGTGACTTAGATCTGTCCCATCGCGCGCTGGCCGCCGCAGGCGTGCTGCTATTCGCACTGTTGTTCGTGCCGGTTTCGTCGCGCTTGGTTGGTGTCATCGGTGTCAGCTCGAACCCCACGTCCGCCATGGCGCTCATCACGCTGGCGGGCACGGCCGCGCTGTTCGCCCTGGGCGGAGACCCAAGCAAGGCCGCGGTGTTGACCGTGGGCACTGTGGTGTGCATCGCGGCGTCGAAAGCCGGTGACATTTCGCAGGACCTCAAGACTGGGCAGTTATTGGGCGCAACGCCAGCGCTCCAGCAGTTTGGCCAACTGATCGCCGCTGCAGTGGCGTGCTTCGCTGTAGCTGGAGTGGTGGTGGCCATCGGCAACGGCCCTGAGGGTTTCGGTGTCGACGGCCTGCCGGCGCCACAAGCGCGCTTGATGAAGACCGTGATTGACGCTGTGTTGGGTGCCGAATTGCCGTGGGGCATGGTGCTGAGTGGCGCGGCGCTTGGCGGCGCAGGTGCGTTGGCAGGCTTGCCAGCACTGCCCTTCGCACTCGGGCTCTACTTGCCACTCGCCACCATGAGCGCAGTGTTCCTTGGCGGGTTGTTACGCGGCAAGATCGAAGGCGAATCGCGCAGCAGCGCTGGTGTGCTGTGCGCTTCGGGGTTGGTGGCTGGCGAAGGCTTGGCCGCCGTCGGCATCGCGGGACGCGCGCTGATCACTGGCACCAAGTCAACGCCTGCGCCTGTCGATATTGCCACTGTGCTGTTGGCGGTGGCCTTCGTGGCCTTCACATGCGTGCTGTTGGTGCGCGCCAAACGGAGCGCAGTGTGAGCACAGCAGTCCGCGCATTCCCTATGGCCCTCGCTGCCAGGCATGTCGCTGGGAATAGACAGCACGGTGTCGCCACAGCCGTCAGCACACTCTGCAGCCTCATTGTTTGGATAATGCTCTGCGTCGTTTTGCTGGCAAAGATCATTAGTGCCCAACCAAGCCTGAGTGCTGCGGACGCGCAAGCAGCCGCGGCACTTAGCCTTGCGAATTTGGTGCAACAGCACTGCGCCGAGTGTCACGACGCCGACGAACCCGAGGCTGGGTTGGATCTACTGGCGGCCTTCGCCACCAAGCCTGCGGCCGAGCGCGGCAGCGAACGCGCTGCGTTGCACGGGCGCATATGGCGCGTGTTGCACGAAGGCACCATGCCGCCGAAGACCGCTGGTCCGCTCGCCGCAACGGAGCGTGCCGCCATGCAGCGCGCATTGGAAACACTCTTGCACGATGCAGAATTGCGGCAGCCGAGCCCGCCACGCAGGCTGTCGCGAGAAGAAGTGCGCCGCAGCGTACGCGCGCTGCTGGGCGTCGATGTCGCGGCAGAGAACTTGCCCGAAGATGAATTGGCCTTTGGTTTCGACAATGTGGCCAACTTGCGCGCAGTGGGTGGTGCAGTGGCCGAACAGTTGTTGCGTGCCGCTGAACACATCGCAGCACAAGTCTTGCCCGAAGGCATGGGGCGCCCTCCGGCAGAACGGCGCATGGAGGCCGAGGAGTTTCGTTGCAACACGGAATGCGGCGCGCACGGTTCGTTTGTGTCGCTATACATGAACAGCACTCTGAGCGCGCGGTGGAAAGTGAAACAAGCGGGGGTTTTCGAACTGGTGGTGCGTGCGGCTGGACAGCAAGCAGGGGATGAATCAGCGCGCATGAGCGTGCGCATCGATGGCATGCAGCGCGGCGTGCACTCCGTTGCCGCCACCGTGAATGCGCCGGCTGATTACTCGTGCACATTCGAGCTCAGTGAAGGCGAGCACGAGATCTCCATCGCATTTGTCAACGACTACTACAAAGCGGCTGCGATTGGGCGCCCGGCCGCGGATCGCAATCTGCTGGTGGACGCGGCGTTGCTGCGGGGCCCAATGCGCAACGGGCCGCATGCGCCAGCGCAGGCGTTGTTGGCGCCTGACGTTGGCCCGACGCAAGCCGGAGGGCTGCGTGCGCGCAGTGTGTTGCAGCCCCTGCTGCGGCGGTTGTGGCGTGGCGCCGTGGATGCCAAAGCGCTGAGCGGTTTGGAGCAGCTCGTAGATGCGCGGATGCGCGCAGGCGATGTGTTCGAAGAAGCGCTCCGCACGGCGCTGGCAGCTGCCTTGGCATCACCGCGCTTTTGGCTGCGCAGCGAAGTGGGCAGTGCAACAGGGCAACTTTCAGGGGTCACGCTGGCTTCGCGGCTCGCGCTGTTGCTGTGGAGCAGCGCGCCAGACGCGGCCTTGCTCGATGCCGCTACGCGTGGAGCTCTGAACACGCCGCAAGGACTTCAATCCGAAGCGGCTCGCATGCTGCGCGACCCGCAAGCGAGCGCCTTGGCAGAACGCTTCGCACCGCAGTGGCTGGAGCTGCGCAATCTCGTCGCAAGCGCGCCAGATCCGCAGCGTTTCCCAACTTTCACGCCGGCATTGCGCAGCAGCATGGCCGACGAAGTTGTGCGCTTCTTTGAACAAGTGCGCATTCAAGAATTGCCCGCCCGCGAATTGCTGCGCGCCTCGTGGAGTTGCGTCGATGCACCGCTCGCAGCGCTGTACGGAGTGCCAGTACCCGCCACACCGTTCGCGCGCACCGAACTTCCTGGTCGCGGCGGCTTGCTGGGCATGGCCGCCATGCTCACCGTCACTTCAAACCCTGGGCGCACGTCGCCAGTGAAACGCGGGCGCTGGGTGCTGGACCATTTGTTGGACGCGCCGCCTCCGCCTCCGCCGCCCAACGCTGGCAGCTTGGATGAGCGCCCTGAAATCGCGGATTCGCTGCCGCTGCGCGAGCGCCTCGCGCTGCACCGACGCGATCCGTCGTGCGCCTCGTGCCACACACGCATGGATGTCTTGGGTTTCGCGTTGGAACATTTCGATGGCATCGGTGCGTGGCGCGAAAAAGACGGCCCACACGCCATCGATTCCAGCGGCGTGCTGCCTGATGGGCGCCGCGTAGATGGCTTGGCTGCATTGAAGAGCGTCGTAGCTGAAGATCGCGCCTTCCTGCGTGGCATGCTGCGCGCACTGTTCACTACCGCCGTTGGGCGCCAGTTCGGGCCCGCCGATGAAGTTTTCTTGCAGCGCACGCTGGAAGCGCTGCCCGCAGATCCGAGCATCCATCAAATAGTGCTGGCCGTCGTTGGAAGCTCCGTTTTCAACAGCCCTGCCCGCAATTAGTGCCCGTCGCCAAGCCGGAGCACGATCTCAAGAGAAGTGAACCCGTTGACGCCGCGCGCTGCGATTAGTGCCCGTTCATGTTTCGCAGCGTGGTATGAAACTCACATGGTCGTTACGCCGAACAACAAGGCACTGCCGGACCGCCGCACAATGCTGCGCGCCACCGGCCTCGCTTGCGCGCTGCCACTGCTCGAAGGCATGGGCATGGATGGTGCGCCGCCGCCAGCTCGCGCCCTATGGGTGTTCTTGCCCAACGGCATGAACATGGGACTTTGGCGCCCCAAATCAACATCGTTGGCGCAATTGAGTCCCACGCTGCAGCCGCTGGCTGCACATCGCTCCGCGCTCACCGTCATCAGCGGATTGGCCATCGAAGCTGGGCGTGCCGGTGCCGACGGTGCAGGCGACCACGCACGCGCAGCCGCGACCTTTCTCAGCTGTGCTCGCGCGAAGAAGACAGATGGCGCCGATATCGCTGCAGGATTGTCTGTGGACCAATTTGCCGCGCAACACTTGGGCGCCGCCACGCCGCTGGCATCGCTGGAGCTGGGTTGCGAACCAGGGCGGCTCGCCGGCGGTTGCGACAGCGGGTATTCGTGCGCCTATTCGAACACGGTTTCGTGGTCGTCGCCCACCACGCCGTGTGCTAAGGAAACGTCTCCACGGCGTTTATTCGAACGCTTGTTTGGCGACATGGATGCGGCCACTGATGTGCGTGCCCGCGCATTGGCACGCGCGCGCAAGCGCAGCATTCTCGATTGGCTCAGCGATGATGCCAAGCGCCTGTCGGGCACGCTATCCGCTCCAGACCGCGCAGCATTGGACGCGTGGTTGACCGCATTGCGCGCATTGGAGAAGCGCCTCGCAGCAGCAGAAGATGCGCGTGCACAAGTGCCCAACCCTGAGCTACTGACAAAGGGCACTGGTTCGCACGCAGAATTGATCGAATTGATGGGCCTGCTGCTGACGCGCGCGTTCGAAGGCGACCAAACGCGCATCGCAACGCTGATGGTGGGCAACGCCGGCAGCAATCGGCCTTTCCGCGAAGTGGATTGGAGCGACGGCCACCATGACACTTCGCATCACGGCAAGGACCCAAAGAAACTCGCCGCTATCGGGCGCATCAACGCATGGCACATGGAACGATTGGCGACGCTGTTAGATGCACTGTCCGCTGCGCGTGAAGCCGACGGCTGCGTATTGGACCGCACCATTGTCATGATGGGTTGCGGCATCAGCGATGGCGACCGCCACAATCACGACGATTTACCGGTGCTGCTAGCAGGCGGACGCGCACTGGGCGTGCGGGGTGGGCATCACCTCGAACTCACCAAGCCGACTCCTATGGCCAATCTGCACCTCGCCATGCTGCGTAAACTGGGCATCAAGGCGCAATCCTTCGCCGACTCCACTAGTGCGCTTCCAATCGGCGCATGAACCCAACGCAAGTGAGTTTTGCTGAACTGTCCCCCGAGGCACAGGCCTTGGTGGCGCTCGGTCGCGCCGTACGCACACGCATCCATGCCGGGCGTGCGCATGCCAAAGATTGGAGCGATGTAGCTGCTCAGGCCGCCTCCGATTTGCAGTACGGCATCGACCGTTTCAGTGAGGAAGGCTTGGTTGAAGCGGTGAGCGTGCATTGCCACGCGCTGCTGCCGTTGCTGTTGATGTCGGAAGGCCTGCCCGAGCAAGGCATCCGTGTCGGCGAAGGCGCGCCGCGCTGGTTACTGATGCTGGACCCTATCGATGGCACGCGCGGGCTGATGCACGACAAACGCAGCGCGTTTTTCTTGGCGGGACTGGCGCCGGTGAACGACGCACGCCTGGCCACGCTCTGCCATGCCGCAATGATCGAACTGCCCACAACGCGCTCGCCACTTTCAGATGTACTCGCAGCCGATGCCGACGGCACGCTGTTCGCCTGTACCGATGAGATTGCTACTGCGTCGTGCACATCCACGAGGCCGCTGCTGGTGCAGCCCAGCCGTGCCGTAGATCTGCGCCACGGCTTTGCCACTGTGGTGCGGTTTTTTGCTGGTGCTGCCGAGCGCCTCGGCGCCTTCCACGATGCGCTACTTCAAGAACTGCACCCCGATGACCCTCAAGCGCACCAAGACGCCTTTGAAGACCAGTACATCTCCAACGCTGGTCAGATGCACGCGTTAATCACTGGGCGCGATCGTTTCGTGGCTGACCTAAGGCCGCTGGTCAGCAATCCCATCGCGACAACCGCAACAAGTGTCGTCGCAACACACAGCGTGCCGCTGCGTTGTGCGCACCCCTACGACCTCCTCGGCCTGTTGGTGGCACGCGCTGCAGGTGTCGCCATCACCGACGCGCACGGCGCGCCCCTCGACGCACCTCTCGACATCACCACTCGCGTCGCGTGGATCGGTTACGCCAACAGCACCCTGCGCCATCACGTCGAACCCTGCGTCCACCGCGCCCTCTTCCGCACCCTTCTGCATCCGCGCAAACCTCCCTCCCCTCCCCAAAACCACGATTAGTGCGCAATCGAAATTGCCGTTTTCCTTCACCCTGTTCTCGGCAGTTCGTGGACTCCGATCAGCCCGTGCCGGCGCCACCCCTCCGTCAGCATCCAAGTGCGCGCGTCGGTGACA
>CAMDTN010000046.1 GCA_945907755.1 Singulisphaera sp. GP187 | reverse complement strand
GCCGCATGGGCAGGTGGGGGATGTTGTCGAGCTCGTAGATTGGGCCAGTGCTGCGGAAACCGAATGCTGCGTAGAAACTCTCCAAGTAGGCCTGTGCTTCGAGGATGCAAGGGCGCGCGCCGATGTGGTCCAGCGTGAAGCGCATGAGTTGCTTGCCCGCACCGGTGCCACGCACCGCGGCTGTGGTGAGCACACGACCGATTTTGATGGCGTCGCCCTTAGGGAAATAGCGCGCGTAGGCCACCAAGTGCCCATTCAAGAGGCCGCGAACATGAATGGCCTCCAAGTCATGCTCGTCTGGGTCGAGGTACAAACAACGCTGTTCCAGCGCAAAGACTTCTGCGCGCACTCGCAAGATCTCGTGGAGCTGCAGTGCACTGAGCTCGTCGAAGCGGCACGTCTCGAAACGAATGACTTTGGAGTCGGCGCTCATGCGTGCCTATACTACGACCCATGCCACGACTGCTGTTGTTCATACTTGCGTTGCTTGCAGCTTGTGGCGCACCCGCAGCGCCCAGTGCTCCAGTAGCCCTCTACGATGGTCAGAGTTTCAAGGGTTGGACGCTCTTGGGCGGAGAGCGCGCGTTCATCATTGAAGGTGGCGGTGTGCTCGCTTATGGCGACGCGCCTGGCGCGCTGGTCACCGCCGCGTCCTATGCTGATTTCGAACTCACTTGCCAGATACGCAGTGATGCCGGGTCTTCTGCTGGGATTGCCTTGCGTTGCGAGGCTGATCCCCGCAGCAACACGCGCGCCGCGCTGGTGGTACTTGCCGACATGCTGGCGCCGATGGCTGGCAAAGATGCCTGTGGCAGCATTCGCGGTGTGGCCCCTGCCAAGAGCGCTGCGATGCAACCGACGGGTGCATGGAATGGGTTGAAGCTGACGCTGCGCGGGCAACAGTTGGAAGTTGAGGTGAACGACATCATCACGGCGAATGCGCGCGTGGAAACCGCTGCCAGTGGCCACATTGCCCTGCTTGGTGAAGGCGAGTTCTTCTGGGTGCGCGAGATGGTTTTGCGCCAGCTCTGACGCGCTTAGCCGCGGCCTTCCGCGTCGCGCCAGTGCAGTAGGCGGCGCGTGACGAAGTTGTACAGCGGTTTGACGCTGGCCAGCCAAAGCCGTGTGGTCCACGCCTTTTGTGCAAGCAGACGACGCCCGCGTGGCGGCACCGATCCGCTATGCCAGCGTTCTTGCAGTTTCAACAAGTGGCGCAAGTCTTCGCGCGCTTGCAGGCGTGCCAAAGCACCGCGGCGGTGGTGCACCGAGCTCAATTGCAAATCGATCAGCGCAAGGCGGCCATCGGGCAGCACAATCCAGTTGGGCGCCTTGTGCGTGTCGTTGTGAGTGATGCCGCGCTGGCGCATGCAGCGCAGCAGGGCGCGCGCTTCGCGAAATGCTGCCACCGTTGGCGCGCTGGCTTCATGCAGCGGCAACCCTGCCAAGTGCGAGCGTGCCAAGCGTCCGCTGTCGCGCGCCACCAAGCGGGGCACTAATCCGCAGGGTTCACCAGCCAGTGCTACCAACGCGGTTTCTTCGCGCAGCAACAACGCACTGGCCAAGGGCCGCGCCCACCACACTGCGCTGCGCACATCGCGCAGCACCACGCATTCGCTGCCCTGCGTTGCAAACGCGATCTGTCCGAACAAATCGGACTTCAAAGTGCGGGTGGGAATGATGGCGCTGCAATCCGGAACGGGGGGCAAGAAGCGCCGCCGCAACGCGTGTTGCATCAGGACAGCGCACGCACCCGCGGCCGCGAGGTGTTTCCAGCCGTGGCCACTGAGCAACAGGGTGTGGCCTAAGTTTGCATCCAATTGCTCGAGGGCTTTCGCCAACGCATAAAGGAGAAAGGCGCAGACCCACGCGAGCAGTCCGGTGCTGCGCCGTGGTGTGAGCGCCATCAGCAGAGGCAGCATGATCAGTGGCAAGAATTGCGCCAACCCGTAAGGCACCAAATTGCCAGCACCTTGCGCTTCCGTGTGGCGCCACCACAGCACGGTGGCAGGCTCCAGCAGCAGAAGGGCTGCGAGTGTGCAGCCCGCGCCCTTGGGGCCAAGGCGTTCGCCCACAGCAGCGGCGCCGAGGCCAGCGAACGCGATGGTCATGGGGAGCCGGTCCCAGAACAATCTCTCTGTGCACGGATCTGCGTGGTACCAAGAGGAACCGAAGGCGGTGGCGACGATGCCGATGGCCGCCACATACCACGGCAGCATTTCGGCGCGCGTGAAGCCAAGGTTAGGAGCATGGAACAGTGCCAACAGCGCAGCGATGCCCACCCACAAGAAGGGCAGGTTGGTGAGCACTAATTCAGCGTGGGGGAGGCCGCAGCAAGAGGCGGTGGCATGAAAGCGGTGATAGGCGGGGACTTGCGGCACTGCCGGCAACCACAGCAGCAACAGCACACAAGCAACGACTGTGCCAGCAAGGAGCGCCCACAAATATGGAGGGCGTGCAGGTGTTGATGCCGTGCTCACGAGGGGCAGCATGCGGCTGAACCGCCGCGAGTCAAGGGCCGCTGATATGATCGCAGCGCCCGAAAGGGGGCCGAATCATGTCTTTCAAACTTCTGTTGGTGTTGGCGGTGTTTGTTTCTGTGGGTGTGGCGCAAGACAAAGCCATCATGCCGTTCTACGGCAACACCAAGTGCCCCATCGAAGGCAAGGATGTCAACCGCAAGCTCTTTGCGGAGCACGAAGGGCAACGCATCCATGTGTGCAGCAAAGACTGTCGCAAGAAAGTGGATGCTGATTTGGCTGGGTCGCTGGCCAAGGCCTATCCAGCGGACAAAGTGGTGGATGTGAAGAATGTCAACTGCCCCTGCATGCCCAAGGCGGCCAAGGCGGAGCACAGCGTCACATGGCAGGGGCACAAAGTGGGGCTTTGCTGCAAGAAGTGTTTGGTCAAATTCGCCAAGCAACCTGCACGTCATTTGACATTGGCGCTGCACAAAGACCTGATCGTTGTGGGCAACACCAAGTGTCCGGTGATGCCAGAAGAAGATGTGGATGCCGAGTATTTCATTCTCTACAAGGGCAAGCTCATCGAACTGTGTTGCGATTCGTGCGTGGATGATTTCGAGGCAGACAAGCACTTGAAGAATCTGCCAGCGCCCAAGGCACCGGCCCCGCCCATCGGCGGCACAGGCACCGGCGGCGGCGACTGAATCACGGCGAGTAGATGAAAGCGATGATCTACGCGCGGCTCGCGATCGCAATTGTCGTGGGGCTGACGCTCGCGCTGCCGGGCCAGTCCACTCCGGTTACGGAAGTCATGAACGACACGTGCCCGGTGATGAAAGGCGAGCCCGTCGGCGAGAACCCTGTGGTTGTGGAGTACGAAGGGCACAAGATCAACTTGTGCTGCAAGAAATGCAAGCGCGTGTTTTTCCAAGAGCCGCAGCGCTACATCAAAGGCTTGCCGCAGTTCGCAACGGCCGCTGCAACGGCGGCCGTCGCAACAGCGCCGCCGCCCGTATTGACTGAACTAGTGGCCAGCGCCGAGTCCACGCCGCTGCTGGATTGGCTTGGGCGATTCCATGTTGTGGTGGTGCATTTTCCTATCGCGCTGATTCTGTTGGCTGCGGCTTGGGAATGGCTGCTAGCGCTGCGGGGACGCGCACCCTGTGCCCCTGGACTGCGCAAAGTGCTGGCCTGCGGCGTCGCAGCCGCTGCTGTTGCCATCACGCTGGGCCTGCTCTACGAAGAGACTATGGAATTCGTGGGACAGCGCGGCGAGGTATTTGAGCAGCACGAGCTGTTCGCTTGGATTGGGTCCGCTTGTGCAGCAGCCGCCTTGGCGTTGTCTTCGCGCGCGACGCGTAGTGCGCTCGTGAAGTGGAACTACCGAGGACTGCTGTTGTTGGCTGCGATTTTCATAGGTTTGGCCGGGCATGCCGGCGGACGACTCACCCAAGGGCTCAGTTTCTTTTCTCGCGGCTGATTGAACCGTCGCGTACCGGCGCGCGCTATGCACCGTAAAGAGACTCACCTGACGTGGCAAGATTGGCACAACTGCTCTCGTTCGTGATGATTGTTGGGTACGCAATGGCTCAAGAGCCCGTCGTCACTCCATCGACGAAGCCCGCGGTGCCGCAGGACGCCGGCGCTCTCGTTCCGAGGTTAGACACCATCGTAGTGACGCCTCTGCTCGAAGAGATCACTGCTCTCGAAGCCCCCTTTGAAACCGCTGTGGTGCGCAAAGAGCAACTCAGCGCCGCGCGCACTTTGGGCGACGCGCTGATCGGCACTCCCGGCGTTGTGTCGCAGCGCACGGGTTACGGGCAGTCCAGCCCCTACCTGCGTGGCTCCACCGGCTATCACACGCTTTGGATGCAAGATGGCATCCGCTTGAACAATTCCACGTGGCGCTCTGGGCCGAATGAGTATTCCGCCACGATTGATGCCCAAGCGCTCGAGCGCTTGGAAGTGGTGCTTGGCCCGGCGTCGGTCTTGTATGGATCGGATGCTGTGGGCGGGGCATTCAATGCCATCAGCCGGCGCGTGGACCCGCGCAGCGAAACAGCCACATCAGTGCGCACGCTGTCGCGCTACTCCACTGCCGAGGCTTCGATTACAGGCCGGGTTGAAGTGTCGGGCGCCAGTGGTGGAGTGGGCTATGTCTTTGGCACCACGCTTGCGCACTATGGCGACCTTGATCAAGGTGGCGGCGGACGCCAGCCCTCGACCGGCTACCGCTCCGCGTTCATGGATGCGCGGGTTGATGTGGCCATCGACGAGCATTGGACTGCGACCTTGTTGGCACAAGCTGCGCGCTTGGACAGCGTGGACCGCACGCACCGCACCATGTTTGCTGTGCCCTATCACGGCACCACTGTGGGCACCGATCGCAAACTGGAATCGGACTACGAGCGAGACCTCGTAGCAGTTCTGATCGAAGGCGTCGAACTCGATGGCTTCGCAGACCGCTTGGAAGTGCGTCTGTCATGGCAAGGGCTGGAGGAACGCTCGGATCGCGTTCGTTCCAATAACAATGGCGAACAGCAGGGCTTCGATGTGGGCACCTTTGGCATCGCCATCGAGGCTGCGAAAGACACCGAAATCGGCAAGATTTCTGCTGGGTTGGATTGGTACCACGATCGCGTCGATTCCTTCCGCACCAACACCAATCCGGCTGGCGTGATCACCAGTACGGCCATCCAAGGTCCTGTTGGCGACGATGCCACTTACGACTTGGTTGGCCTGTTCGTGCAGGACGACATGCAATTGGGCGATGGCTTCAGCGCCCTGTTGGGCGTGCGCGCTACTTGGGCCGCCGCCGACATCGGTCGTGCAGTGGATCCAGCGAACACCACACAAGCCATCAGCCTTTTCGACACTTTTTCCGCCGTGGTGGGGACGGCCCGGCTGTCCAAAGCGCTGAGCGACGAGGTGAATCTGTATGCGGGCATTTCGCAAGCCTTCCGCGCTCCAAACTTGTCGGATCTCTCGCGCTTCGATATTGCGCGCAGCGGGGAAGTGGAGCTGCCGTCACCAGGATTGAGCCCCGAGCACTTCCTCAGCTACGAAATCGGCGCGAAGACTGAATCCGACGATTGGACCGGGACGCTGGCGCTGTGGCACACCCGCGTCAACGACATGATCATTCGTCAGCCCACCACGCAAACCATCGGCAGCAACATCGTTGTCACCAAGAGCAACGCCGGCGAAGGGCACATGCAAGGCATCGACTTGTCCATCGGCCGCGAACTGGGCTGTGGTTGGTCGTGCCTTGCAAACATGTCGGCCACCGACGGACGCATCAGCGCTTTCGCCAGCAGCAGCACCACTTTGAGCGTCGGCCCGCCCTCTCGACTGTCTCCGTTCCAAGGGCTGCTGGCCGTGCGTTACCAGAGCGACGACGGCAAGTTCAGTGCACAACCTTGGGCCTTGTTGGTTGCGCACCAAGAACGCCTTTCCGCCGACGACATTCGCGACACCCAGCGCATTCCTCCGGGCGGCAGTCCAGGCTACTGCGTGTTTGGTGTGGAATTCGGCTATCGCATGAGCGAGAAGTGCAAGTCGTGGTTGACGCTCTCTAACGTCGGCGACAAGGAATACCGCGTCCACGGCTCCGGGCAGCAAGAAGCAGGGTTCAACCTCGTGCTCGGCATCGAAGCGAGCTTCTGATCAAAGCTGCAAGGGCACGATCAGCTTCGCCGGCACTGCGACGCCAGCTTGGGTCGCAGGGCTGAAACGGAAGCCGAGCACCGCGTGCACCGCCGCAGCATCCAGTGCGGCTGTGCCCGAGGACTTGGTCACATGGGCACTCAGAGCGCGGCCGCTGCTGTCGAGTTCGACGAGGATTTCCACCAGTCCGCGCCAACCACGGCGGCCCGCTTCTCGGGCCAATTGCCGCGTGGCGCGCTCGCGCTGCAACAGCTTGGCTTCGATGCGGCCTGCCGCGCCCGCACTGGGTGCTGCTGCTGCAACGCCTGTGCTCGCAGGTACTGAAGGCCCTGCGAAGGGCGTGATCGACTTGTTGCTCGGCACAGGTTCGTTCGCATTGATGTCGCCGCTCGTGTGAGGTGCTTGAGTCCCGTTGCTGCTGCCTGTTGCGGGCGGCGCCGCCGGCACATGCACAGACAACTCCTGCACAACAACGGCGGGGAGCGCTGCGTCGCTAACCGTGAATAGCTCTGGTACGGGCACGATCTTGAGCACGGGGGCCGTGTGCGCTTCGGCGCTGACAGGTGCGGCGAGAACAGCGGCATCGGGCGCGGGGAGTGGTTCTGGCACCGGATCGCGCTCTGCCGGAAGTGGACTGATTTCAGCGGTGCTGTCGCTGCCGTCGTCAACGGAGTACGCCAGAGTGATCTCCATCACTTCGACGCCGAGCGCTGAATGCGGCACTTGCACCGGCACCAGAGCAGCCCACAGCAGCAGCGCTCCGTGCAGGCACACCGCGCAGATCACAACATCGCCGCGCCAGCGAAACCGCTGCGCTGTGCTACCGAGCCTGCGAGTGCTTGCACTGGCTTGCATGGATTGGGTCGAGCTGCAGTTCCAGACGCGTCACCGCAACCCCACCACGGTGGCAAGCGGCCCCCGTGGCAAATCGGTTCAAAGCCTTAGCTGAGGGCGTTGACAAGATTCGCCAAGCGCGACTTCTTGCGGGCCGCAGTGTTCGGGTGAATCACGCGGACCTTGGCGCACTTGTCGATGTGGGAGAAGGTCAACAGAAGTTCCTTGGCCGCGCTCGATTTGTCCTTGGCATCGATGAGCGTTTGGAGCTTCTTCAACTGGGTCTTCATCGCAGAGGATTTGTCCTTGTTGCGGATGCGGGCTTCGTTGTTGGTGCGGATGCGCTTCTTAGCTTGCTTGTTGTGAGCCATGGTTGTCCTCAGTTGCCAAGCGCTGTGCGCGCCAAGGCTGCGATACGTTCTCCGACATCACGATACGCAATGTCGGCCTCATAAACTTGTTTGAATGTAGCTGAAGCAGCGGCGTGGTCACCCTGGCGCTGTTGCAGGTCGGCCAATTCGTAAAGGATCTCTTTTTTCAGGTCTGGCATGCCCGCGATCATGCCTGCGGCCTCGGCCAGTTGCTTGGAGGCGAGGTCCAGAATGCCTTTGGCGGCAAAGGCGCGACCGAGCATCTTCAGAGTGGGCACTTTCAGCTTGGGGTCGCGCACGGATTGCTGGAATTGCTCGATGGCTTCGTCATGGCTGCCTTCGTCCAGCAGCGCGCTGCCCAGCCGGAAGCGCGCGGCCATGTCGGTGGGGTGGGCAGCCACGCGACGGCGGGATTCGTGCAGGCGGAAGGCGCGGTGCTCACGCTTGAGGCGGCGCACGCGGTCGTCGGCGCCATCTTCGCCCTGCTTGGCCTCTGCTTCAGCGGCGCGAATGTCCATTTCGAAACGGCGTAAGCGAATTTCACCTTGGCGTTCCAGCCCTTCAGGGTGCGCGGGCTCGCTTTGCAGCAATGCGGCACAAGCCGTTTCTGCAGCCGCGTAGTCTTGTTTCTGTTGCAGCAGCACGACCTTGCGCAACAGGAGTTTCGAATCGGTCGGATTCGCTTGCAAGTCTGTCGCCAACTCTAGGAGCGCATCTTCCAAATCGTCTGCAGTGCGCACGATGCGCTGCGCGCGCTCTGATTCCTTCAGTTGGCGCTCACTCTTGGCCAGCTCGCGCGAGGATTTCGCTTGCTCGAAGCCGCCTGTGCGAATGGCACCCTCAGCAGCGAGGTTCTTGTGCATGCGCCCCGCTTCTTGGTCGCGCGGATTGATGCGCAGCGCGCGTTCGAAACACTCGATGGCTTTTTCGTGTTCCTTGCGAGCTGCATACAAAGAACCAAGGAGCTTCAGCGATTCAATGGCGGTGGCGTCGGCTTCAGTGGCCAAACGAAACGCCGCTTCGGCCCCGCGGGAGTATTGCTGTTGCAGCAGCACAACGCCCAGGCGGTGGTTCATGGATGCCGAGCGCGGGTCGCGCTTCAGGGCCATCTCAAGCAAGCTGCATTCCCAAGCCTTGGTGCGGCTCACCTTGGCGATGAGCAGCAACAACGTCGTGGGCAAGTTCAGCAGCCCAATCTCGATGCCGGTCGGGTAGCGTTTTTCGAGCTTACGCAGGTTGGCTTGACGCAGCCCGGTGCGCGCCTCGGCGCTGTCCGGGTCGATCTTCAGGATTTGCTCGAACTGGGTGATAGCGGCATCCCAGTTGCGGCGCTTGAGATCGTTTTCGGCGCGTTCGATGTACTTGCTGACGTCGACCAAGTATTGCTTCCAAGGCTAGGCAGGCATAGGGCCTGCAGATAGATTCGGGGGGCGGGGAGATTAGCAGGCGCCTCCTAGGGGTTCAACGCATTGAGGCTCAGCGCAGCCGAGTAGACTGCAGCCGGAAATCGAGCTTTATGCGCGTTGTGCACTATCCAGACCCGATCCTGCTGAGCCCAGCCGCCCGCGTGGGCGTGGTGACTGACGAAGTACGCCTCAAGGCTCTGGAGATGGTGCCGCTGATGCGTTTGGAGGACGGCATCGGCCTCGCTGCGCCTCAAGTGGGTTGGGGCGTGCGCTTGCTGGTGGCCTGCCGCGGGGGCGACGACGACGCGCCCATCATCTTGGTCGACCCGGAGATCATCGAGAAGAGCGGCGGGCTGGAAGAGGATCAAGAAGGCTGCCTCTCGTTTCCCGGCATCAACGGCGATATTGCGCGTTACCGAAATGTGAAAGTGCGTGCTCACGACTTGGAAAACCGTGAAGTCGTGGTCGAGGCTGAAGACTTATTCGCACGTGTGCTGCAACACGAAATCGACCATCTCGATGGAGTGCTGTTCATTTCGCGCATGTCGCCAGCGGACCGCCAGAAAAGTAAGCCGCTCTTGGCCGAATTGGTCGAGCGTCACCAGAAGCGCTCGCCTGACACTCCATGATTGTTCTCGACGGCATGCAGGCTGCGGCCAGTGCCAATCTGCGCCACCCGGTGGCAACACTGGGAGTGTTTGATGGAGTGCACCTCGGTCACCGCTTCGTGCTGGGGCACGTCCTGAGTCTTGCGCGCGAGCGTTTGTGCAAATCTGTGGTGGTGACTTTCGCGCGCCATCCGCGTGCACTCATTTCTGGTTCCGCACCGAAGCTGCTGACATCGCTGCCGCATCGTTTGCGGCTGTTCGAGCAACTGGGGTTGGACGTAGCAGTCGTGCTGCCCTTCGACGACGCGATGCGGCAGACGGAGCCCGCAGCCTTCGCGCGCAAATTGTTCCACGAAACGCTCCACGCATCGCATGTAGTGCTGGGCCACAACAACCGTTTCGGAGCCGGCGGCGAAGGCAACCTTGCGACCTTGCAAAGCGTCGGTGCCGCTTGTGGCTTCAGCGCACAAGAGCTGGGCGAAGTGCGTGTCGGCGGCTTGGTGCTGTCCAGCACGCGCATTCGCGAGGCCATCCTCACGGGAGACTTAGAAACCGCATCGCAGATGCTGGGGAGGCCGTTTTCAGTGTTAGGCACCGTGGTGCACGGTGATGGGCGCGGGCGGACCATAGGGTTTCCAACCGCCAACTTGGATCTGCACCACGAAGTACGCCCGCCCCGCGGCGT
Source organism: Singulisphaera sp. GP187 (assembly GCA_945907755.1). Lineage (GTDB taxonomy): Bacteria > Planctomycetota > SXUL01. The sequence continues at coordinate 11,686 of CAMDTN010000046.1, read as the reverse complement.
TTATGGCTGCAAAGCCAGCATCGAGGGCGCCACGCATTTTGGCGTCGTGAATATCGGAGTGCGCCCAACCCTGACGCGAGAGGGGACGCAGAGTCGCAGCCCCAGCGCCGCGAGCGCCGATGAATGGAGCGAGCGCGACATCAACGAGCATGTGGAAGTGCATTTGCTGGACACCAGCGTGGATCTGTACGGGCACGACCTTGAGGTGCTGTTTCTGAAGCGACTGCGCGACGAGCGTCGCTTCGCAAATGCTGCCGCGCTAGTCGCACAGATCGGAGCGGACATCAGCGAGTTCCGCAAGTGGATCGCAGAGCGTGCGTCTTGAAGTTGACGCGTGCGAAAGGCATTCGTAGACTCGCACCACCACACGGCCAGATAGCTCAGTTGGTAGAGCATAGCACTGAAAATGCTAGGGTCCCCAGTTCAAATCTGGGTCTGGCCATCGCTACTCACGAAGCGCGCAACAGCGCGCACGCCTCCGGAGGTTCTCCATGCGCAAGTGCAACCTGATCGCGATTCTCGCAGTGCTCTTGGTCGCCGCGCAGCTCGTTGCGCAGCCAACGCCCGTTACCGCGGGTGTTGTGGACATGTTCAAGGTGCTGAACCAGCATCCTGAAACCAAGCAGCGCATGGAAGTCATCAAGAAGGACTTCGAAGCTGCGATTGATAAGCTCAAGGCCGCTGCAGGCGAAGCCAAAGCGCTCGACGATCAATTGGATCTGCTCAAGGAAGGTTCGCCAGAGCATCTCGAGCGCCTGAAGCAATTGAGCCAATTGAAGGCGACCTTTGAATTGGACCGCAAGCTGCTCATCGCGCGCATGAACTTGGACACGGTGACAGTGATGCGCGATATCTACGAGAAGAGCGCCATTGCGGTGGGCGAAGTTGCCAAGGCCAAAGGCTTGCGCATGGTGTTCATGACCACAACCAGCAAGGTGGGTGGCCGTAGTGAAGCTGAAGTCATGAATGAGATTGCTTCGCGCCCGGTCATCTGGAGCGACGCGAGCCTCGACATCACTGAAGCTGTGATCGCTGCCTTGAAGGGCTGAGTCGCGTTGCGCCTTGGGAGGGCCGCTGGTCGGGAGTATCCTGCCTGCCCCGCGCCTGCGTCAGCCGACCCCCAGAAGGGGTGGACGGCAGTGCCGCCGGAGAATCAAAATGCAAGAAGCCATTCATCCCAAGTACATGGAGTGTTCCGTAACCTGTGGTTGCGGCAGCAGCTTCAAGACTCGCGCGACCATCAACCACATTGGCGTGGAAATTTGCGCCGCTTGCCACCCGTTCTACACAGGCAAGCAGAAGTTTGTGGACAGCGCCGGCCGCGTCGAAAAGTTCATGCGCCGCTACAAGTTAGAAGGCGGCTTAGGCCAGCCAGCCAAGTGACCTGCGGGGGCGTAGGTGTCGCTGGTTGAATTGCTTCTGCCTCGCTTGCTGCGAGCAGAACAGCGTTTCTGTCAGATAGACGCAACGCTCGCGGAAGGGCCCATGACCCATACCGCGCTCGCGACGCTCATGAAAGAGCGTGGGCGCTTGGGCCCTCTGGTGGAATTGATCCGCGCGCGCCAAGCGCTGCTGGACGAAGCCACCACTGCCGCCGAACTTGCCGCTGCAGACCCCGCCTACGCGCCGCTGCTTGCAGAAGCGCAGGCTGCGCAGAGCGAGCGTTTGCCAGACATCGAAGCGCGGCTTGTAGCGTTGTTCGTCAGTAGCTCCGAGGTGAACCCTACAGAACTCATCGTTGAAGTTCGCGCGGGCACCGGGGGCGACGAAGCTGCGTTGTTCGCTGGAGAATTGCTGCGCATGTATGTGCGCCTCTGTGAACGCCGCGGGCTGAAGTGTGAGTTGCTGGATCAGTCGCACACGGAACTTGGTGGCATGCGCGATGCGGTTCTCGCTGTCAGTGGCGAAGGCGCTTGGGCTGCGTTCAAGTTTGAGTCCGGCGGACACCGCGTGCAGCGCGTGCCCAGCACGGAAACCCAGGGGCGTGTGCACACCAGCGCCGCCACAGTGGCAGTGCTGCCCGAACCAGACGAAGCAGAGATCATCATCGCCGATGGCGATTTGCGCATCGATGCCTTCCGCTCTTCGGGGCCTGGCGGGCAGAGCGTCAACAAGACCAGTTCGGCCATTCGTATCACGCACATCCCCACGGGTGTGGTCGTGCAGTGCCAAGACGAGAAATCGCAGCACAAGAACAAAGCTCGCGCGTTGAAGATCTTGCGCGCGCGCTTGCTCGACCATGAAGCGCAGCGCTTGCACAACGAACGCACTGCGGTGCGCAAAGTACAAATCGGCTCGGGCGACCGTTCGGAACGCATCCGCACCTACAACTTTCCGCAAGATCGCCTCACCGACCATCGCATCGGCGCCAGCTTTCACGACTTACCGAGCATTCTCGCCGGGGCCATCGATCCGTTGATCGAAGCGCTCGCGCGCAGCGAGCTGGAAGCGCGTTTGAAGCTGCTTGCAGCGAGCGAAGCCTGAGGCATGAGCGGCGCTGACAAGGTGCACACGGTCAAAGAACTGGTGGCCTTGGCCAGCAAATGGTTAGGTGAACACGACAGCAGTAACCCACGTTTGGATGCGGAAGTGTTGTTGGCGCATTTGCTACGACGCAACCGCCTAGGCTTGTGGTTGGTGCATGACATGCCCGTCGATGAAAGCGTGCTCAGTGCTTATCGCGCGCTCTTGAAGCGGCGGCAGCAGGGCGAGCCGGTGGCTTACATTTTGGGTCGCCGCGAGTTTTATGGACGCGATTTCGCAGTGTCACCAGCGTGTTTGATTCCGCGGCCCGAGACCGAACATGTGGTGGACGCAGCGTTGGAACGCTTGCGCCAACGGGCAAGTGAGGGGCGGCGTTTGCGTTGCCTTGACTTGGGCACGGGCAGTGGTTGCATCGCGATAACGCTGGCGCTGGAATGTCCAGGTGCGGAAGTTGTTGCGCTGGACTCAAGCGCGGCGGCGTTGGAAGTGTCACGCGCGAACGCGCAGTCGCTGAATGCAAATGTAGATTTTCATCACGGCGACATGTTCGCGTTCTTGAACGGTTCAGGGCCGTGGGACTTGGTTGTCAGCAATCCGCCGTACATCACGCTGAATGAAGCCGCGAGTCTGCAGCGCGATGTGCGCGAACACGAACCTCACGCGGCACTATTCAGCGGCGCAGATGCGCTGGCATTTCACGAGCGGCTGTTGCGCGAAGCGTTACCCCAATTGGTCGCTGGTGGAGCATTGGTGCTGGAACTCCCGGCGCTGGATGCGGAAGGGCTGCGCCGCTTGCACGCACTTGCTGGTGCTCATCCCATGCGCACATTGCCAGACCTTGCTGGGATTCAGCGAGTCTTGGTGTGCGGCTAACGCAGAACGAGTTGGGTTAGGCGGGGCTGAGGGCCCACACCTTGATCATGCTCTCGAGGCGAGCGCGCACTTCGGGCGTGACGCTGGTGAAGAACAAACCAATGTCCCAAGCGCCGTCGGTGCGGCGTTCGCAGCGCACCACGGCTGCCTCGAGCACGAGGCACGATTCCGCGCCGGCTTGATCGGCGCCAACGTTAAGGCGCACCTTCATGTGGGCCATTTCGGGCAGCGGGATGGTGGAGATGGCAAGTGCACCACTGTGGCTCAGATTCGCCACCCTGCAGGAAACCTCATCGGTTCCGCTGAGGTTGGCATCAATCTGCGTGTCGATGCGGGGTTCTTTGCGGCGGTCGTTGAAAGTCATCGCAGTTCCTCAAAAGTGGCAGCATCCGCGGGTGCGGGGAGCTTCCGGGTGTCCCCCTCGGGGCATATGATCGTGCCCGGTCGAGGTCGTCATACCGCACTTTCGGCGGAGCTGCCTCGGCGCTGAATTCTTTTCTTGCTCTGCGCAAAGGTTGACAGGCGCAGGGGAGAGACCCATGAAGGAGCGGTAATGGCGAATCTGAACAAAGTGATGTTGATGGGCAATTTGACACGGGACCCCGTGCTGAAGTACCTGCCCAGCGGGACAGCGGTATGCGAGATCGGTCTGGCTTCGAACCGGATTTGGTACGACCAGCAGACCAAGGAAAAGAAGGAAGAGGTCACCTACATCGATTGCTCGGCGTTTGGGCGTCAAGCTGAGAACATCAGCAAGTTCTTCAAAAAGGGGCGTCCCATCTTCGTTGAGGGGCGTTTGCACTATCGGGCTTGGGAAAAAGACGGCGTCAAGCGCAACAAGCTGGATGTGGTCATCGAGGCCTTTGAGTTTATCGGTGGGCGTCAGGATGGCGATGGTCCCCCAGGGCGGCAGGCGCAAGGCGGCCAATCCGAGGGTGGTTCACAGCAGACTTCCTCAGGGAATGACAGCGGGGCCGGGGCTCCCCACTTCGACGACGAAGTCCCATTCTGACAGAGAGTTGCGCTTGTTTTTGCGTCGCAGGCAGTTCTTCTTGAGTGGCGGCTGCACAGAATCCGTATTTCTTGGAAACCGCTGCTTGCGCGTTGCTTTGCGGCGGGCATAGAATCCCGCTGTTCGTTGGGGGCATACTCCCATGCTTGGTGCGAAATCGGTGCTGTGAGTAGTTTGCAGCGCCGGTCCGCAGAGCAGTTGAATACGCCCCAAGGCTTGGCCACGAAGTTGAAATCTCCACGCGAAAGTCTCTTGCTGATCGCCGTGCCGCTGGTGGTGCTCACCGGCGCAATGGCGTGGTTGTTGCCTAGCAACGAGACAGCAGAAGTCTTGACCGAGGTAAAGCTTTCACAGCCCGATGTCGAAATCGTCGCGCCGTTGCAGCCAGTGGTGGCACGCAAGGCTGTGCAAGTCCTCGCGCTTGAGGATGCGGCAGTGCAACACGCGGTTGCAACGGATTTGATCCATGGCGATGTCACAGACACGCTCGGTCAGCCCGTGCCCGGCGCTATTGTGCGGGTCACAGCTCGACCCAACATGCTTGATGGACAGGGGCAAGCACTGTTGCCCATGGAAGCCGCGAGCGTCATCAATAGCGACGCGCTTGGTCGCTTCTCCTTCAAGCACGTGGGCGCGGTCCTGTACGACCTGATGGTTAGCGCCGCCGGTTTTGCACCTGAGACATTCACGTTCCAACACGGCATGCATTGCGCTGCGGTGCTGACGGCACCTGCGAGTGTCCATGGCACCGTCCGGGATGAAGCGGGTCAGTGTGTGGACGGTGTACTCCTGCAGCTGGTCCAAGGTGCTCATCGTGAAAGCGTGCTGGCCGATGCAGGCGGCAATTTCCGCTTCAGTCAAGTAGGAGCTGGCGCCGCCTTGCTCGAAGTGTCGCACCACCAGTTCGAGCCGCAACTCGTACGCATTCCTGCGATCCTCGAAGGGGAGCAAGTGCAGCGGAACATCACGGTGCTTGCGGGCACGACGCTTGTGGGCCGAGTGGTGCTGCCTAACGGCCGTGCGGTCGCCAACACGGCGGTGATTGTGCAAGATCTCTCGCGCATGTTGCCTTGCGGCACGGTGCACACAGATTCCAACGGATTATTTCAACTGCGGGCAATGAACCCTGGCAGTCGCTACCGGATCTGCGCTCAAAACGCGAACGGTGCTGCTTCGATCGCAATGGAATTCCCCTCTGTTGGTCCAGCACCACTGGTGGAACTGCATCTGGAACCTCGTTGGAACCTTGCGGGTTTTGTGACCACCCTCCAGGGCGTAGCCATCGAAGGAGCATCAGTGACTTTGGTGGCTGAGAATGGCGCTGGTCTTTGTGCTGTAGTTTCTGATGGCAGTGGTGCCTTTCGTGTTGAGGGACTCGTCACTGGCATGAATTATCGGCTGGTGGCGGTGGCTCCTGGCCTCGCGGTGCGACAGATCAGTGGTGTGAGTCACAACAAGCCTGTTGTGGATGTTGCAATGGAACCGGGAGCGTCAGCGGACGGCAGAGTGATGGCATTACATGGTGTGCCGCTGCAAGGCGCTGCGGTAAAGCTCACATTCCCAAGCAATCCGATGGCGCCGATCTTTGTGCTCACGGGACCAGACGGTCGCTGGCATCTCGACATGCTGCCCAGTGGCGACGCATGGCTGACGGTCATGCGCTCTGGTTATCAAAACGAAATCTGCAGCATCGAGCTCGCTGCTCCTGCGCGCGTCGGACTTATCCAGACCACTCTCGTTCCGCTCAACTGAGGGCCATGTTGCGCTGGGCGCTGCTTTCTTTGACTCTATGCTGCGCGAATCTGCGCGCGCAAGTCGCTGCGCCGTTGCTGGAGGGCGAAGCGCTGCGAGTGCTCGTTGCGTTAGACGCCAAATTGATTGAGCCATTGAGCGTTCGGGCGTTCAGTTTCAGCTATCGACCGCAGGTGGCCTCAGCGAGCGCTGCGACTGCACCTTCAGTCTGGCGCGTGCGTTATTCGTGGCGCGAAGGCGTCGGTGACCGCGTGGATTTCGTGGACGCCAACGAGCAGACCAGCGCTCATGTGCCTGATGCACCGGAAGCACAGCGGGCAGCCGCTTTGCAGCAGCATTTGGGCATGGCCCGAGGATTGGCGGGGTTCTTCCGCGGGCGCACCCATGTCCAAGCCTACGAAGGCTGCCGCGGCAGGGTGGAACGCGAAACGATCAACGGCATCGAGGAAGTCTCCGTGGTGTTGGAGCCAGCAGAACGACGCCGCGTGGCACGCACGGTGATCCGGTTAGACAAACGCGGAGTGCCTTGGAAACTGGAGCGCACCATGGTCAACGGCGACCGCGTGCTGCAGCACCCGCAGTACGAGTTGCATGGAGCACGCTTTGCACTGCAAGTGTTGCAGCACATCGAAACACCGGCGGTGACAAGTGTGAACGGCAGCAGCTTTGCCTACGAATTCAAGTGGCAGAGCGTGGAGGGCACCATGGTGCCAGCTAGTATCAGCAAGCAAAGCAAGAACAGCGCCGAGCCAGGTCTCGGCACTACCGATTTCTTCGAGGTGCGGCTGGGGGCCGCTGTGACGGAGTTTCAGCCTTTGGCTCCGGCAAGCGCGCGCTAATCAAAAGCAGTGCTTCGGCGTCCACCTCAGCGCGGTTGACGAGTGCCACCGCCGCGCGCAAACGATCGCGCAGGCCCGTGTCGTCCGGAACAGCGTCGGCAAAGTCGCGCAGCACCTGAACCGTCATGCGAAAACTGCGCACGATGTCACCGTCTTGGGCCGAGGTGAAGTTGTGCAGCTCATCGAATGTGGCCCCTGCGACCCACGCGCCCATGGCAGCATTGAGGGAGAAATCTGGCGCTTTGATGCAAGTCTCCAAGCCAGCAGCCTGCTCAAGTTTCGCAAACTCGAGGCAGCGCTTGCGTGCACGATTGGCAGCCGTGTCGAGACCCTTCGAGGCGAAGCGTGCGTGTGCCTCGCCGCGTCGCGCTTCATGCACCAACGCGCACAGCAAGATGGCGCACTCGCTCGGAGTCAGTTCTTCGAAACAACCCGCTGCATGCAGTTCGGTGATGCTGACCTCAAAGGCCTGCAAGCGCACCGCCAAGCGCCCTTTCCCGGTGAGGTCGCGCCCTTCTAAGTAACGCGCCCGCTCCAGCACCTTCAGCCGGGCACGCAGCATGCTGCGTCCCGCCTTGCCTTTGTCGCCACGGAGCCAAGCAGAAAACGAACGGCCTACAGCGTCGTAGACGCCTTCGCCTAGGTCGTGCCACAGCCGCAACACTGCGTTGTATGGCAAATTGAAACGACTGACCAAGGGTGGCACCTTGCCGAAAATGACATCCTTCACCGCGCGCATGTCGTCGCGGGCCATGTCGACGTTGGCGTAGACCGAGCCTTCGGTGTCCAATCCCTGCCGCCCAGCGCGACCTGCCATCTGGTGATATTGCAACGGTGTCAACCAATCGAATTCGATGCCGTTGAACTTGCGCAGCGACGAGAAGCACACCGAACGCGCCGGCATGTTGATGCCTAAGGCAAAGGTCTCGGTGGTGAACAGCATGCGCAGCAAGCCTGTGGTGAACAGGCGTTCGACGATTTCCTTCCACACGGGCAACATGCCGGCATGGTGGTACATCACTCCGTGTGCGGCTAGCGCGCGCATGTCGGGAGTGGCGGAATCTTCTTCAACGCGAAACATCAGTGTGAGCGCATCGAACGCTTCCAGCAGCTTGCGGCGCTGTTCGTTGTCTGCGAGCCGCTTACGCGTGGCTGAGTGCGCGCGCATTTCGCATTCGCGCCGCGAGAAGCAAAAATACAGCCCTGGCAGCATGTGGTTTTCCGCCACCCAGTCCAGCAAATCGGCACCCCGCACTTGGTCGCGGCGCCTTGGACGCGCTGGTTGTTCCGCTTGGCGGCGTAACTCGCCGGGGCGCACAGGCCCCGTCTGCGGCGTGTACACATGATGCTGCAACGGCACTGGACGATCACGCGTGATGACCAGATCGACATTCTCTTCGCGCACGCTCTGAATCCAGTCGCGGAACTGGTCCAAATTCGAGATGGTGGCCGACAAGCCGATGAAACGCACACCCTTTGGCGCGAACATCAGACACTCTTCCCACACCGTTCCGCGGTCGCTGTCAGCGATGTAGTGAATCTCGTCCATGATCACCCAACGTGCGCCAAGGCTGCGCTCGTTGCCGGTGAACAGCGTGTTGCGGAAGATCTCCGTGGTCATGATCAGCGCAGGAGCTTGCGCGTCGATGGTCACGTCGCCGGTCATGATGCCGACGCGGTCGCCCCAAGTGGCGCGGAAATCTCGAAATTTCTGGTTGCTCAGCGCCTTCACGGGCGAGGTGTAGATCACGCGCTCGCCGCGACTGAGGCAAAGTTCCATGGCGTATTCAGCCACCACCGTCTTGCCTGCACCTGTAGGCGCAGACACCAATACGGAGTGTCCGGCGTCGATGGAATCGAAAGCCTGAGACTGAAAGGGGTAAAGCTCAAAGCCGTGCCAGCGGCGCGGTGAATCTGAAAGTGGTGAAGACATCAATACTGCAACTTGCGTTGCACCCTACCAGAGCAGCGCAGCGCGGCAACGCAGCTTGCCGCTGAGCAACGCGCGGGCTAAGTTGCGCGCTGCCCCCCGAGGAGTTGCGCATGGCTGGTCACAACAAATGGGCCAACATCAAGCACCGCAAAGGTGCACAAGATAAACGGCGGGCCATCCTCTTTTCGAAGTGTTCGAAGGCCATCATGGCGGCGGTGCGGCAGCGCGGGCCCGACCCGTCCATGAACTTGTCGCTGGTGTATGCCATCGAAAAAGCGCGTGCGGCCAACATGCCGCGCGAACGCATCGACCGCGCGATCCAAGCAGCATCCGGCGGCAATCAAGGCGAAAACTACGAGACAGTCATTTACGAGGGTTATGGGCCCGGTGGCGTGGCTGTTTTGGTGGAAGCCCTCACAGACAACCGCCACCGCACGGCGCCGGACATGAAACTGATCTTCTCGGACTACGACGGCAACATGGGTGCCAGCGGCTGCGTGTCACATATGTTTGCGCTCAAGACCCTGATGCGGGTGGCCGCCACGAGTGCGAACGAAGACCAGCTCTTTGGCATCGTTGCCGAAGCTGGCGGCGACGATGTGCAGCGCGATGGTGACGCGTTTGAATTGTCGGCCCCTCCGGAGTGTTTCGCAGCGCTGCGCGATGCACTGGCTGCGGCAAAAATCGAATGTGCTTCGGTGCAGATGTCATATGTGCCTTTGATGCGCATTGATGTGTCCGATGAAGCCACGGCGCGCAAACTGATCGAACTGATGGAAGCCTTCGAAGACAACGACGATGTCAGTACGGCTACAGCCAACTTCGACATCTCGGATGCACTGGGCGAAAAACTCGCCCGCGACTAATTCTTTGGAGCCGCGTCGCGCTGGCGCGCGCGCTCTTGCACGAAGCGTTCGACATCAGTGGCCAAGTCTGAGCCTTCCATCCCCAAGATGCGCCACGCTTTTTCATAACTGACGCGGTAGACCTCGGGGGTGGTGCCTTCTTGGGGTGTGTGCCCGACAAGGCGTAGCAGCACCGCATCGGGCTGCACCGAAGCAGCTTCGGTGCCGAAGGGCAGGGTGCCGTCGGTGCGCCCTAACAGTGGGTCAGTCCACCAAATGCTGAAAGTGGTTTCTTGCACGAGTTGCAGCGTGATGCGCCCGCTGCCCAGTTGCAGTTCGATCGCAGCCAACCCTGCACCCAGCGCGCGTTCCGCACCGAGTGACGCAGCGGAAGCGTCGCCACCAAGGCGCTGGCGGATGTAGTCGCGCACATCATCGCGCACCTGCATGTAGGCTTCGAGGCTGAAAGCCCTGCCATGCTTGCGCAGCACTTCTTGCTTCAGTGCGTCCGAGAAGCACAGGTACTGATGCCGCACCGCTTGCTCGTCAGGGTCTGCCAAAGCTGCTTTGAAGTATTCCAGCGTGGCGCTGGGCGAAGAGAGGGTGTGCCCGGGCAAGCGCACCATGTCGGGCACCGGGGGAGCAACGACGCAACCCGGCAGCAGCACCAGCGCACACCACACGCAAAAGGCAGTGCCAATGGGGCGTTTCAAGGCGCGCAGAGGTTAGCCCCAGCGGCTGTGCGCGTCTATTGCTTTACTCAGAGTGCCTCCGCGGAGATAATCTCCGTCGGCGGTGCCTCCCTGACAGCGCCGACAGCCCGCGGATGAATCAGACGAGCGCCAGAAAACGCATCGGAGAGATCTTGCAGGCGGCCGGGGTCATCTCCGATGCCGCACTAGAGGATGCTCTGCGTTTCCAGAAGGAAACTTCCCTGAAACTCGGGGAGTGCTTGGTGCGCCTAGGGCATTGCCGCGAAGAAGATGTCACTCGCGCGCTGGCTCGCCAGTCGGGCATTCCTTTTGTGGATGTGACCAAAGGAACCATCGCGCCTGAGGTGATTGCGTTGATCCCGCGCGAAACCGCCGAGGCTCACAACTTACTGCCCGTCCGCTTGGAAGGGCCCGGGAAGCTGATCATCGCGGTCACCGACCCACTGGCGGTCTACAACCTCGAACACCTGCGCTTCACACTGAACATCGAGTTCCGTTGCGCGCTGACCACAGAGTCGGCATTGCTGGAAGCACTGCGGCGCTACTACGGCATCGACAAGCGTCAGGCACTGAGTATTACTGAGCAAGCGGCGCGAGTGGCCAAGAGCGGGGACGACGAGGGGCCCATCATTCGCTTGGTGCAGAACTTGTTTGAAGACGCAGCCAAGGCGCGGGCTTCCGACATCCATGTGGAACCCATGGCCGATCGCGTGCGCGTGCGCTTCCGCATCGACGGCGTGTTGCGCGTGGCCGCAGACTTGCCCAAGGCCGTTCAAGGTGCAGTGCTGTCGCGCTTGAAGCTGATGTCGGGGATGGACATCGCGGAACGGCGCAAGCCCCAAGACGGCCGCGCAACGGCAAACACCGCGCGCAAGAAATTGGACGTGCGTGTTAGCGCTTTGCCGGGCACCCACGGCGAGAGCATGGTGATGCGCCTGTTGGACAAGCAAGAGGGCTTGGTCAGTTTGGAGCGCCTCGGCTTTGATGCGCGCGATCACGAGCGCTTCCGCCGCGTCATTCGCCGACCCAACGGCATCATGTTGGTCACCGGGCCGACGGGTTCGGGCAAGACGACTTCGCTGTATGCCGCGCTGCAGGAACTGAACCGTCCCGATGTGAAAATCATTACGGCGGAAAACCCCATCGAGTACCACATTCCCGGCATCAATCAGTGTCAGGTGCACCATCAGATCGGGCTCGATTTTTCGCGCATCTTGCGCGCCATGCTGCGGCAG
>CAMDTN010000045.1 GCA_945907755.1 Singulisphaera sp. GP187 | reverse complement strand
CCCGTGGATTCTCTCGGCGTCTTGGTGTTGAGGGCGCTGGATGCTGCGCTCGCAGCCGGTGTGCGTCATGTTGCGCTGATGGCGGTGAACAACGAAACCGGTGCGGTGCAGCCGTGGCAGGAGGCGGCGGCGCGCTGCGCGGCGGTGGGCGCCAGTCTGCACATTGATGCTGTGCAGGCAGCGGGGCGCATCGCAATCGCGGCGCCTACAGGCAAGGGCATGAGCCTAGTGCTGTCAGGTCACAAGCTCGGTGGCCCGCAAGGCGTGGGCCTGCTATGGCTGGCACCGGAAACACGCTTGAAACCACTGTTGCGCGGCGGCGGGCAAGAACGCATGCGGCGTGCGGGCACAGAGAATATCGCTGCCGTTGTAGGTTTCGGCGAAGCGTGCCGCTGGATTCATGCGGAACGCGAGCAGCGCTGCGCTAACGCCGCGCGCAACGAACGCGCTTTCATGGCCGCGCTCGAGAGCAGCGTGCCCACGCTCGTGCTGCATGGGCCCAGCGCAGCGCCGCAGCGCGTTGCTGGAACGCTTTCGTTGCGCGTGCCAGGCTTGAGCGCTGAGCGGGTGTGCATTGCTGCAGACATGGAAGGCGTTGCTATCAGCGTTGGCAGTGCGTGTAGCAGCGGCGCGGCGCGGCCAAGCCACGTGCTTCGCGCCATGGGGAAAGAACCTGAAGAAGTGGTGGAATCATTCCGAGTGTCGTTGAGCCCCACTGAGAGTGAGCCGCAGGTTGTTGCCGCCGCACAGAGTTTGGCCACTGCCATCCGCCGCCTTGGCCACTGATCAGTGAATGCGGTGGAGCACACGCAAAGCCCCCGCAACGCAGCAGTTACGCCCACCCAGAAAAAAGCATGCGTTCTGGCTTGGTAAAGATTGTTGAAAACCAGTGGATTCTTGAAGATTTCTCTTGACTCTTATTTTCCAGAACTGTAAACCTGTTCCGGAGTGAGAGTGTGTCCTCGGCCGTGTCGCCGGGGTCCTTGGCCGTATCGAGCAGCAAGCTTCTGGCAGAAGCGAGTCGCTCGGTGGCGCTGGGATGGTCTTCTAAGACCGTCGCGGAACCACAGCGGCGCACCCTCCAGCCACCAGGAAAAACTGAGCCCGTTGTGCTTCGAAGCGCTGGCCCCCGCACGGGGTTGGCGAATGGGGTTTCGTCCTATGTCACCTGACGCACTTGCTGCGAGTCTTTGGAACAGCGTGTTGGCCAACATCCGCGCGCATGTTTCCGAACAACAGTTCGACACGTGGTTCCGCGCGCTGCGGCCGGGCCGCTCGTCGGACGATGTCTACGAGTTAATGGTGCCCAACACGTTCACGCGAGAGTGGATCCGAACCAAGTTCTCGGATGTCATTTTGGGCGCGGTGGAACAAGTGACCGGCGGGCGTCGCCCAGCCTTGCGCTTGGTAGTTCGTGAAGACGCGCAGGCAACGGACAACGCCCTGGCAGCCGACAACGAAATGCTGCACGAGGCGCCTCACGCCGCCTTGGACGATGCCGCCGCCGCCAACAAAGCCGCCGCTGCCGGCGCGCGCCCAGCCACCGGGCAAGCCCAGTGGGAAACCCAGGCCACCCAACCCCGCTTTGGTTTGGCGCTGAATCGCGACAACCGTTTCCGCAACTTCGTGACTGGGCCCTCGAATCGTGTGGCCGTGGCCGCTGCGCAATCCGTGGTGGAGCGCGGCGCACGCCTTTACAACCCGCTCTTCATCCATGGTGGCGTAGGCACGGGCAAGACCCACTTGCTGCAAGCCATCGCGCACGGTTGTTTGGACCGCAACCCCGCGCATCGGGTGCTGTGGGTAACCACCGAGCAGTTCATCAACCAGTTCATCGGCGCCTTGGAGAAGGGCACTATCGAGGCCTTCCGCGCGCGTTTCCGCGATGTGGATGTGCTTTTGGTGGACGATGTGCAATTCTTCAAGAACAAGGAGCGCACCCAGGATGAGTTCATGCACACATTCAACGCTCTGTTGAATGCGGGTCGTCAGATCGTGCTGTGCTCGGACCGCGAACCCAGTGGCTTGGAAGGAATCAACGAACGCCTGCGCAGCCGCTTGGCAGGCGGGTTTGTTTGCACGTTGGAAGCGCCGGATTTCGAAGTCCGTTTGGGGCTGGTGAAGTCCAAGGCCGAGCGATTGGGCGCCGAGTTGCCCGCAGATGCGGCCACCTTCATCGCCGAAAATGTGCGCACCAATGCGCGAGAGCTTGAAGGCGCGGTCACCCGTGTGGTGGGCCAGGCGTTTTTGGGCGGCAAGGCCATTGATCTCGCTGGCGTGCGCGAGATCTTGCGGGACGTCGTGGTGGACCGCCGCCGCCGCGTCAGCATGGAACACATTGCTCGGTCCGTGGAAGAGCATTACGGCGTGCGCGTTGCCGACATGCAGGGCAGGCGCCGCACCCAAGCCATCGCACTGCCGCGCCAAGTGGGCATGCTGCTATCCCGCAAGCTCACGGGGCATTCACTTGAGGAAATCGGCACCTTCTTTGGTGGCCGCGACCATTCCACAGTGTCCTACAGCATCGAAAAATCAGAGGAGAGCGCGGGCACGGATCCGCAGTTCAAAGAGCTCATGGAACGCCTCGCTGCACGGGCTCTGACCATCGCCGCATCCTAGGCAGATAACTGCCGGAACTCCGCATCCGGGCAGGCCTTGTGGCGCCCCGAAAACCCCTGTGCGTCCTTTCCGGCGGGGGTGCTCACCGTTATGATCGCGCCGCGCCCGCGCGGCAATTTGGATGGGTCCGAAGGCTCGCGGCAGCTCGGTGGGAATTGCAGAAGGAAGAGGTGCTAGCGATGCGCTTTACCGCCAATCGTCAGCGGTTGTTGGACGCAGTCAGCGTGGTCAGTTCAGTGACTGGCCCGAAGGCAGTGCGCCCTGTGCTGCAGAACCTGCGACTCGTCGTGGATGTTAGTGGCGCGACGCTGCTCGCCACCGATCTTGAGGTCGCGATTCGCTACCGCGTCGAGTTGCTCGAAGTGGAAGAAGTGGGCGACATTTTGCTCCCCGTTGCCAAGCTCAGCAGCATCTTGCGCGAAGGCACGGCGGACGGCGTCAAGTTCAGTCTTGACGATCGCTCGGTGCGCATCACATGCGGCGGCGCCACTTGGCGCATCAATGGCGAAAACCCGGATGAGTTTCCAGTCATCCCTGGCTTTGATGAAGAGAAAGCGCTCACGCTGGAACGCGACACCTTCAGCACGCTCATTCGCAAAACACTGTTTGCTTGCGCGCGTGAAAAGACGCGCTTCGCATTCCACGGCGTGCGCATGGAAGTGAACGGCGACGAGCTGCGCTTGGTGGCCACCGACGGCAAGCGCTTGGCCATGAAGAGCGCCAGCTTTGACAACACGCGCGATGTGAAGCAAGCGCCGATCGTGCTGCAAAAAGGCCTGATGACGTTTGAGCGCATCCTTGGGCCAGACCCAAAGGTGCAACTCTGCATCGAAGACAAGCAAGTGATGGTGAAGAGCGGATGCGCCGAAGTGTCGTCGCGCGTGGCCGACGGAGTGTTCCCAGATTGGCGCAATGTGTTGCCGAAGGCGCGGTTGCTGAAGGCAATATTTCCGCGCTTGGAACTGATGACGGCTCTGCGCCAAGCATCAGTGCTCACCAGCGAAGAAAGCCGCAGCGTGCGCATGAAATTCGCCGACGGCCGCATGGTGCTGACATCGCGCGCAGCAGACGTGGGCGATTCGCGCGTCGAAATCAACTGCACCATCGATGGCGAGCCTCTCGAAGTGGCCTTCAACCCTGACTACTTGGTTGAAGGCTTGAAGAACATGGAAGTGGCAGAGGTCACCTTGGTTTTGTCTGGCGCCGAAACCCCCGCTTGCATCGAAGGCGAAGAGAACTTCGTCTACATCGTGATGCCGGTGACTTTGCGTGCCGGTTGAGAACATGGGCCCGGAAGGGCGCGCTCCACGCAGTGTTGGGTCCGTGATGGCGGGGCTGATGCGTCGTGGTGCGCCATTAGCGCGCACCCATGCACGCATCGAGAAAGCACGCCGGGCGTGGTGCACAGCAGCGGGCGAGGAGTTGGCGGGGCACACCCGCGTGGCGTCACTGCGCACGGGCACGCTGACAGTTGAAGTGGATTCGGCACCGCTGTGCCATTCGTTGGCGGCTTTCGAGCGCGACCGCTTGTTGGCCAAGGTGCTGGAAGCGGCACAAGGGGTCGAGGTGCACTCGCTGCGCTTTAGGCACGGAGCATTTTGAGCGATGGCTGACACGAACAACGACGCGCCGAAAGAGTACACAGCATCAACCATCAAGGTCTTGGAAGGCCTTGAAGCGGTGCGCACGCGCCCCGACATGTACATCGGGGACACCTACGAGAACGGCTTGCATCACCTCGTGTTCGAGGTGGTGGACAATGCCATCGACGAAGCCCAAAACGGGCACGCCGACCGCATCAAAGTCATCATTCACCCCGATGGCAGCTTGAGCGTGTGGGACAACGGCCGCGGCATCCCGGTGGACATGCACATCGACGAAGGCAAGCCTGCAGTCGAAGTGGTGATGACCAAGCTGCATGCCGGCGGGAAATTCGACGGCGACAACTACAAGGTGTCCGGCGGTTTGCATGGCGTTGGCGTGTCGTGCGTGTGTGCGCTGTCCGCGTGGATGGAAGTCGAGGTGTACCGCCACGGCAAGGTGCACCTGATTCGTTTCGAAAAGGGCGTGACAGCGCAGCAGTTGAAGGTGCTGGGCACCACGGAAATGCGCGGCACCAAGGTGACCTTCAAGGCCGACCCCACGGTGATGAAAGTCACCGAGTTCCGCAGCGAAATCGTGATCGCGCGCTTGAAACAGCTCGCGTACCTCAACGCGGGCGTCACCATCGAGTTCCGCGACGAGCGTCGCGCCGAAGACACGCAACTCAGCTTTCATTACTCTGATGGCGTGCGTCAATTCGTGGGGACGCTGGGCGAAGGCAAAGACCTTGTCCACAAAGAACCCATTTATTTCCGCGTTCAAACGCCGCTGCAGCGCGACAACGGCAAAGTAGCTGTCTACGACGTAGAAGTGGGCATTCAGTACAACACCACACTGGGCGAAACAGTTTTGTCGTTTGCCAACACCATCAAGACCAGCGAAGGCGGCACGCACCTCACAGGGTTCCGTTCGGCGCTGACCAGCGCGTTCAATGCCTACATCAAGGGTCGCGGGCGCAATGAAGAAGTTCTCAGCGGCGCCGATCTCAAGGAAGGTTTGTGCGCAGTAGTGTCGCTGCGCTTGCCCGACCCAGCGTTTGAAAGCCAAACAAAGATCAAATTGTCCAATCGGGACGCGCAAACCGTGGTGCACACGGTGGTCTACGAACAACTTTCGCGCTGGCTGGAAGAACACCCGGCTGAAGCGAAGCGCATTATCGAAAAAGCGCGTTTGATCGCCGAAGCCCGCGAAGCGGCGCGCAAGGCCAGCGAACTGGTGATGCGCAAGAGCACGCTGCGTTCCGGCGGGCTGCCCGACAAGTTGGCGGATTGCACCACTCGCGACCGCGAACGCGCCGAACTGTTCATCGTCGAAGGTGACAGCGCAGGTGGTTCAGCCAAGCAAGGCCGCGACAGGCAGACCCAAGCCATCTTGCCGCTCAAGGGGAAAATTCTGAATGTGGAGAAGTCGCGCATCGACCGCATGTTGGCGCACGAAGAAATCCGCGCGCTGATTTGCGCCTTGGGCACAGGCATCGGCGCAGATTTCGACTTGAAGAAGCTGCGCTACGGCAAGGTTGTGATCATGACGGACGCCGATGTGGACGGAAACCACATTCGTACGCTGCTGCTCACTTTCCTGTACCGCCAGATGCACGAACTGATTGCTGCTGGGCATGTGTACATCGCGCAGCCGCCGTTGTTCCGCGTGAAGAAGAAAGACAACGAGCGCTATGTGCTGACTGTGGCCGAGATGGAACGAGAGCTGACACGCTTGGGTCTCGAGGGCACCGAGCTGGTGGTGCGAGGCAGCCCACCGCGCATCTTGAATGGCCCAGACCTCGCCGCGTTGCTGGAAGTGGTGACGCGTCTGAGCGCCAAGGAAGCGCAGATGCGGCGCATGGGCTTGGCGTTGGCGGATTACCTAGCGCTGGCAAGCGGCGACGAGTTGCAACTACCACGCTGGCACGGGAAATCAGGCGGCCGCGGCCACTGGTTCCAAGACGTCGATGCGCTGGCCACTTGGAGGCAAGCGGAAGAAGCGCGCTTGGGCCGTGCGTTGCTCATTTGCGACGAAGACGCGCCTAACGAGACGCGTGCGCAAGCCGATTTGGTGCTCTGTGAAATCTGGGGCTGCACGGATCTTTCCCGCCTGCTGTTGCGCCTGCGCGAACACGGTTTCACTGCGGCAGACCTCGATTTCGCTGGCAACGCCTCGGCGCCGGAAGAGCAAGCG
This sequence comes from Singulisphaera sp. GP187, assembly GCA_945907755.1. GTDB lineage: Bacteria > Planctomycetota > SXUL01. Next base: position 15,744 of record CAMDTN010000045.1, on the reverse strand, counting down.
GACTACCGCTTCGAAGTGCGTACGCGCGATGGCGGCGACAGTATGCCGATTGCGCGCTTGCGCGACTTGCTTGTTGCGGTGCACACACTGGGCAAGAAGGGCATCGATGTGCAGCGCTACAAGGGCCTTGGTGAAATGAACCCAGAACAGCTTTGGGAAACGACCATGGACCCGGCGAAGCGCACCTTCTTGAAAGTGAAGCTGCCGGACTACGGCGACACAGACAGCATTTTCACATTACTGATGGGTGATGAAGTTGCGCCGCGGCGCGAGTTCATCGAGCGCAACGCGCTCGACGCGGTCGATCTCGACATCTGAAACAAGCCGCTCAGGGTTTCTGCGAGCTTGCCGATAATCCCAGCACATAGGTTCGGGAAAGGCCACTTTGCACGCGCAGTGGTTCCCGCATCGTGCGCCACACGCCATGGTGGCAGAACAGGTGTAGAGGTATCTCTTGGGCACAACGACCTCAACCGGCCGCATGGCCACATTCCTTAGCAAGGGCGTGATCCCACCACTGCCCAGCGCTGCTTTGGAAGTTATTCGCTGCACACGGGCCATCGAACCCGATCTGGACAAAGTGGCCACCGCCGCTGGGCGCGATCCCGCCTTGGCGGCACGCCTGCTAAAGCTCTCGAACTCGTCGCTGTTTGGTCGCGCACGGCAGATCACCACCCTGCGCCAGGCCGTGATGCTGCTGGGCTTGAAAAACGTACAGATCACAGCGATCTCACTGGCGCTGATGCCGGCATCGGTAGTGCACGAAGACGATGTGGCGGCGCCGATGTACCAAGCGTTTCGGCGGCGTGCGGTATTTAGCGCAGTAACTGCTCGTGAATGCGCGCTGGCTACCGGTGGCGCACTGGCGGAAGAAGCCTTCTTGTGTGGGCTACTGATGGACGCTGGTGTGGCCCTGCTGATGCACGCGCGGCCCGAGGGCTGGGAGAAAGTGCTGGCTTCGTTCAGCTTTGGCCACCCAGATCCGCAAGTGGAAAACGAAGTACTGGGCTTCACTCACGCCGACCTCATCGCGAGCCTGCTGACTCAATGGGGTTTGGCGGGAATCATTACCGAACCTGTGCGTGCGCACCACGACGCGACGTTGCCCACTGCACGCGGCCCCGAAGCGCGCCTCAGTCGTTTGCTGATGCTGGCCCACGAAGTGGCGGGGGCAGAACTCGCGGTCGGCACCGCGCAAGGAATAGCACGTGCCAAGTTGGGCAGCGCGCTGGGCTTGGATGCGAGTTCCGCGAAGGCGCTGCATGAACGCATCGTGCGGCAGGCCGGCGAACTAGCGACAGTGATGGACATGAACATCGGTGGCCGCGAAGAACTGGCACTGCAATTGGTTGAGGCTCAAGAAGCCATGCTTAATGAGCACATATCGCAACAGCAGAACTTGTCCAAAGCGCAAACGGAAGCTGACGACCTGCGCAACCAAGCCAATACCGACGCGCTCACGCGCATTAGCAATCGTGGGGCCTTCGATGTAGCCATCCGCTCTCAAGGCGCGGAAGGTTTCTTGCTGTTCTTCGATGTCGACCATTTCAAATTGGTGAACGACAACTACGGCCACCCGGCCGGCGATGCGGTGTTGCGTCAGTTGGCTGCAACAGCGAGCGAGGCGCTGCCCGAAGGCCGCGCCTACCGCTGCGGTGGCGAGGAATTCGCAGTGCTGATGGATGGCCGCGGGCTGTCGCCGTTGGTTGCGGCGGAGAAATTGCGCGCGCGCGTCGAGAACACGCGCACCCCTCACGGGAGACAAGTGCTGGCGTGCACTATCAGCGTGGGCGCGGCCACACTTGCTGAAGTTGCAGGTGACGCGCAACGCCAAGTGGCGTTAGCGGACAAGCGTCTCTACGCCGCCAAGCGTGGTGGCCGCAACCGCTGCGTCGTCAGCGACCCGCCGCCGACCGCATAAGTCAGCCGTTCGAAGCGTGAGGCGGAGGGCTGGCGTTGGTGCGGGGGATAGAACCTGCCGGCGCTGTTGCTGCTGCGCTATCAGCACTGGCAGCTTCCGCCGCTGGTCCTTCGTTAGGGTTGGACTCGGCGGTCGTGGGCGCTCCCTCGGTCGCGGCAGCACTGGCATCCGTTGGGCGCGTAGCCAGCTCGGGATCGCGGCGCTTCAGCTCGTCGTCCACGCGACGGTCAACATCGCGCTCAATGTTGCGCATCTCGTCCTGCATGCCGCGCATGCCCTTCTTGAACTCGGTCATGCTTTTGCCAAGAGTGCGGCCTACATCCGGCAGCTTCGATCCAAAAAGCAATAGACCTACAAAGAGGATCACAAGGATCTCTTGGAAGCCCATATTGCCGAGGAAAGCCAGCGTCAGCATGGCAGCATCATACACAGAGGCCCAGCAAAGCCCCGCAGGGGCCGCTCACTGCTGACCGAACAGATCGAAGCGCGGTTCGCCGCCCACTTCGCCGAAGCCGCGAGTGCCGCGGAACCCCAAGCGCGGTTGCAAGGACAGCGCGAAACCAAACTCGCCTTCGAGCGGATCGGCGTATACCGTGCCGCGCAAAATGAAGTCGTGCCCAATGCGTGAGAGCCCGACGGCATAGCGTAGGCCAGAAGATTGCCGCATCTCGTAGCTGGTTTGCAGCGCTATCAGCCACTTTTCATCGACACGCCAGTCGGCCTGCGCGAACACCATGTCAAAGGCAGAATCTGGCTGCAGGTCCACGCCGCTGAAGTGGCGCCAGCCGCCCGCCAAGCGCAATTTGTCCGAGGGCTTCCAACCCAGCGCCGCATTCAACAAATCGCCCCCGCCAGCGCCCGTGTCGACATCGCCATCCAGCGCCAATTCCAACGCTTCGTAAGGGCGCAGCAACGCGTCAAAGCGCAGCGGGCCCCACGCAGATCCACTCGGCGAGCGTTGCTCGTCCGGATACCAGGCCAGCGCGGCAGCAACATCCAGCAGATTCACAGGGTTCCGCCCGCGGCCACGCAGCGTTGTCAGCAGATTGCGCACCTCAAGTTCGATCTCGGTGACATCGGAGTAGTTTTCAACGCCGTCCACGGGCACGAGCGTCGCGGGGTCAACCGCCACGCCACTCACGTTGCGCAGGATCAACGCCGGCTGAATGGTGTGACGCAAGCCGTCGAGCCCAAGAGACTGGGCGACATCGAAGTAGTCGCGCCATGCTTCCAACTGCAAGCGCAACCCAGACAACAACCCAAGGCGGTCGACGCTTTGGCCGTTGCGGTCGTTGGAGAAGGTGGACCAACGCACTCCAGCAAACGGAGTGACCGTGAAAGGCCCAAGAGGCTGTGAGAGTTCCACCACGGCGTCGATGTCTGTGCGCGTCAACGAAGGCCAAGTGGTTGCGCTGGCGCTGTCGGTGAGGTGGCGCACAGACGCGGCTTCCGCGGTCACCGACAACAACAGCGTGCGCCCAGCAACTTCCGCGAGCGGTTCGGCCACAAGGTCCCAACGCAATTGCGGCTCGAACACCGCAGTGTCAACGAAGCCGTTGAAACGGTGCGAGAAAAGAGCCGTCAGCCACGAGTTCTCGAAGCTGCGTTTCAAGTACACCAAGTTCTCGGGGGGCTTGTCGGTTTTGAACTGAGTCTCAAACCAAGTGGGGTAATAACCACGGTCGCTGAAGGCGTTCACTTCAACATCCACTTGCAACTGCGCCGCGAGTTCCTGGCGATGGAACAGCGAAACACGGCCGCGATCTTCGGACGCCGGCGCGCCATAGTTGAAATCAGTGCCGCGATCATGCTGCCAGCGAGTGATCAAGCGCCCGCGGAATTCTCCATCAGGGTCGGCGTATTCCGCATCCAAGCCGATTGCGACACCGCGTTCGGTGTACAGATCCAGCGGGACATGAATGCGCGCTAATGGGTGTCCGTCGCGGCGCAGCACATGTCCTAGGGTGACTCCTGGGTTCCAACCAAACTGACCACTGCTACCAAAGCGCAGCCGTTCGATTGGGCCAAGCAAGCCGTCGCCGTCTGCAATGCTGTCAGCGCTGAAATCTGGCAAGGGCACGCTGCCAAAGCCGCCGAGCACGAATGCATTGCCGCTTGATTCCAAATGCAAGTTGCGCAGCGCGCCATCCACCGCGGGGTCTGCTGCGTCGCGCACCAATTCCAAACGGTCTGAAGCGAGATGCCAGTGCGGATGCCCGAAGGTGCAAGTGGTGGCACTGACACCCAAGCCCACGATGCGATCCGGCGACAGCAAACGCAATTCATCGGCGCGCAGCAACAACTTGACGGGGTCTGCCGGCGCCAGCAACGGCATAGAAAAAGAACGCACGGCATCTACCACCAAACCACGGCCCTTGAGCAAGTCCAGCCACAATCTTTCCGCGCGCGTGAACTCTTCGCCTTCAAATAACAGCACCGTGCCTTCGGCGTAGATCTCGCGCACCGCATGGCTCGCAGCGCTTGCCAGTGGCGCGGGCTTGGTGCCTGCTGCATCTGGGGTCGCCAACCATGCCACCAAGGTGTCGCAACGCACGCGCACTTGATTGATGCGCACATCCACGCCACCAACGAGATACAAAAGCCCGCTGCCTATATCCAAGCGCTCGATGCGTGGTGCCACCGTCCAGGTGAGCGAGAACTCTTGCGACGGAGTTTCTTGAGCGCACAGCCACGCGGCGCTGAACAGCATTAGGGCAATTGCAAAACGCATCTCAGCGCACCTCCGCAGGCAGGGTGCGATCCACCGATTCAACCACCGGGTTCTGTGGGTCGCTGAAATCCACCACGAATGATGGGCGTACATGCTCACGCAAGCCTGAACGCGGCAATGTCAGCGAACAGCCTTCGGCACCGCCAGACAACAACAAACGCCGGTCCTTGTGATCTAAGCGCAACAATTCGCCGCGAGCTTGCAATTCGCTGGAGTCATAGCGCACGGCGCCATCCAGAACCGCGCGCACCAATTCGGCCCCCGCACCGGCATCGGCGAAAAACAACGCTGCTTGGGTGGCGCTCAGGCTCATGCCACCGGCGCTTGCATCGCCTTGCACGGCGGACACTGGCCCTTGCAACAACAACACGCCTTCTTGGAAGGACAGCGCGCCGGCGTGGAGCTGCATCAGCGTCGCAGTGGGGCTGGCCGCACCCAGCGCGGCTGGCCGCGGCATCAACTGCACGGCGGGGAAGGCGAGCTGCGCTTGCAGCGGGCCAGTGACGCGCAAGCCATCGGCAAACCACTCCAGCGAAGGCGCAGCGATGGTCTCTGCGTCGCCCGCAGCGCGCGACAGCGCCAACAGCACCGCTCCTTGGGCCGCCAAACGCACAGGGTCGGCATGCAATTGCAGTGCGTCGCAGCTTGCCGAGCCACCGTTCTCTTGTTGCAAGCGCACAGGGCCTTGGGCTTCCATAGATTCCAGCGCGAAAGTGTCCGCCGCTTGAAAGCGCAATTGTGCCGCTCCGGAGCTGACTGTTGTGAGCACGCGCCGCGTCGAGGCCTCGCGCGTCAGTAGCGGCAGCAACAACGAACCGGTCCACGGCCCAGCGCAGCGCAGCGCGCGCCCCAGTAATTCCGCGCGGAACTCTGGCGCCGCACAATGCTGCATCGTTCCGTCGACGGCTTTCATGCGCACCAAGGCAGGTGCCCCCGAAACTCTTGCGGTGCGCTCCAGTAATTGCAGCAGCACATACTGCGCTTGCACTTCCAGCAGCCCGCGCTCCAGCACCACAGAGCCCGTCAATTCGATGCGCTGCACTTCGGTGCTGCGGCGGAAGCGCGACGGCGCGGCCAAATCCGGCGTGAACTGATCCAGCACCGTCAGCGAAACTTGCCCAGCCAACAGCCGCGCTAAAACGGGCCCGCGTTCGTCGCCAGCATGCACGCGCAGGCGCACTTGGTCGGTGGCGCTGATTAGTGTTGGTTGGATGCGCCGAGGATCTGTGGCGACAACAATCTTGTCCGCGGCTTCGATGACCAAGACCAACGGCGTGTCGGCGGCACTGCCCAGCCAAGGCGCTGCGGCGCGGCTGCCTTGGGGCAAGCGCAATACAAGGCGCGGCTCGCGCTCCAATTCGAGCCTGTCGAAGTGGTTCTCTGCAACCGCCGCCGCACTTTCTTCTGCGGCATGCAAGGCCGCTGACTGCGCGCTGAACTCGCAAGGGCCAAATCGGCCCGTGGGCGCCAGCAGCAACACCGTTTCTGGCCGCGCGCGTTTGTTCGCGCCGGGTTCCGCGCTGCGTGTTGCGAGTGGGTCGCCTAGAACCACCACCACTTCGCGCCCGCGCACATCCAAATCGGGGCCGCTGAGGTGCACTTGGCCCGGAGCCCGCAGCGTCGATTGGGCCGTGGTGCCATATTCCATGGGGCCGTCAATCTCCAGAGTGCGCAGCGCGCCTCCGGCCTCATTCCAGCGCAGCGCCAACGGTGTGCCGCTCGCGCGGATTGCGCCGCTGCGTTGGTCGATGTCCAAACTGTCACCCGTGGCGGCGAAGAGCGGCAATTGCGCATCGACGCGGCCCTGCAATTTCAAAGTGCTGAGACTGAAGGGCTCGCCAACGAAACGCAATTCCATCTGTTGCGCGCGCAGCGCCGTTGCGGCTTCTTGCGCTTCGATGCCGCCGCTGCATTCCAACAAACCACCGCTGCGAAACCACGCGCTCTCCGTGGGAGCAGCATCGGGTGTAAAGCGCAACGCACCCGCCGAAGTGAACACGAAGGGTGTCGTCGCTTGGGGATTCAGCAGCGGCCGCGAAGCCTTGCCACTGACTTTGCGCGTCAGCTCTAATGCGCCGCTGCGAGCATCCAAGTTCAACCCTTCGGCACTTAGCGCGAAGAGTGGGCCTTCCATAGAAACCGCCGCAACGGAGCGCGCTTGCTGCAACTGGCCTTTGTCGAAATCGAGCACCAAATCTGCACCGCTAATAAGTTCGCGTCCCGGCACGCCCAAGTGACGCCGCGCCACCATTGCGTTGCCGTGCAATTCCATCTGTCGTACGGTTTGCAGCGAATAGCCGCCGCGCAGCACAGCAGCGTCCGCCAGCATCCCAGCGTGTTCGCTGCGGACCAAGCGCTCAATTTCTGCGCCCAACGCTGCCGGGGCGCTGTCGGCAGGCGCGCGCACTAATCTGTCGAGGTCGGCGCGCACTTGCGGGCGCAGGTTTACCAGCACACGCAAGCGTTCGATGCTCACGCGTGCGTCTTCGCCGGGCTCTACCGCACCGCACCAAAACAATGCTGCTGGCCACGAGGCTAGTTCGCCTTCGATCAAGGCGCTGTCCATTTCCGGCACAAAGATGTCGCGGCCTGCGGCGGAGCGCGGGTCGAAGAAATCGCCACCGCCGCTGCGCGGGCGCAAGGGCCGACCATCGCCATCCACCGTGTCTTGGCTGAGCCACAACAACACGCCAGCCAGCAACAGCGACGCAGCTAACGCAATACCGAAGGCTTGTTTCACTTGCGGAAAGGCGCCGTGGCGGCGTCCCACAAACCGTTGCGGTGCAGCAGTAGTTCGACAATTTCGCGCACCGCGCCGTGGCCGCCTTGCAGCACAGTGATGTGCTGAGCCATGGCTTTCACTTCAGCGTGGGCCGCGGGCACAGTTGCGGCAAAACCGCAGCGGCGCAGCAGCGGCAAATCCGGCAGGTCGTCACCAACGACCGCCACACTTTCCGGCGCGACGCCCCAACGCGCCAACAGCGCTTCATACACGGGCAGCTTGTCGAGCACGCCCAAATGCACTTCGTCGATGCCCAGTTTTTTCATGCGGTGCTGCGCTTGCAACGAGCCATGCCCAGAGATCACCGCCACTTTCAGCCCCACTGCGGTCCACAGCTTCAAGCCCAGCCCATCGGCGATGCAAAAACTCTTGCTTTCATTTTGCAGGATGTCCACATGCAAACGGTTGTCCGTCAGCACACCATCGACATCCAAGACCAACGCACGGATGGCAGCAGATGGCATTACAGGCTCCTCGCGGCCAGCACATCTTGCACATCCAGCAGGCCGACAGGCTTGCCAGCAGCGTCCACCACAGGCAACTGATCCACATGGCGCCCGTGCAACAGGTGCCACGCCTGTGAAACCAATTCGCCGCTGGAAATGTGCAACGGATTGTGAGTCATGCTTTGCGTTGCGGGTTGGTTCAAGAAATCTGTGCCCAACTGCAAGTGGCGCGCTAAGTCGCCATCGGTGATCAGTCCGGACAACTTGCCCGCAGCATCCACCAACATGGCCGCTCCAGGGCGGCCCTTCGTGCTGTTCATGGCGATCAGCACGGCGCGCACGCTGCTGCCTTCAGGCGCGATGGTCACCGAGTCGCCGGTGCGCATGATTTCGTCGACGCGCATCAGTTGGCGACCCAGCAAGCCACCGGGGTGGAAGCGCGCGAAATCCTCGCGGCTGAAACGGCGTGCATCCAGCACGGTCATGGCCAGTGCGTCGCCCAGCGCCAACAACGCCGTGGTGCTGGTCGTCGGCGCAAGGCCCAGCGGGCACGCTTCAGCGGCGCGGCCGATGTCCAGCACCACATCTGCGGCGCGCGCGAGCGCAGAATCCGCAGCGCCGGTCATCACCACGATGTGCGCCCCAAGGCGGCGCAGAGGATCGACTAAGCGCACCACTTCGGCGGTCTCGCCGCTGTTGCTGAGCAGCAAAGCCACATCGCCGTGGCGCACGCGGCCGAGGTCGCCATGGAAGGCTTCCGCCGGGTGCAAGAAATTGCTGGGGGTGCCGGTGCTGGCGAAGGTGGCCGAGAGCTTCGCGCCCACCAGCCCGGCCTTGCCCAACCCGCACACCACGACATGCCCGCGGCAATCTAAGACGAGTTGCACCACGCGCTCGAAATCGGCGCCAAGAGTGGGCACTAAAGCGAGGATCGCTTGGGCTTCGGTTTCGAGAACTAGTCGAGCGCGCTCAAGCCGTGGCAAAGGGGGCCTCCGCGCGGAGTTTCTCGCGCGGGGGATTATGGAACGGTCTTAGGGCAGCGTCAATGAACGCGGGACTTCCTCGGCGCAGCATGCAGGGCTACGCTCGCAGGCGTGATCCCGCAAACTACCCACGAATGGCTGCTGCTCTTGGGGGTTGTCGGCGTTGTGCTGATGACCAACGCCTGTCACGAGGCGGCTCACGCCCTCACCGCATTCGCTCTCGGCGACCGTCGGGCCGAAGTTTTCCGGCGCGCCACTCTGAATCCGCTGCGGCACATCCACTGGTTCCTCACCATCGTGCTGCCGCTGCTGTCTTATTTGCTGATGGGTTGGCTGCTTGGCGGCGCAAAACCGGTGATGGTGGATGCCGGGCGCATCGGCCCGTGGCGCATGGCTTTGGTGGCCCTGGCCGGCCCGGTGGCCAACTTTTTGTTCGCTGGTTTTGTCATCGCGGTGCTGGGGGCACTTATTGGCGGCGGGGTGGTGGACAGCGCGACGGCCATCAGCTCGGACGCGTGGAAAGTGCTGAAGCCCGGGCTGTATTTCTCGGTGTTATTGGGGCTGCTGAACTTGTTGCCGCTACCGCCCTTGGATGGCAGCCGCATGTTGGGGGCGCTGTTGCCGGAAAGCGTGCGGCGGGTCTGGTATGCGCTCGCCCCGGCGGGCATCATCTGCGTGTTCGCGCTGACCATGTGGATCAGCGGGCAACTTGCGGGCTTTGGGTTAGGCCGCGGTTACCCGGAAATCTACGGGCACATTGCCGTGCTGGTGGAAGACCAAGTGTTCGCCATGGCGGCCTTCTGGAGGAGCATCCTGTGAGCGAGGACTACCGCGTCCGACTGGAGCATTTCGCCGGTCCGATGGACCTCCTCTTGCACCTCGTCAAGAAGGAAGAGGTGGACATTCACGACATTCCCATCGCCACCATCCTTGACCAATACTTGGGCTATGTCGCTCTGATGCAGGACTTGGATTTGGACGAAGCCGGGGATTTCTTGGTGATGGCTTCCACTCTGATGGTGGTGAAGTCGCGCATGTTGCTGCCGAGCGAAGAAGTTGACCTCGCTGAAGAGATCGACCCGCGCTACGAGCTGGTGCAGCAACTGCTGGAATACAAGCGCTTGAAGGATTCGACGCGGGTGTTGGAAGACCGCGCCGAAGGGTTTGCGCGCACCGTGGGCCGGCCCAACGCCGCGCGGCCTGAACCGCTGCGCGTGGAAGACCGCAGCGTCGAAGAAGTGGGCATCTTCGATTTACTCAGCGCGTTCCAGCGCATCTTGGATTCGTTGGGCCCTGAATCGTCGCGTAACGAGCGCCACATTCGCATCGACGACAAGCCTGTACGCGTTTATGCGCACGAGCTGCGCGCGCGCCTCGCCGAAAAGGGCTCGATGTTGTTTTCTGAAATCGTCGGGGCTCAGCCGACGCGCCAAGAAACTATCGGGTGGTTCCTCGCACTGTTGCTGTTGCTGAAAAAGGAGTTGGTCACTGTGGCGCAGTCCGGTCAGTTTGGCGACATTCGCATCGGCTTCCGCACCGATGTTGAAGGCTCGTCAGACATGGACCTCGAAGACGACTTCCGCTAGGCCGCACGCAGCATGTGGAAACAAGGGGTTACTGCTTCGGGGCCGCTGATGCAACGCGCGCTCGAGATTCGTGGCACACGGCGCTTTGCGCTGACGCTACTAACAGGCGGTGAAGCGGCCATGCGTGTGATGGACGACATCTTGCTGGCACGCCTCTACGACGAACTTGTGGTGGGCGGCAACATCCACAAGACCACGCGACGCAATCGCTTCAAAGGCCTCGACCAGCAAGTACTGGCCATCGTGCGCGAGCGCTTTGCCGCAGTGCCCGAATTGCTGGTCCACGATGTTGGCGCCAGCAGCGGCATCACATCGCTGGAGTTGTGGCGCTCGCTGGTGGCCGAGCGCCCAACACGCATGCACGCCAGCGATTATTACGCCGTGCTGCTGGTGGTGCGTATGGCCAATTGCCCGTGGGCCGTTGTTTGCGAGGAAGACGGTGCGCCGTTGCAATTTGTGAGTGAGAGGTTTGTGTTGCGTGCCGTGCAACCAGAATCCGTGTTGCGTCCGGTGAACCGCTGGCTGCAACGCCGGGCGCGCAAGTGGTTGCCCCAAGTCGATGCTTTGCTGAAGGCCGCTGGCGCGGGCCAGCAGAACGCAGCGCCCGGTCGGGCCGGCGCCAGCATCGAACGCATCCAACTGTGGCACCCAGAGTGCAGCCTCACGGCTGCAGCAGAGCCGCGCTTCAGCGTGGGGCGCCACGATGTCTTTGCAACCATGCCACCAAAGTGGCATTTGGTGCGCGCCATGAATGTGCTGAACCCCGGCTATTTCAACCCCGAACGCCAGCGCGTTGCGGCGCGAGCCTTGGCAGGCAGCTTGCTGCCCGGAGGCGTGTTGGTGGTGGGCCGCACGCGCGAAGAGGCAGACGCATCGACCGCGGTTTCGTTTTTCGTGCGCGAAGGCAACGGCTTGCGTGTGCTGCTGGACTTGCGCGGCGGTGCCGAGAACCGCGACCTCATTCTTGAAGCGGGAGGTGCGCTGTGATGCGCGTCGTCGCTCGGGCAGGAGCCTCATTCATGCGAAATAAAGTTGCGGCGTTCTTGGTGGTCGCGCTGGCGGTGCTGGTTGGGTTGAGCTCGTGCACGACGGGTGCTGCGAGCACTTTGAACGAGTGGAGCTTGGTCGAGCTGCGGCTCGATGTAACGGCATTGCAGAACAGGGGCGTGCTGCCTGTGTGGCGCGCTGCGGATGTGTCGGAGTTCGGGCAAGTGCCCCGTGCGCAAGGGCGCATGAGCATGACCGCTGCGGGGCGTGTGTTGGTGGATGTTGGCGTCGACGAACCCGTGCTGACACTCGGTGGGCACAAGACGGTGCAGAGTTATCGCTTGGTGGGCTTTGCCGGCATGATGGATGCGTCGCGTAACAATGCGGTGCAGCAAGACGCTGACGCCATGCGCGTGCCCTTGGGTGTGGCCACACGACTCACGCTGACGCATCAAGGCAATGATCGCATCACGGTGCAGGCCTTCACCGCCGACAAACCGCTGCCATACATCTATGTGTTCGAGGCCGGGCCGCCGCGTCAGAGCGCTGTGTTCATGCCGACGACGAAGTAGCGTGCTCTTCGACCCGCCACTGCTGCCAGCGAGTTTTCTGGCGCGCCGCAAGCGGTTCTTCGCAGACATTGTTTTCCCCGATGGCACAGCGGCAGTGGCGCATTTGGCCAACACGGGCTCCATGCACGGGCTGCTGCAAGCTGGTGCGCGGGCACTGGTGCGGCCTGCGCGGACTGCGGGCAAACCAGCAGGGCGCTGGCCCAAGTTGGCTTGGGGCTTGGAAGCACTGGAAGCCGAGGGTGTGTTTGTGGGCGTGAACACGCTGCGCGCCAATGCGCTGGCCGCTGAAGTGTTGCGGAGCGGTAGGAGCGATGTTTTCGGCCCGCTGCAAGACATTCGCGCGGAAGTGGCGTTACCTGCGGGCGGCACGCGCATAGATTTCTTGGCGCACAACGCGCAGGGCGCGCTGTGGGTGGAAGTGAAAAGCGTCTCCATGGCTCATGCTGGCGTGGCCCAGTTTCCCGACGCCCCCACCGAGCGCGGACGCAAACACTTGCAAGCACTCACGGCGATCGCGCGCGACGGCGGCCAAGCGGCATTGCTGTTATTGGCCTTGCGCTCTGATGTGCATGTTTTCACGCCGGCGGTGGCCATCGACCCGGAATGGGCACATTTGCTGCGTGTGGCGTGCGCGACGGGGGTGCGCGTGCGCGCGGTGCGTTGCAGCGTGCAGGCCAGCGGCATCGACGCGCTCGAGGCGCTGCCCGTTACTATGCCCGCATGATCGAACTGCGCCGCACTTACCGTTTCTGTGCTTCGCATCGGCTTTTCCGCAGCGACTGGACCGAGCAGAAAAACCTGCGCACTTTCGGCCCCGCGTCGCGGGAAGGCGGGCATGGCCACAACTATCGCTTCACCGTGGTGCTGCATGGGGCCATCGATAGCGAAACCGGGCGCGCGGTAGATGTCGAAGCGCTGGATGCACGCGTGCACGAAGCCGTGCTGAAACCGCTGGACCACCGCAATCTGAATGTCGATGTGCCTGGGCTGCTGGGCGTGGTGCCCACCGCCGAACACATCGTGATGGAAATCTTCCGCCGCGTGGCTGTGGCAGCGCCTCCAGCCAAGTTGGTTGAAGTGATCTTGCAACAAGACGAGTTTCTTTCGGTGTCGTGTCGTGGTGAAAGCTGCGCGCGTGTCACCAGCAGCGGGAGCGCATGATGCGAGCGAACGAATTGCGTGCGGCGGCATTCAACGCATTGGCCCTGTTGCTGCTGGCCGTTGTGGCCGTCGCGCAACCGGCGCGCCAAGAGCTTTTCTACAGCGCCGAAGTGAAGGCCGACGACGCGAAGCGAATTCACTTCACGCTGGAAGTGCGCAATCCAACGGGAGAGGAGCTGGTGTTCGAACTCCCGTTTTGGGCGCCGGGTTCCTATCGGCCCATCACCGTTGCAGCGTTTGGCGGCCCACTGGCGATCACTTCCATGGAAGGCTTTGCTGCCGAAGACGGCAATGGCAAAACGCTGCCCGTGACGCGTGCGGAGGAGCGGCGTTTCACCGTGGCCGCGGGCAAGGCCAGCGTTGTGCGCTTCAAGTACACCAACAACAATCCCGGCGCGTCCGCCAACAATCGCTCGTATCTGCGCGAAAACGCAGGGCTTATCGATGGGCCGCGCTCGTGGGCGTGGCTGCATGGCGCGAAAGAACAGCCCATCATGGTGCGCTTTGTGTTGCCTCCAGATTGGCAAGCAGCCTGCGGTCTGGAACGCACCGTCGATCCGTTGGTGTTTCACGCTGACGACTACGACCGCTTGGTGGATTCTCCGGTGGCCATCGGCTTGATGGACCGTTGGGTGCAATTAGTGCGCGGCGTGCCCCACGAAATTGTGGCGCTCACTGCTGGAAAAGAAAACGCTACCGAGGTGCCCGCGCTGCAAGACATGGTGCGCCGCATCGTGGAAACCACGGTGGACATCTTTGGCGACAATCCCTACGCGCACTACAGCTTCATCTACACGCCGGGCGGTGGCGGGCTGGAACACTTGAACTCCACCACCATCGGCACCGCAAACCCCGCGCGCATCAGCGTGCCCGGCACACGCGGCGTCACCGCGCACGAATATTTCCACACCTTCAATGTCAAGCGCATGCGCCCGACGCTGCTGGGCCCGTTTGATTACACGCAGGCGGCGCCGGTCGATGATCTTTGGATCTGCGAGGGCCTCACTAGCTACTACGCCAACATCGTGCTGTGGCGTGGTGGGCTGATTACCGATTCAGAATTCGCCGCCACCTATCGCGCCAGCATCACTGGCTACGAAAGCAACGCGGCGCACCTCGAGCAATCGCCGCAGGCTTCGTCGCGCGGCGTGTGGGCCAACGACACGCGCATTTCCTACTACTTGCAAGGCGAAGTGTTGGGGCTGGCGCTGGACTTGGCCATTCGCGAAGGCAGCAACAACCGCTTTGGTTTGGACCAAGCTATGCGGCGCATGTACCGCGATTTCGGCGGGTACTACCGCCACGGCGCGGCGCTGCCGGGCTTTGCTTCGGCAGATTTCCCTCGCGTCATTCGCGAAGTCAGCGGCGTGAATGTCGATTCATTTTTCGCCAACCACATCCGTGGCGCGCGCGAAGTGGATTGGAATCGCTATCTCGGCGCAGCGGGCATCAGCTTGGTGTTCAGCGAAAGCGAGCGCAGTGCGTTCGCGACGCTGCGGCGCACCGGCGGAACTGAACTACCGGCTGGTGAAGGCACGCCCTTGGCGAAAGCTGGTTTGCGTAGCGGCGACAAGATTCTTGCGGTGGATGGCAAAGACACCGCAGAAATGCGCGACGCATTGCGGGCGCTGGGTTCGGCAGCGGCGGGCGCAAAGTTATCTCTGAAAATCGAGCGCGCTGGCGCGGCGAAGGAACTGGACATCGTTGTGCCAACAGCGGGTGACATCAGCGTGCTCAGCCTGGCGGAAGAAGAAGGCGTGGTGCGTGTGGCCGCGGTGCCGCAGGTGGAAGCATTCGCGAAGGGCACGCTGCATGTGGGCGATGTCATCCTTGCGGTGAATGGGCACAAATCCACGGACCGTGCCTTGGTGCAGCAGTGGTTGCATGCTGTCGCCCCGGGCAGCGAAGTCACTCTGTTGGTGCGTCGCGAAAAAACAGAGCACACCATTCGCCTCAAAGCCTCGCGGCATCTTCAACGCCGCGTCACCAGTTTCGATTTCCTTCCCACCGCCACCCCGCGCCAACTCGCCATCCGCGACGGCCTAAAAACCGGCTCCACCACCCTCGCCCCCGCTCGCTGATCAACTCCTGTCGCCCCCCTCTGCCACACTGGGTGCCGTCATGCAGACGCTCTACACTTCGGTCGTGCCGACAGGACCCACGCAACAACTCATCCTCCCGTTGAAGGCGAGGGGGATTGTCCTTCGCACCGCTCTCACGATGCGCGCTCCAAGGCAGCAGCCACACACTCGCACAGGGGATTTTCGATTCGTCGACCTGTTTGCCGGCATCGGCGGATTGCGCATGGGATTCGAGGCCATCGGCGGTGAATGCGTATTCACTTCCGAATGGAACAAGTACAGCCAGTTGACTTACGAGGCCAACTTTGGTGCGGCCCACCCGATTGCTGGCGACATCACGAAGATCGACGCCTGTGCCATCCCCGCGCACGATGTGTTGCTTGCCGGGTTCCCATGTCAGCCCTTTTCTCTCGCTGGTGTGTCCAAGAAGAATTCTCTCGGGCGCGCACACGGATTTGCATGCGAGACCCAAGGCACATTGTTTTTCGACGTTG
>CAMDTN010000044.1 GCA_945907755.1 Singulisphaera sp. GP187 | reverse complement strand
CCGGCTTGCTTCAAGAACGCGCCAAATGCCGTCGCTTGCATGCCGCAGCCTGCAAGGATCAAGTGCTCGCTGGAGAGATGCGAATCTTTGAGCGCCATGCGCTTCGAATCCGCGGTGTCAAAGAGCCGCGTGCAGTCGCGCGAGAAATGCAGGTCGCCACCTTCTTGGGTTGGCAACTTGCCTAATTCTGTGCGCAGCGCGTCTTGCAGTTTCTGCGCTGACTGATTCAACCGGTCCAGCACCGGACGCAGAAGTCCATCCGGTTGCTCGCACAACGCGGCGAACACATGCGCTGGAGTCACCTCTGGGTGCTTCTGGCGCCGCGCGCTCTCTGTTGCACTTTGCAGCGCCTCACGGACCTTCACGGTCATTTGCTCGGGCTTCATGGGTGTCACCTCCTTGGGCCCTGCAACGCAACTAGCACTGCCGAGACCACCTATCCCATCGCAAATCCCGGGCCGCGCCACTGCTGCTACGGAGATCAGCTCTCAGATTCTGGCATAGACGCCCTGACTCCTCGGGCCTCGGAGCGTTCTTGGCAGTGCAGGCAGTACTCGGCGGAGGGCACTGCCCGCAGGCGCTTCCAAGCGATTTCGTGCCCGCAGTCCTCGCAAGTGCCGTACTGACCCGTGTCGATGCGCCGCAAGGCCTCTTCGATGAGCTGCAGTTCGTGGGACTCGCGCCCGCGCAATTCGATGGCCACATCATGGGCCACGGCGAGTGTGGCCTGATCGGCCTCATCCCCGCGCTCTTCTTCGACATCCGCCGCGTGAGAATCCGCCACCAAGTCCTGCTGCAGGGTGAGTTCCCGCACGATCAGCTCGCTACGCATGTTCTCCAACTGCTCGCTCGTGAGATGCGCTCTTTTCGTTTCCATGGGTCTGCCTCTGGTCACCGGCTGGGCACTGCCGGGCACCATGTGTCCGTCTTGTCGGAATCCGCTGGCAGCGCCTTGAGCCCCATAGCTCAAGCTGTTCTGCGAGGTGGTGTACGAATGGCCTAGGCCCGTTGTGCACCAAGAAACGGCAGGGTGCCGTCTGCCACGGCAGCACTGACCGAATGTCAGTTGCCGATGCGGAAGCGGGAAAGATCCACACCCAGAACGGAAATCCGCGCATGGAGGCTGGCCCGCGGAATAGAGCCCAAGCGCGAAGCTTCGGCCACATTGCCCGCCGCCCGCGTGAGCAAGTCTTCCAAGTAGCGGCGCTCGAAATTCTCCATAGTTTCGCGATACCCCGGTTCGCCGACGGGCTGCATGGCGCCACCGCGACACTCCTCGGGCAGGTCTTCCAATTCGATGGACCCGCCGGGCTTCAACGCCAGCATGCGTTCGATGGCATTGCGTAACTCGCGCACATTTCCCGGCCACGGGTGCGCTGTGAGCGCGGCCATGGCTGCGGTGGACACCAGCGCTTCGGCGTGCCCAAAGCGCGCCAAAAACCCGCGCACCAACAAAGGAACATCTTCGCTGTGGTCGCGCAACGGAGGAACAGTCAGCGGCAACACATTCAAGCGGAAGTAAAGGTCTTGACGCAGTTTGCCGCTGCGCACTAATTCGCGCAGATCGCATTGGCTGCTGGCCACCACGCGCACATCGGGATGCAACACAGTAGTGCCGCCCACTCGCACCACTTCGCCTTCTTGCAAGAAGCGCAGCAACGCTGGTTGCATCTGGAGAGGGATCTCCCCCACTTCATCTAAGAACAGCGTGCCCTTGTCGGCGCGCTCTGCATGGCCGATGCGCGTTCGCTCGGCACCGGTGAAAGCCCCGGCCTCAACTCCGAAGATTTCGGCTTCCAGCAGACCCTGCGGCAACGCCCCACAGTGCACCGCAACGAAGGGCTTCCCTGCGCGACGGCTGCGCGCATGGATGGCGCGCGCCACCAGTTCCTTGCCGGTGCCACTTTCGCCGCTGATTAAAACTGCGCCTTCGTGGGGCGCGATACGCGCAATCAGGCTGACCAATTTGCGCATCGGGCGGCTATTGCCAACCATCCCTTCAAACTGCCCGCTCTCGAAAGCCGAACGCAACGCGCCAACTTCGGCAATCAAGCGCGCCTTCTCGCCAGCGCGTTGCACGCTGACCAGTAGTTCTTCTGCTTCAAACGGTTTGGTGATGTAGGCCTCCGCCCCAGCATGGATCGCCGCCACCGCGTCTTTCACAGTGCCAAAGCCCGTCATCAGCACCACACGCGCCGCAATCCCTTCGCGCAGCAACTCTGCGAATAATTCGTGCCCGTTCATGCCGGGCATGCGCAAATCTGTCACCACCACATCGAAGGGGCGTTGCTTCGCCGCATCCATCGCTGCAGCAGCGTTGGCCACCGCCTGCACTTTGTGTCCCGCACGCTCCAACGCACGCTTCACGAAGAAGCGCATGCTCTCTTCGTCGTCCACCACCAGAACATCAAGTTCGTTGTCGTTGCTCATGCTGCAACCTCCGGCACTGGAAGCTCGCACCAGAATTCGCTGCCACCACCTTCGCGCGCTGCGTAGCCAGTGGTTCCCGCGCACTGCAGCGCCAGCCCGTGGGTGATAGCAAGGCCCAAGCCTGTGCCGCCGGAGCGCTCGCGCGTGGTGAAAAATGGTTCAAACAAACGCGCGCGCAATTCCGTGGGCACGCCACTGCCACGATCCGCGACGCACAGGCGCACTCTGTTGCCACTGCGTGTAGTCACCACGCTGACAGCCTCGCCTGGCGGCGAGGCTTGCAACGCATTGCGCAACAAGTTCAGCAACATCTGCAGCACCGCCCCAGGAGGCGCAGCCACTTGCACGCCGCTGGCCACTGTGCTGTCGATGCGCACACCTGCATCCACCGCTTGCGCTTGCAATAACTGCAAGACATCGGCCACCGTTGCAGCCACGTCGCACGGGCCAGACTCCGGACGCTGCGGGCGGCCCAGATGCCCCAGCCCTTCCACGATGGCACGCCCTCTGTCGCTGGCTTTCAGAATCATGTCGATGCACTCTTGCACCGAAGCCGTCGGCTTTTCTGCCGCTGCTTCCCGCGCGCACCCGCGAATGCCACCAAGGATGTTGTTGAATTCGTGCGCCACCCCAGCAGCCAAGGTGCCCACGGCCGCGAGCTTTTCTTGGCGCAACAATTGCTCGCGCGTGCGCTGCAACGCATCCAGCAACTCAGTCAGTTTCTGGCTCTGCGTGCGCTGCACTTCCAGCGCTGTCCCCAGCTGCCGCGTCTTGTCATCCACGCGCAATTCCAATTCGGCGCGCGCAGCATGTAGCTCGGCCATCACTTCTTGTAGTGCCTCGGCCAACACTTGGCCCACACCGCCAGCACCCACCACAGCACCCGCGCCCTGTTGGCGCGCTTCCTGCGCCAACAACAGCAACGGTCTGCGCACGAGAAAGTGCCACCACACCCACAAGGCCGCCGTGCAGCAGAGCAGTCCGATCGCAATCGGTGTCGCCAAGTCCGGCGGCGGCGTGCCCGCAGCAGCTTCTGCCGCTGCCGTTTCCAAGCGTTGCAATGTTGCGCGAGTGGCATTCAATTGCGCGACACTGGTGGCATCGGTTGACACTTGACGGCGCAGGCCTATATCGATGCATTGCTCCAATGCGGTCTTGGTTTCCGCTGGCAACAAAACCCCGTGGGTGCGCAAGTCTTCTTGCCAACGCTGGGCCATGCGCTGCTGCGAGGCTTGCAGCAGACTCGCCACTTCCTGTGCTTGCTGCTGCTCGATTGCACTGAACTCTCTCAAGCGCGCAGCGGCGCGGCGCTGTTCTTGCTCCTGCGCAGCACCTTGCTGCACATCCACTGCGGCGGCCAGCACCACGACCACAGCAAAGGCCACGATGCTCAGCATGATCCAGAATGCACGGGTCATTGCGCGGCCCCCACAAGCAGTTCATCAAAGCTGCCGAGTGTTGCGGCTGTGAGTTGCGCACCACTGCGGTGCAGTTCCGACAACACGCCGGTGCAGAACGTGGTGTGATCTTCAAGTTCCAAACTGGCGCCTGGCATGGCGCTCGGACTGACGCCCATGCGCAGCACTGCCACCAAAGCCGCGGCACAACGATCTGCGTCCGCACGCAGCACCAGTGCGGCCCCCAGCGCACTCAGTTCGGGCATTGTCCCTGCGACGACCAAACCCTTGGCCCGTGCCGCACTGAGCACCGCACCCAATTCAGTTGCGGCGAGCGCGCCCTCTTCGATCAGCACCACGCCAGGCCCAGTCCATGCCGCGATCCGCTGGCCTAAGGTTTTCGCATTCTCGCCGAGCGCGATCTCGAGTATTCCGCGTCCGGGCCACAGCGTCTGGATGCGTTCTTTCAAAGCACGCAGCGGTTGCAGCAGTTTCACTTGCACTGTGGGGAATGCCACGGCACGCCGTGGCTGCGTTGTCGCGCCCAGCAACAATTGCCGCCGCTGCGTCGCAGCAGGTCGTGAACTGTTCGTGATTGCGCCCTCGCGCAAAAGCACTGCTTCAGGCCACAGCCGCGCGACAGCAGCCACGATGCGCTCCGCAGCAACACTGCCGTCGGTGGCGATGTCAACGCTGAAGCGAACTGGGTCTTGCGCAACGCACAGCCCCAAGAGAGCCATCAAGGCGAGAAGGCGAAATCCTCTGCGCATGCGCGCATGCTACCCGTTATGATCGCGCCCCATGCGCTGCGCTCTCGTACTGATCTTCGCCACGCTACTGCTGCACGCGCAAGTGCCGCGCAAGGTGTGCGTGCTGGATGGCGCCCACGATGCGCGCGTGATCCACGAAGGCGTGCTCGACGCCGCCGAGAGCGACGGGCGTTGGGCCTTGCGCTGCGGCCCTGCGACGGGCACCCGTTACTACGGGTTCACCCTGCGCGATTTGTGGGGTGCAACACCGAAGGCGCTGCTGCTGCGCGTGTATCTGGAGGGCAGCGCGGGGCAAGAGTTCCAACTGCGCATCGAAGATGACGAAGGCATGCGTAGCAACGATGCCGCCGCCTGGTTGGACCAACCTCTGCTGCCGGGTTGGAATGAACTGCGCGTGGATTTGAACAAGCTCACAAGCCGCGTCGGCGCCCGTGCGTTGGATTGCAGCGCGGGCTTGCGCCGCATCCGTTTGTCGCGCCGCGCCGATGCCGGTAGCGCAGCGCTGCGCATCGAATTCGTGGCTTTCGAAGGCGAAACATTGGCGAGCGCTGCGGCCACCGCTGTTGAACAAGCCTTGGCCTTGCCGCACAACAACCAGCGCGAACGCGCCTTGTGCAAGCTGTTGGCCGGCGCGGCGCCAGCGAAGGCGGCGGAGCTTGCCGTGGCGTGGATGACGCGCGCCAACGACGAACAAGCGCGGGCCGTGGCGCGCGATGCGCTGCAACACAACGACGACCCCAAGTGCGTGCAATTGTTGTTGCAGCGTGCTGCGCGGACCGCGCCCGAGCGGGTCGATTTCCTTCATGTCCTCGCCAGCCATCCTGATGCCGGCGCACACAGCGCCGCACTCAAAGCGTTGGGCGAAAAGAAACTTCTCGTGGAAGAGCAGGTGGCCTTGGTGCGCGGGTTGGCGCGCGTGGGGCGTTGGAATCCAGCCTTAGTTCCAATCGCCCCTGAAGGCGCGGCGTGGCCTTTGCGCGCAGCTTTGATGGAAAGTGCGCTGCATGCCAACTGCGACGACTCCATGAGCGCTGTGATCTCGTGCACCGGCGTGAAGGAAGCGGCGCGCGTGCACGGCCCAGCAATCGCGGCGCTCAAAGCGCGCCTCGGCACAGACCTTGGTCACGATAGGGCTGCTTGGACAGAATTGTGGAACGCACGGCGCAATCAGCCCGCTGGTGTGGCGCAGAGTTCGCAGGGTGCCGCCTACGGTTCGTTCTATGGCATCCCGATGGACCCAGGTCGGGTGGTATTTGTCATCGACGGGTCCGGTTCCATGCGCGCCGAAATCAAAGGTGGCAAGGCGTCGGTGCACATCCGCGAATCCGAGCATTTGAAAGGGCAAGAATTGCGCTCGCGCTTGGATCTACTGAAGGCCGAGCTGCTGCATGTCTTGGCCAAGCTGCCATCAGGCACCCATGTGGGGATCGTGTTTTTCAACGACGAAGCCCTGTGGCTGAGCAAGGGACTCGAACCTCTGAATGACGATTCGCGCGAGCGCTTGGCTGCTCGCGTGCGCGCAGTGAACCCGGGCCAAGCCACGAACATTCACGATGGCATGTGGGCGGCGTTCCATCCTGCGGGCAAAGCGGCGGCGGACGACGCCTTGGCCGGCCCGGACACCATCGTTGTTCTGACCGACGGTGCCCCCTCGGCGGGCCCCGTGAAAGACCCAGAGGTCCTTGCCGACGCCATCTTGCGTTGGAACATTGGACGCGCCATTCGCATCCACTCTGTGAATGTGGGCGACCGGTATTCGCGCTGGATGCAACGCGTTTCCGTCGGCAGCGGCGGAGTGCATCAAGACCTTTCGTCAGACCGCTCAACCGAAGGAGCGCGTTAGTGAGCAACGACAAGATCATCATTCGTCCCGCCAACATCGAAGATGCTGGTGAGTACTTGCAATTGGTGGAAGCGCTGGCGCGCTACGAACAGTTGCCGCCACCCGACGCGGAAGCCAAGGCGCGCTTGATCGAGCACTTGTTCGGGCCGCGCCCGCACTACCGCTTGTTGGTTGCCGAAAACGACGGCCACCTTGTGGCCTACGCCGCGCATTTCCTCGCCTACTCCACTTTCGCGGCGCGCCCGACCTTCTATTTGGAAGACCTGTTCGTGCTGCCGGAGTTTCGCCATCTGAAGATTGGGCATCGCATGATGGTCACCTGCGCGCGTCTCGCAGTGGCGCAGAACTGCGGGCGCATGGATTTCATTGTGTTGGACTGGAACAAACTGGCGCTGGATTTCTACGAGCGTCATGGCGTCGCAGTGCGTCGCGAATGGTTACTGCACCGAGTGGACCAAGACGGGCTCGCCAAACTCGCGGCCTTGCCAGCAAGTTTCAGCAGCTAAGCTCTTTCGCACGCCCACGTAGCCCAATGGCAGAGGCAGGGGACTTAAAATCCCCCAAGTGTGGGTTCGACCCCCACCGTGGGCATCAGCACCGGGGTCAGGCGACAACGCCCCTGACACAGGCGGATCACATCTCCATCTGAGATCTCAGCGGAATCCTGTGCACCCCAACCGCGAGTCGCGACGGAATAGAATCCGTTATGCTGTCGGCCATGAAAAAACTTGTTATTCGCATTTTCATAGCCCTCTTGCTGCTGCTCATCCTTGCCGTCGTGGCCGCGGGATTGTTTATGGATAGCGCCCTCAAAAATGGGGTGGAAACCGTCGGGCCAGAGCTGACCAAGGTGGCAATCAAGCTCGACAGCGTGAGCGTTTCCATCTTTTCCGGCTCGGGCAAAATCGATGGCCTCGTCGTGGGCAACCCGGAAGGGTTCCAAACGCCTAACGCCATCAAGGTCGGTTCCGCAAGCCTGTCCATCGCGCCCAGTTCACTGCTCTCAGAGAAAATCGTTATCAAATCTATCCGGGTCGAATCGGCGGAAATCACCTACGAGAGCGGATTGCTAGGCGGAGACAACCTGAGCAAGATTTTGGAGAATGTAACGGCGGCGACCAGCGACGGGAGCAACCCCGCCGACGAGAGTGGGAAACCAGCGAAGAAACTCCAAGTCGACGACTTCCTGATCACTGGTGCCAAGATCAATGTGAGTCTCAAGGGCACGGGCGGTTTCGCCGCGCCCATCCCGCTGCCGGACATTCATTTGACCAACCTCGGGCAAGGCCCCGACGGCATCACTGCTGCGGAGTTGATCAAGCGAATTCTGACCGAGGTGTCCGCCGGCGCGGCGAAAGCCGCCGTCAATGTGCTTGGTGATGTTGGCAAAGGTGCGGTGAACGCCGCCACAGGTGCCGTGGACGCCGCCGGGAAGGCTGCGGCTGAGTCCGCTGGCAAGATCGCCAGTGGCGTCACAGACCTGTTCAAGAAAAAATAAGGGACAGTTGGCACCGGGATCAGCCGCCTCAGGGTTTGCCCTTCAGGCCCTTCACCCAAGCGCGCCAGTTGTCTTGCAAGCTGACGAGGTCGCAGCCATAGGCCGTTTCCACCGCGCGGTAGAGCAGTTCGGGCGTGCTCTCTTCGGCACGCTGCTTCTTGAGCGTGTCGAGGAACACGCGGTAACGCTGCGGCCCAAGGCCGATGAGATAAGCCGTCAGCGCCCAGGCCTGCGGATGCAGCTCTGGTGGTAACTCGTGCAGTTTGCTGCGCTGCGAGAAGGGAACGACAGCTTCGTCCTTCCCCGTTTGCACTCGTAATTTCAGTTGCGCCCACCAGTCGTCACCGATGTCTGTGTTCCAGCCTTGCACCGCGCCCAGCAAACAGAATGTGGCGCCATGCACTTTGTGGCGGCGCTCGAACCACGCGCCCAAGCCTTCATGCACCCACGCCGGCAAGTGATAGAGAAACTCGCGGTACATGAAGAAACACTGATGGGCCATGGAGTGGTCGAAGCGCGCGGATTCTTCGGCGCTGCCTTCGCTGCCAACACACTGCGCAGCCACGCACGCACCAGCGCCTTGATGGAACCACCACGAAGTGCGTGCACCACTGCTGCCGAAATGGTGCCGCCCGAAGGCGCGGTAAGCCTCGATGTCTGCGAATAGATACACCTCGCCGCGCTGCCCGTGGCCGAAGCGCGCGCCGGGCGCTGGCAACGCACCACGCGGTGGCGCCGCATTCAATCCCAGCAATGCTTCGAAGTGCGCTTGCAAGCGCAACATGCGCCACAGCCACAAGTGCGCGCTGGCATGAGCATCCAAGTCGCCGCGCGGCGTGCCCGCCCAAGCCCGCGCAAAAGCCAGCTCTTCGCGCGAAAGGTCCTTCACCAGTGTCTGCGCGACGGCGCAGACCAGCACGAAATCGCGCGTGCTCATGACCACGGGCCTGTTCTTCCCAACGCCGATTTGCGCCAATGTGGTCGCACGCGCAGCCCCAAGGAGCAGGCGCGGCGCTTCGGGGGCCAAGGATGCGTCCTCTGCGGCGCGACACTCAGAGCACCACCAAAGCGAAGAGGAGTTGGCGGGTGCGGCGGCGCCAGCGTTGCTTGGCAGCGGCAAGGCGAAGTCTGCTGCGAGTAGCAACTGAAACGCCGCCTCAACGCTCGGGCGGCCTAATATCACTTTGCCTGGGCTCGCGTCGGGCGCGTGCACTTGAGCTCCGCACAGTGCCGCCAAAAGCAGCACAAGGACGAGAGCAGATGCAGCTCGTCCTCGTGGTGTCATGATCCGCAACCTGAACTTCAGCGCGCTGCGGCTTCCTTGACTTGCACCCTGCGGTGCTCGTCCAACGTGCGCTGCACAGAAGTGGCTTCGGTGCGCAGTTCTTTCAGGCGATCCGCCACAGTGATCTGCTTCTTGCCGCAGTCTGGGCAGATGACCACGGTTTCATGGCGCTTGATTTCGTCTTCCACCCAAGCCTTGCGCGCCAAGACTGTGCCCATGCCGGCAATTGCCGTTTCCATGCGGCGCCCGAAGTCTGAAATGAAGATTGGCTCCATAGCCTTCAGCAAAACCTCGGCACTCTTGGGGTCCGCCAAGGTCTTAGTGCGCAACCCCTTCGAGTCGTACACCAACACTTGCACGGTTTCGCCCATCTCCTTCTTGTGCTCATCCAACCCGATGGAACGCACATCCACACGCACAAGATTGAAGAAGTGAGTCGCCACCGCAAAGTCGCGGTTATTTTCCAAGTCCAGCACACTCTTCATGTGCGTCTTCGAAGTTGGGTCGTACACCAGCACCAAGCTGGGCAGTGACTTCAGTTTCCACGCTTGTTCACCGCCGGCGCCGCCAACAGCTTCATCGAAGGAGGCTTCGGTGCCGCCGTAACCATCGCGAACCGCATGCTTCGGCAGTGCCGCGCCGATCCAAGGCAAAGTGACTGCGCCCAGCCAATAGCTGGCTTCGCCACCGGAGACTTTCACTTTTTTGCCGCGCGACGCGCTGCCGCCACCAAAGCGCCCGGCGGGACTGGCACCGCCTGTGCCGCCGCGACCAGTCGCACCGCCGCCGGACGGCGTGTATCCGCCGGGGCCCGGGGTGACGCCTGGGCCGGGGCCGGGTGTTGGTCCGGGAGCTGGGCCGGGACCCGGTGAAGGTGCAAGAGCCGGCGCGGGCGCAGGAGCGGGGCCCGGTGCAGGAACAGGACAGCCGCCATAACCCTGCGCAGGCATGTCAGCAGCGACCATCGCGATGGCCAGCAAGAACACCAAATATGTGAGCTTGTTCATGGTTGCTCCAAGCGCAGCGCCGAGCGTGAGTAGCTGCAGCAATGCTCTTGACCACAGTCTATTATCGCGACCACCACCCTGTACAGCCCGCCCACAAAAAAAACTGGGGTGTGGTGGGCAGCGCGTTCCATGGCCGCAGGAAACCCGCGGCTACCGGCCGAAACCGAACAGAGCCTTGGTCACATGGGTGGCGATTTTGGGATTTTCCTTCAGCCGCCTAGTGCAGTAGCCATACCAATCGTGGCCAAAGGGCACATAAACCCGCACGGGGTGCCCCTCGCGCACCAGCCGCGCGCGCAGGTGTTCTGTAACCCCCAAGAGCATTTGGAATTCGTAGCGCTCACGCGGCACAGCCTTGCTGCGCAGAATCCCGAGCGCGTCCTCTACCAGTTGCGCGTCGTGAGTGGCGATGGCGACACGCACGGCCGAGCCAGCGAACATGCGCTCCAAGCAACGGCGGTAATTCTCGCGCACAGGCTCCAGTCCTTTGAAGGCGATGGCCTCGGGCTCGACATAGATGCCTTTGCACAAGCGGAATGATGGGTGCAAGTCTGTGAGTGCATCGATATCCGCCTGGGTGCGCTTCAAGTAGGCCTGCAACACCAATCCCACATTGTCGTGGCCTTCTTGGCGCAGCGTGCGGAACACCGCGATGGTGGGTGTGGTGCACTTTGAATCTTCCATGTCGATGCGCACAAAGTTCTTGTGCTGCGCCGCCGCCTGCACCACCGCGCGCACGCGCTCCAGTGTGCGCACTTCGTCCAGCAACAAACCAAACGCGGTCAGCTTCACCGACACATTGCAATTCAGTCCACGGCTGTTGATGCCCTGCAGCGCTGCGATGTAGTCGTCGCGCGTCGCATCCGCCTGCGCTTCGCGTTCGATGAACTCGCCTAAGACATCCAGCGTGGCGCTGCAGCCACCGCTGTTGAGTTCGCCCACCACGCCGAGCGCTTGCTCCAGTGTTTCCCCAGCGACATAGCGACGCGCCACACGGCGCACCACGCGCTTAGGCACGAAGGGCATGGTGCCCGCGATGATGCGATCGAAGAAACCCAAGGGATTAGTGCCCCGCCGCTTCGAGGAAGCGCTCTGCCTCCAGCGCCGCCATGCATCCGCTGCCGGCCGCCGTGACGGCTTGGCGATAATAGGAATCTTGCACATCGCCGCAGGCGAACACGCCGGGGATCTGCGTTGCGGTGCGGCCCGCAGTGGTCACGAGATAGCCCTTCGAGTCCAAGGGCAGTTGCCCGCGGAAAAGCTCCGTGGTCGGCACATGTCCGATGGCCAAGAAAATTCCGTCCACACTCACCTCTTCGATGGCACCCGTCACGGTGTCGCGCATGCGCGCACCGCGTAGTCTTTGCCCCGGCGTGCCGAGGTACGCCACAATTTCGGAATTCCAGCGCGCGCTGATCTTGGGGTTTGCCATGGCGCGGTCTTGCATGATCTTGCTGGCACGCAGCGCATCGCGGCGGTGCACCAGAGTCACTTTGGATGCGTAGCGCGTGAGGAAGTTGGCTTCCTCGGCAGCGGAGTCGCCACCGCCAACGACGAACACATGCTTGTTGCGGAAGAAGAAACCGTCGCAGGTGGCGCAGGCCGAAAGCCCGTGGCCCATGAACGCACCTTCGTCGGGAAGGTTCAACAGTTTCGCGCTGGCGCCAGTGCTGATGATGATGGTGCGCGCTTGCAGCGTGCGTTCCGCCGTGCGCACGGTGAAGGGCGCGCCCGCACCCAGCACAACTTCGGTCACCGCTTCAGAGTGGATCTGCGTGCCGAAGCGCGCGGCTTGCGCACGGAAGCGCTGCATGAGTTCTGGGCCCATGATGCCTTCGGGGAAACCGGGGTAGTTCTCGACATCCGTGGTGATGGTCAACTGGCCGCCGGGCTGCGGGCCTTCGAAAAGCACCGGTGCGAGGTTCGCGCGTGCTGCATAGATAGCGGCGGTCCAGCCCGCTGGGCCGGAACCAATAATGATCACATTGGAACATTCAGACATGCGGATCTCCTCGCGCGGTCAACCATATCCAGCACAATTGCGCCTCAAAAGCCACCGAGTTTGACCGCAGGCGCGCCTAGGGTATGGTGCCCGAACCCGAGGAATCCATGGAACTCACGCAGCTCTTGGCCGCAGACCGCATCGTCACCATCAAAGAACCCACGAAGGAAGCCGCGCTAAAGGCTCTCGTGAAGGTGCTGGGCAAGACCAGCGCCGTGGGCAAAGAGAAAGATCTCGCCAAGGCTATTTCGGACCGCGAGCGCATTCTGTCCACGGGCATCGGCTACGGCATCGCCATTCCTCATGCCAAGATCGCCACCGTCAAAGCATTCATCGCCGCCATCGGCGTCAGCAAAGCCGGCATCCCTTTCGAGAGCCTCGATGGCAAACCAGTCAATATCGTGATCATGATCGCTGGCCCCGAAGGCCAGAACGAAGAATATCTGCGCATTCTCGCGCGCTTCACCAATGTGCTGAAGTCCGAGCAAACGCGCACGCGCATCATCGATGCGAAGAAGCCGGAACAGGTGCTCGCGATTCTCGGCGAGTCGCGCTGAACCTCAGGTGCGCGCCGCACTGCTGCTACGGCAGCGTGCGCACAGCCAAGCCACCAACGCGCCCCAGCACAGCCACGACACCCTGCCCCATCCGGGCATGCTGCGCAGGTAGTCCCACAAGAATTGGATCGGTGCCAGCAAGCCCGTTGCACCATGCACGGGCGCCACTTGCACCTGCGGCGCTGCCACCACAAGCGCACGAACAGGCATCCGATTCTTCAAATGCTGGCGCACGGCGTCAGCACGCGCGCTGCCCGCTTCAGGAAATACGCCCGGCAAGAACGAGACACACGGCGCACCGCTGAAGCGCCCATGAGCATCACTGTGGCTCATGGCCAGTAGTTTTTTCTCGCGGCACAGCTTTGCCAGCTCTTGCAGCGCTTCGCGTTCCGCACGCGACGCAGGCAATGCACGATGCGCCACTTCGAAACCGTCCACGCCCGCCGCGCAATAGTCCACCCGCGTCGGCACACGGCGCAGCGTTTCTGGTTGCACCAACGCCTCTCTGGTGCGCACATCGTGCGCCACCAAGGTCACGGCGCCGCTAACCTGCAGCGCGCGCACCAATTCCAGCACGCGCTGGGCACCGCGCCCGCTCTGGATGTCCTCGCTGCTGATTTGTTGCTGCAAAGCCTGCTGCCATGCCTCGCCCACGCCATAGCTCAAAATGTGCGGAGTCACCTCGCCGCGCGCATGCGCCCCTCCGCTCCACTCCATGCCAGCCAACACGGTCAGGCCGGCGGGTGGCATCACTTCGGGAGGCAGCGCATCGTGGTTGGTGATAGCGACCACAGCGATGCCGCGCGCCTGTGCGCGCTGCAACATGGTGGCGGCATCGGCAGCACCGTCAACACTGTCGCCAGCATGCACATGCCCATCAAAGAAAAGGCCTGGCTCGTTAGCGACGAAGCGGTCCGCCGGGGCCCAGCCGCTCCAACAAGCCCAAGCGACAAGTAACAGCCACAGCAGCGCCACGCGCACGCGCCCCATATTTGCACGCCATGCGGCGGGCCGCGGCAGCAGCAACAACGCGAGCAAGCCCAGCAGCGCCAGCGGCACGGCGGCCTGCGCGAAAGCGCGCGGTTCGCCCCAGCGAGCCAAGGCCAAGGCTGGCCCCGCTACAGGTTCGAGCAGCAAGCGTTCCACTTGCGGCGTCACACGCAGGTGTGCGAACGATTCCAATGTGACGGCATCCACCAAACGCGCCGGACGCGCGAATGCGAAGCCCAATGCCAGCACAGTGGCAAGCAGCGCGAGACCGCGCCACGCGCCCTGCGGGCGCACTTCACGGCCGCGCACGGCGAGCATGAGCGCGCCGCACACCAAGACCGACAGCGCCACCGACGCGAGTGTGTCCGACAAGAAGTGCCGTGCCAACAAAGTACGGTCCAGCACCAGCAACAGCGGCAACGCAAAAAACAGCAACGCGGCGCGGCGGCGATGGAACAGCAGCCACAACACGCAGGCCGCTGTGGCCGCTGTCACCACATGCCCCGAAGGGAATGATTTTGTGTCGATAGCCGGAAACGGAGATTGCAAGCCGCGCTCCACCAATCCATGGATGGCGCTCATGGGCCGAGGCCGCGCCACCCAAGCTTTCAACATGTCGGCAAGCAAGATGCCTAGAAGCGGCACCGCCAACAGCAGCATCCCCTTTTGACGCGCCACCGAGCTGCACCCGCAGAACCACAGCGCCGCGCCGGGCACGAACATCGCCAACAACAGAACTGTGGGCGCCCAAGCTTCGATTTCCAGCCAAAACCGCTCACCACTTTGTAAGTGCCCATTCAAGAACAGGGCGGCGGCAGCGTCGATTGGCAGCGCTATCAAGGCAAGCGCGGCAAGTGCCATCGCAGTGACGAAAAACGGACGCGAGCGCGGTAAAGCTGTGTGTGAATCCCGTTGTGACGCGCAGGTTTGACTCAAAGGCGGGCTCCCGTCGATGCGTGATATCTTTGACCATCAACGCCCCAAGAGACTAACGGAACCCGCACATCCATGGACATCGACCTTCGCGACAACATCGGGCGCACCCAATTCATCTGCACCATCGGGCCCAAGTTGCTCCAGCGTGCAGCGCTGGACCAATTGGTGCAGCACGGCATGAATATTGCGCGTGTGAACGGATCGCATGGCAGCTTGGATGACATCCGCAACATGGTCGGATTCTTGAAGCGTGAACTGCCCGCTAGCGTGAAGATTCTCTTGGATCTTCCCGGCAACAAAGTGCGCACTGACAACATCAGCGAGCCCATCGCACTCACCGCCGGCGAGGCTTTCGTGCTGCCTCCCGAGAAGCTCACCTTCAAGTCGTTGTGGTCGCGGGTGAAGGAGGGCGATCGCATCTCTGCCGCCGACGGCGCCATCCAATTGGATGTCACCGGTGTCAAAGGCAACGAGATCCACACCCGCGTGGTCGTTGGTGGCAAGCTCTCCAACCGCAAGGGCATCAACATCCGCGGCATCCACGATTCCATGCCTTTCGATTTCGAACGCGACATCGCGTTGATGAACATCGCCATCGAATTGCATGTGGATTATGTGGGCCTGTCGTTTGTGCGCTCGGGCGAACATGTGCGCCGCACGCGGGCACAATTGACTGGCACCGGCGTCGGCATTGTGGCCAAGGTGGAAACCGCCGAAGCCGTCGCGCGCTTGGACCGCGTGCTGCAAAGTTCCGACATGATCATGATCGATCGCGGCGACCTCGAAGCCGACATCGGGCGTGAAAATGTTCCGCTGGTGACCAAACGCGTGCTGCGCCGCGCCAACGAATTGGATGTGCCCGTCATCGTGGCCAGCCAATTCTTGACCACCATGCTGGATCGCCCATTGCCCGTGATGGCTGAAGTCAGCGACATTGCCAACGCCATTCTGGACGGCGCCGATGTGCTGATGCTGAGCGAGGAAACCGCCATCGGGCAGTACCCCAATGAAGCGGTCGCCACCATGCGCCATGTGGCTCGCACCGTGGAACGCTGGCAAGCCAATGATCATCACGCAGTGATTCTGGCCGCGGGGCCATCCACGGGTTTCGGTTCGCTCACCACCAACAAACACAAGTGCATGTTGGATGTGGGTGGGTCCACCATCATCAGTCACCAGTTGGACAACTTGCGCGCGTGCGGCATCACCGACGACCGCATCACGGTGGTCATTGGACACAACCACCACCAGATCGAAGCATATTTGCGCGGCGAAGGCTTCCTCGGCCGCTTTGTTTACAACCCGTGGTACGCCACCACCAACATGCTCGTCTCGCTGTGGCTCGCGCGCGAAACGCACAACCTCATTCTGGTCTACGGCGACATCATCTTCGAGCGCAGCATCCTCAGCGATCTCTTGGCCACGAAGGGCTCGGTTGCACTGGCCGTGGACGCCGATTCGGAAATGGGCCCCGAGGACGAGAAGGTGATGGTGCGCGACGGCACGGTGCTGCGCGCCAGCAAAGAACTGGACCCAGCGCAGTGCGCCGGTGAGTTCATCGGTCTCGCGCGCTTGGATTCCAGCGCGTCCACCGCGCTGCTGCAAGAGATGGACGCGGTCACGCGCGCCGGCGGCATGATGGAGTTCTTGACGGTGGCGCTGGAACGCCTCGCTGCCCGCGGCATCCCGCTGCAAGTGATGCCCACCAACGGGCGCGCGTGGAACGACAATGATTGCCTCGCCGATCTGGATCGCTCGCGCGACGGTGTTTTCGGCCGCATCCAAGCAGCGAACCACGCACCCTCGCAGCCTGTTGCTCGATGAGCGCATCTATGCCCCATGCAAACACTACGGCCTCGCGGCCGCCACTGGTTCACCTCAAACTCAGCGGCGATGCGCTTGGTGCCGCGCGCCAGCGCATGACTTCGCTGCCACGCTTGAACATCGACCGCAATGTCGTGCTGGATGTGGAGAAGCTGGCCAACGGCACTTTCTCGCCGCTGACTGGCTTCATGGGCTCGGCTGATTACCGCTCGGTGCTGGACGAAGTGCGTCTTGCTAATGGAACACCATGGTCCATTCCAGTGATCTTGCAGTTCCACGCCGCTGCCGGCATCACTGTGGGCACTGAGGTGCTGCTGTGGAACGAGGCAGAAGCTGCCCCCAGCGCGCTGTTGCAAGTCAGCGAGGTCTTCGGCATCGACTTGCTGGAACAAGCGCGCAAGGTTTATGGCACTGAAGACCAGGCGCACCCTGGGGTGAAGCGCATGATTTCTCTGGGCGCTGTGTGCCTCGCGGGTGCCATCGCACTGTTGGGGCATTCGAAGAGCCTGATCCCCGCCGCCTACGACAAAGACCCCAGTGAAGTGCGCGCAGAAATCGACCGCCGTGGCTGGCGCACCGTCACAGGTTTTCAAACGCGCAACCTCGGCCACAAAGCCCACGAGCATTTGCAGAAGATCGGTCTGGAACTCACTGACGGATTGCTCATTCATCCGCTCATCGGGTGGAAAAAGGCTGGCGACATGCTGCCCGAGGTGATCTTGGACGGCTACGAAATCTTGATTGAGCACTACTACCCGCGCGACAAAGTGATGCTGGCAGGGCTGACCACCGCCATGCGCTACGCCGGGCCGCGCGAGGCGCTGTTCCACTCCATCATTCGGCGCAACTTTGGTTGCACGCACTTCATTGTGGGGCGCGATCACGCCGGAGTCGGCAACTATTACGAGAAGTATGCGGGGCACCGCATCTTCGACCGCTTCAGCGCAGCAGAATTGGGCATCACGCCGCTGCGTCTGCACGGCCCGTGTTACTGCAGCCGTTGCGACGAAATCGTGACAGAGCAGATTTGTCCGCACGGGCCCGATGCGTGGCGCGACATCTCTGGCACCGAAGTGCGCGCCATGATCGCGCGTGGCGAAGAGCCGCCCGCGAGCATCATGCGTCCCGAGATTGCGCGCTTCCTCATCGCAAGAGGCCGCAGCGGCGCTGTGTTTTTCGAAGAATGAGGGAGGAACCATGAGCGCCTGGGACGAAATCAAAGAACTGCACAAGAAGAGCACGGCTGGTGCCAAGGAAGGCGTCGCCTTCCGCTACTTCTCGCGCCCATTGGCGAGCTTCACGCTGTACCACATCCAGCACTCGCGCTGGACGCCGAATCAAATCACCATCCTGTCGTTGCTCACCGGTGCCGCAGGTTTCCTAGTGCATTTGCTGGTGCTGCCGTGGTGGGGGCTGATGCTGGGCTGCGCGCTGTTCATGCTGGCGCATGTTTTGGATGCGCTGGACGGCCAACTCGCACGGCACCGCAAAGCCGGCTCCGTCATCGGCATGCATTTCGATTTCTTCATTGACGCGCTGAAGGCGTACATGATGTACGCCGCGCTGGCATTGCGGCTCTGGCAACAGGCGCTTCACCCAGGCTGCGGCGACGCGCCTTACGGCGGCGAATGGTGCTCGCCCACTTGGCTCATCGATGCGTGGATTGCCGATTGGGGCACAGCCACCATCCCCATCGTCGGCGTGTTTGGAATGACCATGCTGGCCACGGGCATCGGCTGCACCGAGTTCATGAAGA
The DNA here is from genome assembly GCA_945907755.1 of Singulisphaera sp. GP187. Lineage (GTDB taxonomy): Bacteria > Planctomycetota > SXUL01. The sequence continues at coordinate 3,879 of CAMDTN010000044.1, read as the reverse complement.
AGAAGGAATGGAAAGATCTCTTGCCTCCAAGCAACGGGGCCAAGCGTGGATTCTCACTGGTGGGCTTGGCCGAAACACTCGGTCACTTCGTAGTGGATTACCCCAGCTACATCTTGCTGCTGTGCTTGCTGAATCGCGTCGACGCGTACTTCATCGCCTACACCGCTGTGGTCGCTGCCTACGCCGTGCGCGCGCTCTTCGGCATCACTCTGCGCCTATGGCGCATCAACCCCTACGGCAACTGAGGCGCCCAACGCTGTAGCCACGGTGTTTCTGCGGCGCCTTCGCAGCGCAGGACACCGTTGGCTTCCAAGCGGCGCAGCAAACTGAAAATAGTCTCTGGGTCCGCTGCGAGAGCCGTCACCAAAGCGGGCACATCCATCGGTGCCTTCGCGACCCGCAGTGTTTGCAGCAAGCGCTTTTGCACCTGCAACACTTGCGCCGCCGCAAGTTTTCCAGCTTCCACCCCGGGCTGGTCGTAAGCATTGATGCCCGCGTAGCTCGCGTAAAAACCCACCGCGCGTTCGAACAATGCCAACAGCGCCCCCAGCGAACGCGCATTCAGTTCCCGCAAAGTGATGCCCATGCTGGCGCGGCCTGCATCGGCCAGCGCCGCACGCGTTCCCGATAAAAACCCACCGAGGTAGTCCCCCGCACTGATGTCCGCTTCCACTTCAAAGCGCGGGCCTTCGCGCAACACTTCGACAAACACCACAAAGAAGTCGTGCACACCGTCGCGCAGTTGCTGCACATAAGCGTGCTGATCAGTGGAACCTTTGTTGCCGTAGACGCTGATGCCTTGGAACACTTCGCGGCCTGAAGTGTCGGTGCGCTTGCCCAACGATTCCATCACCAATTGCTGCAAGTAGCGCGCAAACAATGCCAACCGGTCTTTGTACGGCAACACCACCATGCTGCGTTCGCCGCGGCCGCCGCACTGTTCCCACCAGTAGATGCTGAGCAGTGCCGCAGGGTTGCTCGCCGCGTCACGACGGCGCGTGAGGGCATCCATCGCGCGCGCGCCATCCAGCACCGCGTCCATGTCGAGGCCTTCCAGCATGCCGGGCACTAATCCCACCGCAGACCACAACGATGTGCGCCCACCGACCCAATCCCACATGGGAAAACGCGCCAACCAATCCGCAGCTTCGTGGTCCAACTTGCTGCCAGCACCTGTCACGGCCACGGCCTGCCGCGCGAAATCCAAACCCCGCGCCGCGAATGCTGCACGCACGATCTTGGTGCAATTCAACGGTTCGGGTGTGCTGCCGGATTTGCTGGTGACCAATACCAAAGTGGTGGGCAGACGCGCATCCAAGCGCTGCAACACGCGCGCGACGCCATCCGGGTCGGTGTTGTCTAAGAACGAAGGCACGAGGCCTGGCCCTGGGCCCAGTGCGTCCGACACCAACATGGGCCCGAGGGCCGACCCGCCAATGCCGATGCACAGCAAGTCGGTGAAGGGCGCGCCACATGGCGCTCGCACGGTGCCGGCTTGCAACTTCGCCGCGAAGGCGGCGACTGCGGTGCGAAGAGCGCGAATGGCTTCGCGCAGGGCTGCATCCGGCGCCAATTCTGGTGTGCGCAACCAATAGTGCCCGACGCTGCGGCCTTCACTGGGGTTGGCGATGGCCCCGGCCTCCAACGCAGCCATGGCATCGAAGGCAGCGCTGAGGCGCGTGGCATGACGCTGCGGCCAATCTGCGGCCAGCGCGCTGTGCGCTGCATCCAGCGTGAACGCGAGCCCCGCATCATGCAGCAGCGAGCGTTGATATTTTTGCCAATCCATCGGCATGCAGCACCTCGGTTGCGGATTCTATGCGCGCATCAACGCGGTGTCGCCAACAAGTCGGGGTAGCGCGGTTGCAAAGCAGCAGCGCGCGCCTTGTCCGCAGCGGTGAGCCTGCCCGCAGCCATTCCTGCACGCAACTGTCCCAGCAAGATGCTGGCATAAGGCCCGAAGGTGCCACCACTGCGGTGAAAGCCTTCGAGAAACTTGTTGATCACCACTGCATCGCGGGAACCTTCACTGACCGTCATTTCATGCACTGCAGGCTCGGTTGGGAAGTTCATCATGGGCGGGAAAAAACCGGTGCCGTTGTGGCAGCCTGCGCAGACGACGGGAACATTGCGTTGGCGCGGTCCTTCGGGTGAGTCGCCCGGCTGGCGGAAGGTGTGGCTTTCATTCCCCGCTTCGTCGAACAAACGGAAGTCCGGCGTCCCTGAGCGCACCAGCAACACTTCCGTGTCGAGAGCGTGGCCATCCGCATCCAGCGATTCCGCCACAAAAATTGTTCCCACAGGCCAAGGCATCAGAGCCGCCGTGGCGCCCGAACCACCGCGCCAATTGAGCAGCGCTTGCACCGCAGCATCTTTGTCGAAGTGGATGCGCCTGCGCGTGCCTGTCACCAAACTCTGCTTCACTTCCAACTGGCACCAGCGTTCGGTGCCGAAGGCCACGGCATCCAGCAGCACAGCGCGCGGCGTGCGCTCATCCACGCGCGGCACGCGCGGTGCCGCCGCACTCTCGTTGCTGGGTTCGTGGCTGCATCCGAGAACAACAGCGCACAGCAGAAGGCTCATCCAGTGTGTTGCCATGCGCATAAAAGTCACTCCTCTGTCGCCTGCACGCGGCCTTCGCCCCAACGCGTCAGTGCGACGCCACTCAGAATCATGGCTGTACCCAACAGGGTATGCCATCCTACGGTCTCGCCGCCAAAGGCCGCACCGACCCACAACGCAATCAGCGGCCATGTATAAGAAATCACCGCGAGTTTCGAGGCCGGCATGTGCCGCATCAGCCAGAACCATGTACCAAAGGCAAGTGTGGTCCCGAAGAGTGCCAAGTACAGCAGGGCGATGACGCCGCGCGTGCCCATATTTGTCTGCGTTGGTTCTTCGAGTGCAAACGCGAGAACCCACAAGAACGCGCTGCCAGCGAACATGCCGCCTCGATTGAGCAATAGCGACGACACATCACTGCCGTAGCGCTTCACTACCACTGTGCCCGCGGCGCTGATCAACGGCGACAACATTAAGAATGCAGCGGCACCAATCTGCTCGCTGCCCATGGCCAGCACATCGGTTTGAAAGAGCATGCCCACGCCCAGAAACCCAAGGCCGAGGCCGCAGCACCGCAGCCAGCTCAAGCGTTCACCGGGCAGAAAGAAATGCGCCGCCACGGCCACCAACAGTGGATACACAGACCAGAGCACACTGGAAAGCCCACTCGGCAAGCTGACTTCCGCCACATACAGCACGGCGTAGGACGCGCCGCAGTTCAGCACACCCATGCCCAGCATCAGCCACAGGCCTGGCTTGCGCCCGCCTTCTTTGGCCGCGAACTTCCAAGCCACAAGGCTCATCAGCAACGCAGCGATGGTGATGCGCAACGCCGCCGCTGTGATCGGCTGCACGCCATCCAAACCCCACTTGATGAAGAACCAAGTGGTGCCCCAGACGATGCAGAGGAACGCCAGAGCGGGCAGCACGATTCGCGAAGGCAGCGCGGGATTCATTGAGGCGTCGCAGGCCAAGGGTCGCCCACCAACACACACTGCGTGCCGGTGAAGGGCGCACGCGCACGGCCAGCGCTGGCCAACTCGCCTTGCTCGCTCCAACGCACCATGGTGCCTGCAAGCAATGGCTCTGTTGCCGTCGGTGGCAGCACCCACATCAAGCGCAATTCTTGTTGCACTGGGCTGGCATCTGCGGGCAGGCCGCAAAGGCCCGCACGCTGGAACGCATACGGCGTGTAACGCTGCTGCCACACATAACGCAGCGGTTCGCCCGTTTGTGACATGGCCGCATCCAACGCCGCTTGATCCAGCGTTTCGCGCACACCGAGAACCCCTTGCCCGCCCGCGCTGTCTACCGGCT
>CAMDTN010000043.1 GCA_945907755.1 Singulisphaera sp. GP187 | reverse complement strand
GTTGTCAGCACCGTGCCATCCAACAAACACTTCGCCACTTCATGCCTGCCAAGGTGCGCGATGTACAGCACTTCGATGCTTGCACCGAGCGTCGCGGCCACCGCGACGCCAGTGTCTTCTGCAGGTGCCTTCTCGTTGACCAACACCATGCCGTGGGCGCCGCCAGCAAAATCCTTCGCGAACGAACGCACAAACTTGCCCGCCGTGGTGAACACCATCACAGCGTGCGCGCTGTCAGTGTTCAGCAGGACCTCGCCATTGGCGCTCTGCACAATGGCGCCGTGCGTGTTGCCGTAGACCACGCCTTCCGGCAGCGTGCCCCACCCTGAAACCCATTCATAAGTGTGCCGCCCACTGCCGAGGCGGATTGGGTCTTCGGGATGCGCAGCGGCAGCGTGCGTGTTGCTGTTGTCACTCGCGTTGGTTGTCGGCGCCACCGGGCGCAATGACTGCACGCGGCGCAACACCGGCAACAACGCCGCCGCGTCGTGAATATGTGCGTCTTCAAGCAGCACGAGTGCCTCTTCAACCTCACCCGCGTCGAGCAACTCCATCGCGCGCGCTGTCACCGCCGCCGATGCCGCGTGCGCATGCGGCTGATCCAGCCCGTGCGCATGGCTGTGCACCCATGCGGCGCCAAAGCGGTGATGCGCCGCCGCCAACAACAGCACTGCCACTACACCCAAACCAACGACGAGATTGCGATTCATGCGACTGCGCTCCTGCCGTGCCCCGCACGGCGGGCACCAGCATAAGGCGCGCAGCACTTTGAAGGGGCACTAATGCGAAAGCAGGCGACGACAACTCACGCGAGCCCGAGCATGCGGCGTATCAGTGCGGCTTTGGAGCACCCTTGCCGGCGGCAATGCGCTGTTGCGCCAGTTGCACCGCGGCTTCCGATGATGGAATCCCGCGCTCGCGTGCCAAACGCAACACTGCGGACACCGCTTCGCCAATGTTGCCCACTTTCGCGTGCGCCGCGGCCTCGTCATAGCCGCCTGCATGAAACTCGACGCTGATATTCACGATGCCGCCGGCATTGATCACGAAATCCGGCGCGTAAACAATGCCTTTGTCCAAGAGCACGCGCCCATGGCGCGGCTCGTGCAACTGATTGTTGGCGGCACCGGCCACCACGGCGCACTTCAGCCGCGCCAAAGTCGAATCGTTCAGCACGCCGCCCAGTGCGCACGGCGCAAACACATCGGCGGGCACATCGAAAATGCGCTCGGGCTCGACGCTGCGCGCGCCAAGTTTTTCTACCGCAGTCTGCACATGGGCTTCATGGATGTCGGCCACCATCAGCTTCGCGCCGTGCGCGTGCAAATGTTGCGCCACCGCCATACCGACGCTGCCCAAACCTTGAACGGCCACGGTGCGCCCGCGCACTTCGTCGCTGCCGAATCTTTCGGCCAGCGCCGCTTTCAAGCCAAGGAACACGCCCCGCGCGGTGAAGGGCGACGGATCGCCACTGCCGCCAGCGCTGCGCGGCAAGCCCGTGACCCACTTGGTGGTGGTGCGCACTTGTTCGATGTCGGCGGTGGAAGTGCCGACATCTTCGGCGCCGTAATAGGTGCCCTCGAAGTTGTCGATGAAGCGGCCCATCGCCGCAAGCAGCGCTGGGCTCTTGCCCGTGCGCGCGTTGCCGATGATCACCGCTTTGCCGCCGCCAAGACCTGTGTTCGCCACCGCGCTCTTCAGCGTCATGCCTTCGGCCAAGCGCAACACATCGGTCAGCGCGTCCGCTTCCGTGGCGTAGTTCCACATGCGAATGCCGCCGACTGCGGGACCGAGCGTGGTGTTGTGCACGGCGATGAGCGCCACCAACCCGCTAACGGGGTCGTGCGCGTGGGCCACGCGCTCATAGCCACTGATGCCGAGGTCGGTGATCTTCATGTGCGGTCTGCCGTTGGTTTTCCGCCAGAGTCTTAGCAAAGCCGGCGTAGATCGCCACGCAAACGCCGGCGCGTGCGGCCCAGCAGCAGCAGTGCCACCGCAGCCAAGCCCAGCACCAACCCCCACCACAAACCCTGCGGGCCGTAGCCCGCGTTGAAGGCCAGCAGCCAACCCACGGGTACGCCAAACAACCAGAACCCCACCACATTCATGATCAAGGGCGTGCGCGTGTCGCCCACACCGCGCAACACACAAATGCTGACCACTTGAATGCCATCGAAAATCTGAAACACGCCTGCAAGCGGAATGAGCGATGCCGCCAGCGCTGCGCTGGCTGGCTTGTCGGTGTAAATCGAAGCGAGGAAATCTGGCAACAACAAGAAGCAGACCGCGAAGAAAAGCATGATGCCCACGCCGGACACATAAGCCGCGTTCATGGCGCGGCGCGCACCAGCAGCATCCCCCGCTCCCACGCAATTGCCCACGCGCACTGATGCCGCGATGGCCACTCCCAGCGGGAACATGAACGAGAAGCTGGCGAGATTCACGGCCACTTGATGGCCTTCGACTTCCGTGGGGCCCATGCGCCCCATCAACAGCGCCGCCGCGCCGAACGCGCCCCATTCCAGCAAGAACTGCCCCGCGATGGGCAGGCCCAATTTGACGATGCCGCGCATGGCGCGCACATCTGCGGCACTGATGCGCCACACTTGCACCAAGTGCGGGCGCAGTTCTTTCCACGCGAACAACAACAGCAGCGCCAACATGGCCCAGCGCGAAATCATGGTGGCCAATGCAGATCCCGCGACGCCGCGAGATTCAAAACCGCCCCAGCCCAGCACCAGCACGAAGTTGAGTGCGAGGTTGATGGCATTGGCGCCGATGACCGCGACGACCACCGCGCGCACGCGGTGCGTGGCTTGCAATGTGGTGCGCAACACGGCGAACAACAAGAACGGCAGCGTGCCCCACGCGCTGAGCAGTGTGAACTCTGCGGCGGGCGCGATGATGGATTCCGGCTGTTGCAGCAGCGTGAACATGAATGCGCCAGGCATCATGGCCAACGCCGCCGGCACGGACAGCACCACTGCCAACACCAGCCCGCGACGCAGCCCCGCATTGATGGCGGCATCGTCACGCGCCCCGAAGGCCTGCGAGATCAACGGATCCAGCGCCGTCAGAATGCCGAACGGAACCAGCAAACACGCGAAGGTGTACAGCGCGCCCAACGCGACCGCCGCCAGCGCGCCCTTGGTGCCAGGAATGTGCCCCGCCACCATGGTGTCCACCACGCCCATGCCCATGAGCCCCACCTGCACCACCATCACAGGCAGTGCCAGGCGCCACAGTGCACGCAATTCCGATCGCAGCGATTCCATTCCGCGGGGATTGTGGGCGCAGTCAGCGCTGTGCTCAAGCGCCGCCGCAGCGTTCAGGCGCTGCGCGAGCGCTGGCACATGTGCCCTTTCAATTCACAGAGAGGCCCCGTGGAAAATGTCGGGCCTGAGCCGCATGATCCCCGCATGGCCGCCCCAACGCAGCGCCGCATCCTGCATGTGGATATGGACGCGTTTTATGCGTCGGTGGAGCAGCGCGACCGCCCCGAACTGCGTGGCAAGCCCGTCATCGTCGGCGGCAAAGCCAGTGAGCGCGGCGTCGTGTGCACCGCCAGCTACGAAGCGCGACGCTTCGGCGTGAAGTCTGCTATGGCCACTGCCGAGGCCGTGCGCCTGTGTCCTTCGGCCATTGTGCTGCCACCAGATTTCCCGCGCTATCAAGCCGCGAGCGAAGCGCTGCATGAGATCTTCCGCCGCCACACCACACTGGTCGAACCACTCTCGTTAGATGAGGCCTATCTTGATGTCACGGCCTGCGTGATCACTGGCGACGGCCACGCCACTGGAACAAGTGCCACGCACATTGCACGCGCCATTCGCGCTGCCGTGCGCGACGAACTGCACCTGAGCGCCAGCGCGGGCGTAGCGCCCAACAAGTTCTTGGCCAAAGTGGCCAGCGACATGCACAAGCCTGATGGGCTCACCGTGATTCGCCCGGAACAGGCGGCGGAATTCGCGCGCGCGTTGCCGGTGCGCAAAGTGCCCGGCATCGGGCCGCGCACGGAAGAATTGTGCTTGCGCTATGGACTGAAACTGTGCGGCGATTTCTTGCGCCACTCGGAAGACCAATTGCGCCGCTGGTTCGGCATTCAAGGGCCGTCATTCTTGTTGTTGGCCTGCGGCATCGACGAGCGCCCAGTGGAGTGCGAACGCGAACGCACCAGCATTGGTATCGAAGAGACCTTTGTAAAAGACATCGAAGGACTGTTCGCTTGCGTGCAAGCACTGGGCCCGCTGGCCGATGGCTTGTGGCAACGCATGTGCGCCGCCGAAGTTCGTGGGCGCACGCTCACCGTGAAAGTGAAGTACGGCGATTTCACGCGCTGCACGCGCAGCCGCTCTTTGAGCGAAACGCCGACTGGCGCCGCCGCCATTCTGGACTACGCCGTGCCGTTGCTGCGCAACACCGATATCGCATTCCGCCGCGTGCGCTTGCTGGGCTTGCAATTGAGCAAACTGGAAGACCCAGCGGCCCCGCAGCAGTTAGTGCTGCCCTTCGCTGCTGATTCGAACGGGCACTAATCCGCCAGTGGGCCACGGCGGTGGATTGCGGCCCCCGCCGCGCGCTGGCGCGTTAGACCTCGCGGAAGAGCACGAGGCTGGCTGTGAAACCGTGGATGAAACTCTGCGGGCCCACCGGCCCCAATTCACCGGCGGCGAAGAAACCAGCGAGCGGCACGCCGGGCATACTGGCTGCGATCAACTCGGCGTCGTGATTGGGTTCTTCCCACATGCGCGTGCCGCGGCCATTGCAAGAAACCAGCAACGCACCCTTGCACTTCTCGCGGCTGGCGCCGCGCGCATCCAACAAGCAACGCAAGTCTTCGTCGGCGCTTGCAGCATCGCGCAAGTGGAATTGAAGGGTCATGCCCGTGCGGGCTTCGCCTGCGATGGCCAACACGCCCGTTTTGGGGTCGGCACCAATCAGCCCGTGGATCAAGAAATCGCCGCGCTCGTGGTTGCTCTTGTATTCGTCAATGGCGCGGCCAACGAATAGGCCCTTTTGCACCAATTCGGTGTCGGCTGGTGACAAGTCCGCGATGGTTTCCTTCAGTACTTCCAGCGCGGGCCGCCCCCGCAGCGAGTGCACGACATTGGTGACACCCTTGGTGACCACCCACTCCGCGCCCACCGGACGACAACCTTGACTGACCAATGTGTCGACACCGATCGCGCCGCGCAGCGACACGCCCACCGCGCCATCCTGCACCACGCCATCGCGGCCCAGCAAAAAGTTCTGCCCCGGGCGACGCCCCGCCGAGGCGAGCCCGCCCACCAAGGGCACACCGCGGAAAGCGGAATTCGCGGTGTCCAACAGTGCGCGAATGTCCAGAGTGAACGGATCTGCGAACAAGATGATGGCCTTGGGCGCTTCGCCATGTGCTTCGAGACGATCGGTCCACGCGCCAGCGCTTTCCAAGTCTTCTTGAGTCAAACGCAAGTAGTCCAAGTGCACGCCGGGGAGATGCGCCGCCAACAGCGCAATGGACGCGGTGCCTTCCCATTCGCGCGTGCCTTCGATGGTGGCTTCGGCGGTGACGCCTAAGACCAACGCGTTGGGGCTGTGCGCGTGGATGGCCGCGGCGGCCTGCGTCAGCACGCTGCCCGAGTGGCCCGCCACGAAAAAGATGGCGAAATCGCAAGGCGCGCCTAAGTCGGCATTGAGATTCGCGGTGACGGCGGCGATGGCCGCTTCCGGCGCATCAACATCAGAGCTGCGTGAAACAAATTTCATGGTGCGCGCATCCTATCCAGTTGGATGCTGGCGGCAGTACTCGTACATGCCGATGGTGGCGGCGGTAGCGGCGTTGTAGGCCGCGGGCGCGCCCCACACCGGGATCTCGACCACATGGTGCAGCAGGCGCAATTCATCGGGCAACAAACCGGTGCGCTCGTTGCCCACCACCAACGCCGTGCGCTTGGGAAAGGCAAACTCGTGGATGTTCACGCTGTGATCGGCTTGTTCCAGCCCCACCACCATCCAGCCCTCTTCGCGCAGGCGTTCTAAGACTGGGGCCAGCGAACGCCGCTCTTCGATGCGCAGCGTGCCCAGCGCGTCGCGGGCAATTTTGGGGTCGATGCGCCCTGAGCCACACACGATCAAGCGTTCCACCGCGCAACAGCCCGCCATGCGTGCGATGCGCCCGAGATTGACCGCGGAACGCATGGGTGCACAAGCCACCAGCAGTTGTCGCGGGCTGTTCAACGGGGCGAAGGCGCGCTGCCGCACCTGCACGAAATCTTCTTCAAACTCGGCCATGGGCGCATGGTAGCCCGAAGCCTTAGTGCCCTTTCAAATTGCAACAGACTCGCACGCTCTGATAGCTTTCGCAAATCATGGCGCGCCTGTCTATTGCCCTCTGCCTTGCACTCTCACTTTGCTGCCCGCTCGCAGCACAAAACCAGCCCAAGCGCCCACCGGAGCGCCCGCCCGCAAAGGCCCCAGCCACCGAACCGCCGCCAGCACCACTCGCACCCGGGCCGTTGGCGCCGATGGTTGCACCCAGCACTGAAACTGCTGCGCTGATAACTGCCGCTACCGAGAGCGCGCAGCGCGCACTCACTGAAGGCCGCCGCGAGGCCGCTCGCGCGCACAGCATTGATGCCCTCGCGCTGGACCACGCTCATGCACCCGCATGGCGCGTGCTGTTGGAAATCGACAAGGCCGACCCCGATTTGCTGGCGGCGCGCACATGGCAAGCCGGTGCCGCGTTGTGGGGCCCAACCGGAGCGCAGAGCATCGCAGACGCCGCCTTGCGCGCGCTCGTCGTGAAAGATGCAACGCTGGTGAAGTTGCTGAACTTGCGCAACACAGCAGCGAAGGAGCTGGCAGAACTCGCGCGCAGTTTGGACAAGAAGGGCGCCACCAGCGCGGCCAACCTGCTGACAGCGCGGCATATGACCACCATCGCAGCGCTTGTGTGCGGCCTGGCGCCAGAATTGCTGGCATCAACGGCACCGGGGTTTGCGGGCTTCCCCGAACACCCAGCACTCGATATTAAGACCGCGCTCGCCGCGCTGAAAGAATGTGCCGACGCCGCACTGAGCGCGAAAGACGCAGGTGGCGCATTGGCCATGGGTCGCTTGTTGCAAGCCTTCGCCACGCAAGCACGCTTGCAAGGCTTGCGCGGGCCACGCCCCGAAGGCATGCAGCCCGTTGGGCTTGCAGGCGCGAACATCATTGGCCGCGCACGCGAGCAACTGCGTGAGAAGCTCGACAAAGACATGCCCACGCTGGAGGCCTTGGAAGCGCTTGATGCCAGCGCACGCGCGCGCTTCACCGCAGACCATGCCGACAGCGGCAACCCAGGCGTGGTGCTGTCGCCCGAAAAGCTGTACCGCGTGGAAACCACTTGCGGCTGCGACACGCTGATTGGTGCCGCGCAAACGGTGGAACTGCACCATCGGCGTTTGGCCAAGTGGTTTGGGTCCGACCCATTCACTGGGCGCCAAGGCACGCTGCGCATAGTGCCGACCGCGGCAGAGTTGGAAGCCGAAGGCACGCCGCACTGGTGGGCCGGCGGTTTCCAAGGCGGCGACATCACCACGCTGCGTTTCGCCCACGGCACCATCGAAGGCCTCGGGCACACCATCACTCACGAACTCACACACCGTTTTGATCAGGCACTATTTCCTGGCATGCCCTCATGGTTAGTGGAAGGGCGCGCGGTGTGGACTGGCGGTGCCTATGGCGCCAGCGCCGACGACGAGTTTGTCGAAAAGCATGTGAGCATCGGCAGCGTGGAAACCGCCTTCATGAAGGGTTACGGCAACCCCGACAATCTGAAGAAATTGATCGAAGGCACTATCGAGGAGTATCGCGACAACTACAGCGCCGGCTACGCGCTGATGGTGTATCTGCGCACTGCGCCACCGGACGGCGAACCACTGCACGCCGCGGCGCTGCAACGCTTCATGCGCGATTGCGCCACAGACAAGCGCCCGATGATGGAGCGTTTCATCGGAACTTTTTGCCACCCCGAAGGTGCTGGTGCGCTGCCCAAGAACCTCAAGGAGTTTGCGGCAGGTTTCGCAGTGTGGTTGCAGGGCTTCTACTGGCAGAGTCGCGCGCCGTTTCTTGAGCACTATGTGACGCGCATCACTGCGCCGTGGCACGCAGGCTATGTCTACGACAAACCCACTTGGCACAAAGCGCGCGACCATGCGGAACCGTTTTTCGGGCAGTACCACTGCGCCACGCTGGGAGAATTCTTGCTGGCCCGCGGCAAGCCGCGCGAAGCGGCGCTCAGTCTTGCGGCGGCCGCCCTGGTCGATGAACCCGATGCCGCGTTCGCGCAACGCGCTGCAGAATCGCTGCGCACTCAAGGCGAAGCTGGCGCAGCTTGGGCTCTGCTCGCGAGCGCGCACCAGCGTTTCCCCGAGCGCGTAGCGCGCACGGCGTCGCCTGCGCCCTTGCGCTCGCGCTTGGTGAAAACGATTGGCTACTTGCAAGAACTGAAGGCTGCCGCGGCCAGTGAAACCGCTGCGCGTCCTCGTTTGGCGCAACTGCTGTGCAGTGATGCACGGCAACTGGCGCAATCTTTGGGCGAAGAAGCGCCTGCCGCGGTGGCCAGCGACCAACACGCTCCTGAAGATGTGCCTTGGGCCTTGGGCGCAGCAGGTTTCGAGGAAACCGAGCTGACTGGTTTCGATGAACACCGCGTGCCCGCATTATGGAGCGCGCTGCCGGATGGCCTCATCGTTGGGCGCAAGCAAGATCGCGATGGCACCGGCACTACCGACCGCCGCGCGCATCAACGCGATGCGTTTGTGCGTGGGCACCAACGCGTGGCTGGCGGCTACTGGCGCTTTTCGTGCCGCGTGCAGGCGCTGACTTCATTCATCAGCGGGGCTTTGGTGTTCAGCGACACGCGCCGCGACCGCAACGCGCGATTGCGCTTTTCGTGTGGCGATTTCATGTACTCCATCGGGCGCAAAGAAGAGCAAGCGAAGCTGGAAAGTGTGCACACCGGCTTCGACGGATTGTTCGAACGCGAAGGCCCGCTGCGTTCTGCGGTGCCAGATCGGCAAATCAAGTTCCCCACGCCGGTGGCAGATTTCCGCATCGAGTTGTTAGTTGCGGGCAACTGCGCCACCGCGTTCGTGAATGGTGAACTCGTCGGCAGTTACACGCGCCCCGATGGCGCGCCGTTGGAAGGGCACTTGGGGTTTGCGTCCGGCCAAGGCGCATTCCGCGTGCTGGAGCCGCGCTTGCAACGCATGGACAGCGCCGGAGGAACCCTGAGCGCCAGCGCGAATGCAAGTGCAGGCGCCGTGGCGTATGTCGATCCAGTGCAATCAGGAACTCTCGGCGATCCGCTGAATAAGTCGGTGAACGGGCTGCCACGCGGGCCCCGCGGTGCGCTGGTGCTGTGGGTGCCCACCTTTTCCGGCGGCGACCCCGACAATCCATCCGGTGTGAGCACTCATGAAATAGTGCGCGCCATCGAGGCCTTGCAACACTTGCACGCTGCGAGCGCGCTGGACTTGCCGCTGAGCGTGGTCGTACCCGCAGCGTGCAGCGATGACGCGAAGAAGGCTTTCGGCGAGGCTGTATCCAAGCCGCCCAGCGTGGCCAAGTTGATTGAGCACCAGTGGAAGCGCGGCCTAGCAGAAGTGCCCATGCCTGACGGGCGCTCGCTACCGGTGATGGCGCTGTGTTGGATCGATTCCAACGGGATTCTGCGTTCCGTCGACCCTTTCGATGGCCGCGTAGAGCTTTGGCCCCACGGCGTGTTGCAATGGATGAAGGGCTCGGGCCTGACCATCCTCGAGTAGCGCCACCAATGTGCCAAACTGTGCGCGCCAGCACATGAGCACCACGAACGACGCCAGCAAACTTCTCGCCACCACGGACACGCCGCCACCTGCACTCTGCTTGCGTCTTGCTGCAGCCTGTGGGCTTGGTGCCGCAGCAGCACTGGCGGCCGATGCAACGCTCGGCCACTTTCGCGCAGGCCCTGCGAGCGACAGCCTTGCGGCTGCCACGCTTGTGCTTGGATCCATCGGCATCGCCGGTCTATCCGGTGCGCTCGCAGGCGCAGCGTTGGGCTTGCTGCTGCAATTACTGCCATTGCCCGCCCGCGCGTGGTGCGCTGCAGGCCTTTTCACCGCGCTGTTGTGGCAACTGAATATGCCGCTGTTGGATGGCGCATGGATCAGCGCGCAGAGCTGGCGCCCGCTAGCTTTTGTGGGCCTCGCTGCCGCAGCAGTCAGCGCTGGCTTCCTGTTGCGCTTGGCACTGCGACGCATGAAGGCGCAGGAGTCTTGCACTGCGTTGTCCTCCGGCAAACCTCGGTGCGTTGGCGCCGCAGCAGCCTGCGCCGCTGCGGGCTTCGCGCTGTTGCACTTGAATGCGCAGGTATTGCCGGGGCACTACCCCCGCGTGCACCAACAAGAACTACTGCTGGTTTGGATGCTGTTTGCAGCAGCCTCTCATGTGCTGCTGTGGCGCTATGTGCGTGGTCCTGCTGCGCTCAAGAGAACCCTCGCGTTGCTGGCGTTGTTCGCCTGCGCCGTGTTGGTGCCTGTGATTGCGCGGGCTGCACGAGGTTCTGACGCCGGGGGGCCGCGTCAAGCCACGGAAGGCGCGCTGATCTCTCGCGTGCCTTGCATCGCACAACTCGCTGAACTGCTGCAAGCGGCGGGGCTGCGTTCACGACCCGCCGACGATGCCGGCGCCGCCAGCGACGAACTCTTGCTTCCATTCTTTGCGCGCGACCGCGCGGCCGATGCCGCCACGCTCGATCGCAAATTGCCACAACGCCGCGACTGGAACCTATTGGTGATTAGTGTGGACACCGCGCGCGCAGACGCCGTGGGGTTTATGGGCGCGCAGCCGTCGCCGACGCCGTTCAGCGATTTGTTGGCCCGCGAAGCGCTGGTGTTCGAACGCGCCATCACGCCCTACCCCACCAGCAACTTCGCGTACTCGTCGTTGTTCACTGGGCTGCACGCGCGCATCAGCCCAGCCATGGACCCGTTGAACGAGCGCGGTTGGAACTTTCCCGCGGGCACCACACTCGCAGAGCGCTGCGCCGACAGCGGATTCGCGACTTCCGGTATCTCGTCCTTCAATGCGGCCACCGCCAACAACCCGCGCTGGTTCGGGCACCTGCGCCGCGGCTTCCAGAAATACAACCCCAACCAAGGTGAATCCAACGCGACCGCAGAAGCAGTGGTGCGCGACGCGGTGCAAGCGGTGGAAGCAGCCGGCGACAAACGCTGGTTTGTTTGGGCACATATGTTGGAACCGCATTCGCCCTATGAAGCGGCACCCTTCGCTGGCGCACCTGCAGGCCGCGAGCGTTACTACGGCGAAATTGCCGCGTGCGACCGCGCACTGGAGCGGCTGTACGCAACGCTACGCCAACGCAATTTGCTCGAACGCACCATCGTGGTGTGGATGGCCGACCACGGCGAAGAGTTCGGCGAGCGCGGCGGCGCTTATCACAACACCAGCCTGTACGAAGAGCAGGCCCATGTGCCGTTGTTTGTGCGCATCCCAGGCATGAGCGGCCAGCGCTTCGACGAGCCAGTGAGTTTGGCAGATCTCATGCCAACGCTGTTGGAGTTGATGGACATCGACGACCCGCTGCCGCGCACAGGCCGTTCCATCGTGCCGCTGCTGTTGCAGCGCGATGGCGCACGGGGGTTGGCCGTAAGCGAATTGTTCAAGAGCGGTGGCGATCGTTTGGCGCCGGCTGCCCGCGCTCTGTGGTTTGGCCACGAGAAATTCGTGCAGCGCGACGACACCGGCAGCGAGGCGCGCTACGACTTGCGGCAAGACCCGCACGAGCAGCACAACTTGATTGGCGCCGATTCAACGCGCGACGCAGAGCTGCGCAATCTGCTCGCCGCCTACGACCACGCTATCGACGCGCATCACGCCGCGGCGGGCCCCACCTTCGACAGCGCGGCGCCCGTGCGTTGGCGGGCGCAATTGGACGCGGCTGTAGCGGCGTTGGAAACCGGCACCGGTTTCGAATTGGAACAAGTGCTGTTCGACCCGTTTGGCGATGTGCGTGAAGCTGCAACGAAGCACCTCGGCGCTCGCGGCATAGAAGACTTGCTGCGCGGGCTGGCCAAGCGCATCCAAACCTTGCCGCCACTTCCTGCTGGTCGCTTGAGCATGATGCTGGCTCACGCGCACATGAAGGCAGAGTTGCAAACTCTGTGGACCGAGCAGCGCGGGCCGCGCCCCATGGTGGCCGTGGCCTTGGCACTTCTTGGCGACGATTCTGGCCGCGATTTGTTGCTGCAAGCATTACGCAGCGGCAGTGCACCTGTGCCCGATGGCACCGCAGTGGCGCTGGTTTGCATCGGCGAAACCGAAGCATTGCCGTGGCTGTGGATGGTGTTCAACGCTTCGGCGTGGGATGTGGTTGCGGCCGCGTTGGATTCCCTCGCGGTAGTCACCGTGGTGCAAGACAAAGTTGCCGTGTTCGGCGAACGCTTGCGCGCTGTAGAGTTCTTACCTGCGCCGGTGGCGCTGCGCGCGCTGAAAGTTCTGGCAACGGAATCCAGTGCAGAGGCAACGCACTTGGTCGCATTCCTTGCGCAGCACGTCGCACCCGAAGTGCGCGCCGCCGCTTTGGCGCTGCTGGAAACGCGCTTCGGCCCTGAGGGCGCGCTGGATGAAATGCGTCGCAGCGCCATCGAAGTGGAGGCCGATGTGGCTTTCAATAATCAGAATTACGCGCTCGCTACGCAGAAATATGCGGAATCATGCGACGGCGGCCTCATGCAGCGCTCGCGAGCACGCCTGCGTCAATGTGTGGCCATGGCCATGGCTGGGGACATTCCCGGCGCTACTGCGCTGGCGCAGCGCGAGGCGACAAGCGCACCGGAACATTGGTTGCGCACCGTGTTCGCGCGCTTGCCGAATACCTTCACGCCGCCTTCGCGCCCCATGGCTGTGCTTGCAGCATCCGCTGCGCCCTTGGGCCCTTTGCCGCCATTAGTGCCCACACAGGTTTTTGCCGTACCGATGAACCTCACCAACAACGGCAGCAGCGCGTGGCCCGGCGGGCATGCTCCCTTCGCGCCCACATTGGAAGTGCGCTATGTGCGCTCCGATGGCAGCTTCGTTGAAACCGAAGCACGCATCCGCACACCG
Organism: Singulisphaera sp. GP187; assembly: GCA_945907755.1. GTDB lineage: Bacteria > Planctomycetota > SXUL01. The sequence continues at coordinate 9,261 of CAMDTN010000043.1, read as the reverse complement.
CTTGTGGAAACTGGCGTGCTGCCCGGCGAGACCATCACGCAATTCATCCTCGCGCGCCGCCCCGAAAACTCCGCTGGCGCAACACCGGTGCTGGTGTTCGAACAGAAATGGCTGAGTGCGCCCAACAACGGCATCATCTACCGTTGGTGATCCTTGTTGGGTTACAGCGTGAAGAGCGTGCTCACGCCATTGCTGATGCGGCCGATGCCGAAGGGGGCCAGTGGATTAGCCGTAACGCTTGCCGCTGAGAGAGTGAGCCCGACGAGCACGGCAACATTGGGCGCGTTGAATGAAGCCGTGGCCATGCCGCTGGCGTCGAGGGTGCTGAAGAAGCCGGAGAAGAGAAACGGAAATGCTGCTCCGTATTCGATGAACAGGAATGGCGGATTAAGCGGAATAACGCCTGAGCCGGGCAATGCAATTCCCGGAGCGCTGCCAGCAAAGGACACATCAAGGAGGTAAATGGCGCGGGCGGATTCTGGGTGCTGAGCGCATAGGTGATCGGCACGCCCACAGGCGACGCTCCAACAGTGGCCACCATGAAGGCATTCGGTAGAGCGAGCAGCGCCACGGTGTGCTGCTGCCCCTCCGACACCTGCGTGTAGCTCTGCCCCGCGGGCAGCCCGGGCACCACGATCTGGCCCAAGTTGTTTTGCCCCCACGCCACGACTGTTCCGTCACTCCGCAGCGCCACGCTGTGGTACTGCCCCGCCGACACCTGCGTGTAGCTCAGCCCCGCGGGCAGCACGGGCACAGTGGTCTGGCCATAGAGATTGTCTCCCCACGCCAGTGCGGATCCGTCGCTACGCAGCGCCACGGTATGTGTCCAGCCCGCTGCCAACTGCGTGTAGCTCAGCCCGGCAGGCAGCGCCGGCACTGTGATCTGACCGGAGCCGTTGTACCCCCATGCCACTGCGGATCCGCCACTCAGCAGCGCAACGCTGTGATATCCACCCGCTGCCACCTGCGTGCAGCTCAGCCCTGCAGGCACCGTGGTCTGGCCGTAGCTGTTGTAGCCCCATGCCAAAACGGATCCATTACTCCGCAGCGCCACGGTGTGCTGATACCCCGCAGCCATCTGCGTGTAGCTCAGTCCAACGGGCAAGGCTGACAGCGTCGTTTGGCCGTTGTTGTTGTTTCCCCACGCCACTGCAGACCCGTCACTCCGCACCGCAGCGTTGTGTTGGTACCCGGCCGCCACCTGCGTGTAGCTCAGCCCAGCAGGCAGCACGGGCACCGTTGTCTGACCGTAGGCGCTCTGCCCCCACGCCACTGCAGACCCGTCACTCCGTAACGCCATGGTGTGGAATCCGCCCGCGGCCACCTGCGTGTAGCTCAGCCCGACGGGCAGCCCAGGCACAGTGGTCTGGCCATAGCCGTTGTCTCCCCACGCCACCACTCCGTTCTGGCACACAGCTATCGGTGCAAAGCACAATAAGAATGCAAAGCCCATACAGGCCACACTGACGCGTGCGAACGAAGGCTTGGATGACAGCGTGCTGTGCAACATGGGTTCAACTCCACCGAGAAAGAGGCCAGTGACAAACCTAGGACCGTACTGGATTCTGTTCGAGGACTCCGACCTTGCCGCTCGTTTCGCGAGCCGAGGCGACGCCGCCGGATTGCCGTGCAGCCTACATCCGGCGCAGCTCGGTTCGCAAGAACATAATGGGCCGACGCACGGAAATGAGCGGGCTCACCCTCAGCGAAGCAGGACCCTTCCGCTCGGTGATCCTGTGCGCGCCCAGGCGCTCAGCGCGCGGGTTTGCGGAAGAGCAGCAAGTAGTTCTCTTGCAAGAAGCGCTCGGCGCGCACGAATTCGAAACCGGCGGCTTCAATTTCAGCCCGCACCACTTCTTCGCCGGCGCGCACATGGTCCAAGATCCACTTGCGACTCGTGCCCTCGATGCGCACGAAATCAATCACCGCATAAGTGCCACCGGGTTTCAGTGCCGCAAAGATCGAAGCGTTCATCGAACGCGGGTATTCAAAGTGGTGGTAGGTGTCGCTGCTGAAGACCACATCGCAGCTACCAACAGCGAGGTTGCAAGTGCGCTCGCCGCCTTCCAGCACCTGCATGTTGGTGAGGCCTTCGCGCGCGGCTTCTGTGCGCATGTGTTCTAAGAACGCCGGCAGAATGTCCACTGCGAACACGCGGCCCTTGGTGCCCACTTTCGCGGTGAAAAGGCGCGCAAGGAACCCTGTGCCCGCGCCCACATCGGCCAGCGTGATGCCGTCGAGCGGGCCCAACGCCGCCACAATTTTCGCGCGCTCGCTCCAGATCTCGCGGCTCTCAATTTCAAAACGCCCGCGCCACGAATCCACATTGGGGTCGTCCGCATAGGCCTTGTTGATGCCGGGACGCACCGATGTCTCGGGCGGAGCGACCACCGCGGGGGCGGCATGATGGCTGCACGCTGCAACGGCGCAAAGCACTGCCATCAGCAAAGCACAGCGAAGGTGTTTGGTGGACCGAGAGATCTGCAACATGCTCACTCCTTCTCCGCTGCGACGATGAGCGCGCGAATCACTCCGATACCGAGAGCTGGGTCTGCGGTGCGTTCCGGGTGCCACTGCACTCCGACATAGAAGCGTCGCACTGGGTCGGCAATGGCTTCGATGACGCCGTCCGGCGCGTGGCCTGTGACGCGCATCGAACCCGCATCAGCCAAGCCTTGGTGATGCGCACTAATCACACCACCGGTCCCGAACTCCGAACGCACGCTGTGTTGGCGGTCGGATTCGTGGCATTCCGCGCCCGGCACCGTGTCGAGCAAATGTTGCAGCAACACTGCGCCCGCGTGCACACCCATCAGTTGCATGCCTAAGCAAATGCCGAGCACCGGCAAGTCTGGCCGCTGCTCCAACGCCTTCAGCAACGCGAACTCGCCGCTTTGACGGCGCGGGTCTATCGTGATCGCTTTCTCGTGCAAAGGCACGCCGAGGGGCCGCGTGTCCATGTCAGCGCCGCCCGTGATCAAGACGCCGTCCAAGCGCTCCACCACTTCCTTCATGTCCCGGCCCGAATGGGGCAACAGCACCGGCAGCCCGCCGGCCTCCAGCACACAATCCACATAGGCCCGATTGATTCGGAATCGCGGTTTCAAGTAGTCGCAAGTGATGCCAATGAGCGGTCGCATGGCAAGCAGCTTAGCCGCGTGGCGCGTTAGTAGAATGTCGGCCCATGAAAGTCCTGCCCACCGAATTGCCCGGCGTGCTGCTGATCGAACCCAAAGTCTGGCGCGACGAGCGCGGCTTTTTTGTCGAAACTTGGCAGCAAGCACGTTACGCCGCCGCCGGCATCGCACTGCCCTTCGTGCAAGACAACCACAGCAAGTCGGCAGAAGGCACGCTGCGCGGGCTGCATGTGCAACTGGAAAACTCGCAAGGCAAACTGATCCGCGTCATCAGCGGCGAGATCTTCGATGTGGCCGTGGATATTCGCCGAGGCTCGCCCACTTTTGGGCGCTACGCCGCGGTGCTTCTTTCTGCCGACAACTGCCACCAGCTTTATGTGCCGCCGCTGTTCGCGCACGGCTTCTGCGTCGTTTCCGCAACCGCCGAAGTCGAATACAAGTGCACCAATCTCTACCACCCGCAGAGCGAACTGAGCATCTTGTGGAACGATCCGGCCATCGGCATTCCGTGGCCCATCAGCGACCCCAGCTTGAGCGCCAAAGACCGCGCTGGCATCACCCTCGCCGCCGCCACCGATCGCTTGCCGCGCTACGAGGGCTGAATCGCACGCAGTGATTGCTTGCTGATCTTGCCGCTGCCGGTGCGCGGCAGCGCAGCGAGGAAGACAATTTGTTTGGGCACCTTCCACGCCGACAGCAATGCCGTGCAGTGAGCGATGATGGCGTCGGCATCTGTGACGCAACCCGTGCGCAACACAACTGCGGCAGTCACTTCTTCGCCCCAGCACTCCGATGGCCGCGAAAATACTGCGCATTCAACGATGTCCGCGTGAGTGGCCAACGCGGCTTCCACTTCCGTGGTGTAAACCTTCTCGCCGCCGGTGATGATCACATCCTTCTTGCGATCGACGATGTTCACCCAGCCGAGGCTGTCTTGCACCGCGAGGTCGCCAGTGCGCAAAAACCCATCGGCAGTGAAGGCCGCCGCCGTGGCAGCGGCGTTGCGCCAATAACCGGGAGTCACTGTTGCGCCACGCACTTGGATCTCGCCCACTGCGACGCCATCGCGTTCCACCGCTGTGCCGTCGTCGCGCACAACGCGCAGTTCTATTCCTTGGAAGGCACGCCCCGTCATGGCGCGGCGGCTGAAATCTTCCGCGACACTGAACGCTGTCTGTGGCAATGACAGCGTCAGGTAGGGGCTGGTTTCGGTCATGCCGTAGGTGTTGATGTATTCACAGCGGAATGTGTCCATGATGCGCCGCACCAAGGCCGGTGCGATGGGCGCGCCGCCCGAAAGGATGCGCCGCAGCGCCGGGAAACGCAGCTCTTGCACACCGGATTGTTGCACGAGGCTATTCAGCATCGTGGGCACCAAATTGGTGATGGTGATGCCCTCGTGCACGAATAAGTGCAGTGCTGCAGCGGGTTCGAAGCGCGGTAAGAAGACATGGCGCCCGCCCACCAGGGTGATGGCAAACACAGCCCACGCATCGGCGAGGTGGAACATGGGCGCAATGTGTCCCCAAGTGTCTGCAGCGCTCAATGACAACTCTGCTGCCGCCGCGCGCGCATGAGTTGCGACATTCGCATGGGTCAGCACCACGCCCTTCGCTGCGCCGGTGGTGCCGCTGGTGTAATAAATGTGCGCGGGGTCTTCAGCGCACACGGGATGCGCGCCTGCGAAGGGAGGCGCCTGCGCGATCAGCGCTTCGTGAGCGCACGCGGCGCCACCGAGTTCCACAAGGCGCGGCATGTTTGTAGCCAGAGCCTCGCGGCACAGCGGCATGAAACTTGATTCGGCACAGATCAGCGCGGGTTGTGCGTCTACGAGGATGCGGCGCAGTTCCGCCACACCCAAGCGCGTGTTCAATGGGACAAAGATGAAGCCACCAGCGGCAGCCGCGAAATACGCTTCGAGATAGCGCGGCGTGTTGCCGTCGGCAAAGGCCACGCGCTCGCCAGGCCGCAAACCAAGGGCGCGCCAAGCGGAAGCCAAGCGTTCCACCCGCTGGCGCAGCGCGGCGTAATCGCGTGCGGGGCATGCGCAAGCAAGCGGCGTGGCGTCTGCCCGCATGCGCAACAAGTCGAACAGTGCCATGGGCGTGATTCTGCGGGGCCTGCACCAGCAGCTCAAGCGCCATTGCACAACCCCATCGGGCCCCCGGGGGGTATTTGTGCCCAATCATCTGCCGATATCATCCTGCCCATGGCGGACAGCGCTGCACCTGCGGAACCCTCCGACGAACATGCGCCCGCAAGCCCGCCCACGCCCGCACCAGAGCAAGCCGCCACGCGTCACTCCGGACGCCCGTCCACACAGCAACCCCATGCGCACAACCGCCGCCTCTGGGTTGTCAGCATCGCCGCGCTCGGCGTCGTCTTGGGCGACATCGGCACCAGCCCCATTTATGCGTTGAAGGAATGCTTCGACCCTGCAGGTGCGCACGCGCTGCCAGCCACAGCACCCAACGTCCTCGGCGTGTTGTCGCTCGTATTCTGGGCGCTCATCGTGACGATCTCGGTGAAGTACGTGTGCTTCATCATGCGCGCCGACAACCGCGGCGAAGGCGGGATTTTCGCGCTGCTCGGCAAGGTGGCCGGCCTCAACATGCGCCGCTGGGTGCGCGGCAGCCTCGTGCTGTTGGCCATCGGCGGCGCCGCGCTGCTGTATGGCGACGGTGTCATCACGCCCAGCATTTCGGTGCTCTCCGCCATCGAAGGATTGGAGTTGGTGGACTCCAGCCTCAAGCCCTTTGTGTTGCCACTGACATTGATCGTCCTGTTCGCACTGTTCGCTGTGCAACGCGGCGGCACTGGAAAAATGGGGCGTGTGTTCGGGCCGGTCATGCTGGTGTGGTTCGCCGCGCTGGCCACTTTCGGGCTCACCGCCGTGCTGCGCTCCCCCGAGGTCCTCGCTGCGATCAACCCGCTGTATGCGTTCGAGTTTTTCTACAGCAACGGATTCCACGCCTTCGTCGCGCTGGGCGCGGTGGTCTTGTGCATCACCGGAGGCGAAGCCCTGTACGCCGACATGGGCCACTTCGGCTTGCCACCAATCCGCCGCGCGTGGTTTGTCATCGCGCTACCCGCGCTGTTGATGAACTATTTCGGCCAAGGGGCGCTGATCTTGAGCGACCCGACCGCCGTCGCGCACCCCTTCTACCGATTAGTGCCCGATCTCCTAGTGCTGCCTATGACGGTGCTGGCCACTATGGCCACCATCATCGCGTCGCAGGCTTTGATCAGTGGCGCGTTTTCGCTGACCAACCAAGCCATGCAACTCGGGTTCATGCCGCGCATGCGCGTGGTGCACACCGACAGCGCAACGGAAGGCCAGATTTACATTCCCGCCATCAACTGGGCACTGATGCTGATGTGCATTGCCGTGGTGATGACTTTCAAGACATCCAGTTCCATGGCGGGCGCTTACGGCCTCGCGGTCACCGGCGGCATGGCGATCTCGTCGATTTTGTTCGGCATCATGGCGGTGCTGCTGTGGCGCTGGAACGCAGTGCTCGTCAGCATGTTGGTGGGCGTCTTCCTCATTTTCGACCTCGGCTTCTGCGCGGCATCGGCACTGAAGTTCATGGAAGGTGGTTGGTTCCCGGTGGCGTTGGCCATGGTGCTTGTGGTGGTGATGACCACTTGGAAGCACGGGCGGCGCATGCTGGTGGAAAACATGGGCCAGTCGCGCATGCCCAGCATGGATGACTTCGTGGCCGACACCGCGCGCGTGAAACCACACCGCGTGCGCGGCACCGCAGTGTTCATGTGCTCGGCCAAGACCGGCGTGCCGGTGTCGCTGTTGCATCACTTCAAGCACAACCAAGTGCTGCACCAACAAGTCGTTGTGCTTTCGGTGGATTTCGTTGAAGTGCCTTATGTCACCGAGAGCGAGCGCTGCGTCGTGAAGTCTTATGGCAACGGTTTCTGGCGCGTCGTGGCTCAAAGCGGTTTCATGGAAATGCCGCGAGTGCCGCAATTGGTTGCGGGGCTCGCGCAAGCGGGTTTGGTAACGGAGCCAGCCACCACCAGCTACTACCTCGGGCGCGAAACGGTGATCATCGGCCGCAAGGGCGGAATGGCCTCGTGGCGCAAACGCCTGTTCTTCTTCCTCACGCGCAATGCGTTGAACGCCACTTCGTTCTTCGGCATCCCACCTGGCCGTGTTGTGGAAATGGGCCTGCAAGTCGAGCTGTAGCCGCGACGCGGCGCGCGGCGCGCGAACAGGGGCGGAGGGAATCGAACCCGCAACCTGCCGATTTGGAATCGGCTGCTCTGCCAATTGAGCTACACCCCTAAGCTGTCCCGCGAACACACTTCAGCAACTTTCGTCGGGACGAGCGAGTCTACTCCGCAGGCACCGAGGGTCAAGCGGTAGCGTCGTCGCCAGCGGCCTCTTCGCCCTCGCGTTCGCTGTTGTCGATCCAGAAGATTTCATCGGTGCACAGCGTGATTTCCGCAGACCAGCGACAAGGGCGCCAGCCGGCCACGAGGTCGTTCTCGATGATCCCGAGGAACACATCCAAAACCTCGACTTCGCACTCGACTCCCTCTTCATAGATGAAGGGCACACTCTGGTGCCACTCGAATCGGTTGCTGAGAAAGGCAGACACTTCCAGCTGATCGTGCACGCGGTCCAGCAAGGCGAAGGCCAAGCCCACCGCTGTGGCGCCGCCTTCGAAGTCGTCATGAAAGATGTGGTACTTCTCCGCGTCCGAGGTGCGCATCACCCGTTGGATGCGGAAGCGGTCCTCTTCTTGAAACAGTTGCCGCAGGCGCGTGGTCCAACAACGCGAACAGAACCGCGGTTCCTTACTGCCCTCGGGCAGAGTGGATTCGGCCTTCTTGCACACGCGGCATTTCATCGTTGCGCTCCCATGGCGCGCAGTCTAACCATCTGCTGGCATCGTCGGCAGATCGGTAAAGAGTGCATCCACGCGTTGCCAGAATGCGGCGTCGCAAGCGGCGCCCAACGCGGCAGCAGCAAGGTTGTGGTCGAGTTGAGCGGTGCTGGTGGCTCCCAAAATGACGCTGCTGACCTCGCTCCGGCGCAAACACCACGCGATGGCCGCTTGCGCTGCACTCATGTCGGCCTGCGCCGCCAGTGCGCTCAGGCGCTCTACGCGTTGCAGCACTGCGGGTGTGCAGCGCTTGCGCAGCCAGGCTTCGCTCTCTAATCGCGAACCCACTGGAAAGCCCTGCGCGTACTTCCCCGTGAGCACTCCAGACGCGAGCGGACTCCAAGTGGTCAGGCCCAAGCCCATTTGCGCGAGCAGCGGCGCAAGCTCGCATTCCACGCCTTCACGCGCCAACAAGTTGTATTGCGGCTGCTCCATCGACGGCGGCACCAAGTGATGTTTTTCTGCGCAATCAAAGGCCTCGCGCAGTTGCGCGGCGTTCCACTCCGAAGTGCCCCACCAGTGCGTGGCGCCGGATTGCACCAACAGGCTCATGCTGCGCACCACTTCGCTGATGGCAGTGTGCGGGTCGGGTCTGTGGCAATAGAGCAAGTCCACATGCGCAAGGCCAAGGCGCTGCAACGATGCCTGCGTGCCTTCCACCAAGCGCTTGCGGTTCAAGCCTTCCTTGTTGGGCCCGGTGCCGCCCCAAAATATTTTGGTGCTCAGCACATAGTCACTACGTGGCAAATCGCGCAGCGCGTCCCCTAACAATCGCTCGGCTTCTCCGTCGGCATACACTTCTGCGCAATCAAAGAAGTTGACGCCGCTGCTGAATGCGTGCTGCACCATTTGCGTGCAACGCGCTTGGTTCATTTGCGTGCCAAAGGTGACCCACGAACCATAAGACAGCTCTGAAACTTCTAAGCCAGTGATGCCCAGTCGGCGATAGCGCATGCACGCCATCGTAGAGCCTGCGCGTCAGCACGGGGCGTGGTGGATCAGCGCGGCTGTGAGGGGCCAGCATTGCGCGCGGTCGGGCTCCGCGGGCTGCACGCGCCAGTTGAGCGTCTGCGCATCGAACAGGCCCACATCCCCGCCGTTATCCAAGAGGATCGCTTCGTGCACACCTGCAGCGGCGAGGTCTTCCGCCAATTCGCTCACAGCAACACCGGCACGATTGCTGAGGCCCGCAACCACGATGTCCAATAGGTGGCCCG
>CAMDTN010000042.1 GCA_945907755.1 Singulisphaera sp. GP187 | reverse complement strand
GTTTGAAATCTCATAAAGCCCATACCCCGCGGCTGCAAGTTTTGCTTCCAAACTCTCAAACATGGAGCGAGTGAGCTCCTCAGGGCTTTCTTTCAGACGGCCAGCTTCGAGTTCGCGCGTAAGAGGTGTTCCTTCCTCGTATTGCAATGCGTAGGCGGAAATATGTTGCGGTTGGAGCTGTAGGAGCTTGTCCACATCTTGCTCCCAAGCCTCTAATGATTGCTCGGGTTGCGCGTAGATGAGATCAAGGTTGATGCGCTGAATGCCAGAGGCGCGAAGTTGTTGAACACTTTGGTGCACTTGTTCAACGGAGTGCACGCGTCCAAGTTGTTCCAACCGTTGAGGATCCAACGATTGAACGCCCATACTCACTCGATCAACTTTACTGGATTGAAGTGTCGCAAGATGCTCTTGTGTGAGTGTTCCTGGATTAATCTCAACCGTCCACTCTTTAAGTTGTCGTAGGTCTAAACGTTGTTGAACCCCTGTAAGGAGCGAATGAAACAGATTGCCGGGAAGCGCGCTGGGAGTTCCACCACCTATGTAAATTGTGGAGACGGCGTTCCCATGTTTTGTTACGGCGTGGTCTAATTCAAGAAGAACAGCTTGAACATATTTCTCTTGCTCCTCTACTGACCTGCCGGCGGCGGAGTTGAAAGCACAGTAGGAACACTTTTTCTCACAGTAAGGAACATGAATGTACAGAGCGGGAAGCATAGAGGTGTCTTTGTATAGCAAGAGAGCGTCTGCAGCAGTGCTCTATTAGGTTGTTTTATATATATTTCATCTTCATCTTCATACTGTTGTTCACTTTTCTAACAACCCTCTATTTTCAAGGGTAGGTTGTTGCGCGCCAAGGGATTGCGAGAGCTTGAACCTTAAACAACATCGCGGCGGAGATGCGGAGTACGGTGGTGCCCCAAGTGTCGCAACGAGGAAGGAATAACGACTCCGACTAGCGTCGTTGGTGGGCGCTGGGAACAACCCTCTCCGACTTAGAGCTCGGTTGGCGTGTGCTCCGCTAGCAAGTGACAATGAAGCAGCACGAGATGCTGACGTAGACACGCGTCGCGTCCCTGTGGTGAGCAGGAAACTTGAAGTGCGTGTGGAAAACTAGACGCGGTCGACAATGCTGCGAAGGCGCTCTAGGGCGCTGAGCTCGATCTGGCGAACGCGCTCACGCGTGAGGCCCACTACTTCGCCGATTTCCTTGAGTGTCTTGGGTGGCTGCCCATCCAACCCATACCGCAAACGCAAAATGGTGGCGTCGCGCGGTTGCAAGTCCGCGAGCAAAACATCGAGCTCTTGAGCTTGTGTTTGGGCCAAGAGCGCGTCTGGTGGGCTCGGGGTTTGTTCGTCGCGGACCAGATCTGCTCCCCCCCCGTCTTGATCGATGGGAATTGGCTGTGTCATGCACTGGGCCGCTTCCATCGCGCGTTCGATGCCACTGATGTTTTGGAGAGGGACTTCCAACACCTCAGCCAGCTCTTCATGGGTGGGTGCACGGCCAAACAACACCGTGAGCTCGCGCTGTGCTACCCGCATGCGCCCAATCAGCTCCAACATGTAGGACGGGATGCGCACGGTCTTAACCGTGTTGGTCAAAGCTCTGCGGATGGATTGCTTAATCCACCAAGTGGCGTAGGTGGAAAAGCGGCAGCCCGCGTTGGGATCGAATTTTTCCACGCCCTTAATGAGCCCCATGTTCCCTTCTTCAATAAGGTCCATGAAGCTGAGCCCGAGGTTCACGTATCGCTTGGCAATGCTGACCACCAAGCGCAAGTTGGCGCGAATGAGAGCCTCTCGCGCCTCATAGTCGCCGGCCTGCACCAATCGCGCGAGGCGGATTTCGCCCTCCGCATTCAGAAGGTCTACCGAGTTGATATCTCTCAGGTACAGATTGAGCGTTGCATCCGGCATGGCATAAACTCTCCGCGCCTCAGGGCGCAAGTGTCTGCCGGGGCCGACGCGCGGCTTTCCAGAGCGTCGTGATCAGGATCCACAGATCCAAACACGGCGACCAAAGGCGCACATAAGCAAGATCATGCCGCAGCCGTCTCGAGATAGGGGTGTTCCCCACCAAGCCGCAAACTTGAGCTAACCCAGTCATTCCACCCTTCACCTGGTGGCGCAAAGGGTAGTTCGGCCATTGCTTGGAAAAGGCTTGAACAAACGCGGGTCTTTCAGGGCGCGGCCCCACCAACGACATATCCCCGACTAGGACATCCCAAAGCTGAGGTAGTTCGTCCAGCCAGTAACGCCGCAGGAATACTCCCAATGGCGTGATCCGCGGGTCTGCTTCTTCGGGCCAGACCGGAGTTCCGCCGGGTTCAGCATCCAGCACCATTGTTCTTAACTTGTGAATAGTGAACACTTTATCGCCAGCTGTGATACGGGTTTGCCAGTAGAAGCTCGGACCACGGCCGGTGCAGCGCATCCAAGCGGCGATGACTAAGCACAGCGGCAGCGCCAGTGGCGCGGCCAAGAGCACCAGAATCAGGTCAATGAGCCGTTTGACCGCCCGCCCCATCCCTTCGTGGGGGCCCTCTGGGTGCAGAGGTAATCGCCAACTCGGTCCTTGGACCATTCCTCGCGGATTAATGAACTGGCTCCCCTCGCAGCGCACCACGCCGACATCCGTCCACGCGCTCGGCACGGAGGCACCGTTCACAAACTCGATGCGCGGCCAAAGCGTGGCGCTGGCGGCGCGCCGGGCCTGCTCTACGACAGGTGTCGGTGCGATGAGCACAGCTTTTTGGCGCCTGATCAGGCGCAGCGCCTGAAAGCAGAGGGGAACCACTGCGAAAGCAACTATGGGAATCCAAAACTGACCGTCAAATCCGCGCGAACCGCTCCACTGGGCTTGGAGTTCATCTAACCCAAAGGTCAGAGCACCGGCGGCGAGTATCCCAGCCAACCAACTGGACTTGCGGCGCCAGCGCAATGGCCGATGGTGCCCAAATAGGAAAAACCCCGGCAAGCACAGCAAAAAATGCACGAAATGCGCGCTATTGACCACGCCTGTGAGCACACCATCGGCCAACAGCACAAGCAGCAAGGCTGACAGGCCGCCGAGCCACCAAGTGGTCGTGCAAGCAAGAGCAGTGGGCGCGGATGGTGAGGCCATGCGGGCGCGATGCTATGGAACGCGGCGCATTGCGGCAACGCCCGACCACCCACCTGGCATCGCAGCTGGGACACAGGCGCCCCGTGCAGCGCAGACGCCATTCTGTGCGGAGGCAGCCGCGGGGCTATAGTGCCGCACGCTCCTTGGAACACTCGTGCGCTCTCGGCGGGACCACCGCTGCTGTTGCAAGAGTGGAAATTGTAGAATACAAGGCTTTTGTTGGCCTGGAGATGTAAGCATGTGGATCGGCGTCATTAGCGATACTTGCGGCGAACTGGACCCGCGCGTGCAGGACATCTTCGGTGGCGTTGATTACATTCTGCATTGCGGGCGCATCGGCGACCCTGCCATTCTGGATATTCTTTCGCACCTCGCGCCGGTGGCAGGCGTTATTGGCGCCAGCGATAACAGCAGCATATTTCCATTCGAGAAAATGCTATTTCGGAAGTGGTTTGACGTGGGGGTCTATGTGGCTCACGATATTGGCGAGCCGCTGGATATTTCGCGTGCAGTGAAGAAGGATCTCGAGCTCCACGACCCCCAAGTGGTAATTTTTGGGAATTGCGCCAGCAGCTTCAATTCGCGAGTTGACGGGCGTCTGTTGTTTTCCGCCGGCGCCGCTGGGCCTCTGAGCGGAGCCGTGCGTCGTAGTGTTGGGCTACTTGAAATCGACGGCCGTAATTCGCGCGCTGAAGTTGTGCCTCTGGACACCGCCTAACTCAGGCGCGGGCGCGCCACCCGCGGGCAGCGCCGATGTGTTGCAGCGTCGCTGCTAGGGCTAAGGGGACAACAGCGTGCGCGACGGCGTAGGCCGCCAGAGCGGGGCTGGGAAAGCCACGGAGTGCATTTCCTACTGGTGACAAGGCCCCAAGGTCCGGAAGCAGCAACAAGGGTGGGAATTGCGCAGCGTACGTCGGCACCAAGGAGGCGCTGGTCGCCACCAAGAGCAGCCCCACCGTGCTTAGCAGTGGCCCGAGCCATAGCGATAGGCCCGTACCCCAAGCATGTAGCACCAACGCAAGAAGCAAACAGTTGGTGTACACCGACCCGAAATCGGCGGCGCTCGCCACCGTCTCCTCAGTCAATAAGTCAACACGCTGCGTCACAAATATAGTTGTGGTAATTAGTTGTGTCACGCACAACGCGCCGAGAAGTGCGGATATTGCTACCCAACCACCCAACCAAGTCACGCAAATATTGGTGCCAGCGGCTGTTGGATACAGGCCCCAATCGCTGGCTGGATTAACGCGCAGGGCCGCAGTGCAGACCAGCAGGGTCAACAGGAATGCGATAGACGCACAGCCATCGACCGCGGATGCGGCTGGATCCACCATGGGTAACGGAAGGAGCACCAGGAGTAGGCTGAGCCCGCAAGCGCCAGCAAGCAGGGCCCACACGGAGGGGCTGCGGGTTAGGGCCAAGAACGCACTCCTAGCGAGGGCGAGGTTCTTACGCTTGCAGGGCTCAAACGTCATGTGTAGCCTGCCGCGTGTTCCACGTGGAACAAGGAGAACAGGTGCTTTTGATCGGAGTCACAGGGCGCTCCCCTATATTAAGCTCGTTTTTGGCGGGAAATCTCGCCATTCTTGCGGCCCTCGCGGGACGCCAAACTTCCGTGGTGTTTTCGCAGGAGGCGAGTAACACACCTCCCGCGGCGCCGACCCTACTCCCTGAGGGCCTCACGTGGAACAGCCTCAACCCGAAATCAGGAGTGCTTATCGAGGTGCTCGTTGCAACAGACCTCCCGACCTCGCGTCACACGGGGCTGGTTGTTTGTGGCACCAGCGCCGACCTCGAAGGGCTGTTCCACGTGGAACATGTCGCCAGCGCGGATGCCCGGGTCGCCTGGGTGCTGAGCTGCGCTTCCCACGAGGACTTTGAACGCACCATTCTCCATCGGGTTGGAAAGGGCCTGCCCCAGTTGCTCCCCTACGCATTAATGGCCGCTAGCACGGAGGAGCCACTCCCCGTGCTGTCGAATCCGCTGGGCCGCACCTCGCGCGCCCTTCTCGAATTACATCAGGAGCTGTTCACCAATGAATGACAAACAGAACCGACTTGGGCGGGGCTTGGATCAACTGATCCCTGCGGCCTTCGAAAACCAGCTCTCTCCAGCGGTGGTCGCGGCCTCAGGCCATCTCATTACCGCAGTTGCGCTGGACAAATTGCGCGCGAACCCTTGGCAGCCGCGCAAGGAGTTCCCAGTAGAGGAACTCAACGCCCTCGTTGATTCGCTGCAGACTCAGGGCCTGATGCAGCCCATTCTGGTGCGTCCCAATGCTGGGGGCTACCAAGTGATCGCCGGTGAACGGCGTTGGCGCGCGGCAGTGGAGCTTGGCTGGAAGACCATCGATGCTGTGGTGGTGGAGGCGGATGACCGCAAGATGATCGAATGGGCGCTGGTGGAGAACATCCTGCGCCAGGACCTTGGCCCGCTTGAGATTGCCGACGGGCTTCAACGCCTGATGAAAGCCACCGGTGTATCCCAGGAGGACGCGGGGAAGCGCCTGGGCATGAGCCGCGCCGCCGTTGCTAACCATTTGCGCCTCTTGGACTTACCGCCATCGATCAAGAAACTTGTCTCGCAGGGCCACATCCAAATGGGCGCTGCCAGGGCGCTGCTGGCCATCAAGGACCGGCGTCAGCAGGAGGATGCGGCGGCCAAAATCGCTCGCGGGCTACTGACGGTGCGGCAGGTTGAAGCCCTCGCAGCGGGCAGGATCGCGACAGCCCCACGCGTGCTGGATCCAAACCTGAAGGTGGTGGCCGAGGAGATCCAGTCGCTCTTAGGCACCCGCGTCCAGATCCGCGGCAAGTTGGACAAGGGGCGCTTGCTGGTGGCGTACAGCTCGCGGCGCCAACTGGATGGCTTGTTGCGCAGACTGCGCCAACTGGAATCTGGCGAGTCGCACGCAGCGAGCGAATCCGGCCGACTCAAAATCTGAACATCCGTTCATTCACGCCGCAACAAATGCAAATAGGCCGCAGCACCAATGGAGTGCGGCGGCCTATTATTCGGCTCGGTGTTCGCAGAGGACCCCCGCGCTTGGGCTATTACTTGCCGGGGGCCTTGTCTTCGGGCTTGGTGGGCAGTTTGAACGAACGCAATGCGGCCACTTCTGGCTTATTCTTGGCGGCACCAGTCAAGGTCACACTTTCGATAATCCATGGCTTCTCAAAGACATAGACTGCGCAATTGTCTACGTGCTCCTGCATTTCCTTTTTCACAAGGGCGCCCTCAAGCAAGACCAGCACTTCGGGAGTGCCTTGCACTTCCGCGAAGACAACACGGTCGTCGCTACGCACCATGTCCGCGGTGGCCAATAGGAAGCCGACGGGGGAGATGCCGACAAAACCACCCTTATCGAAGGATTTCTCCATCATCAGGCGACCGCGCTTGGCTTTCAGCCGATTCGCCTCCTTGGGCAGTGTGAAACCAACGTCTTCAAATGAGCCGCCCCACAGAGCGGGCTTGTCAGGGCACACCTTTGCCATGGCCGATCCAAAGAACACCCCGCGGCCCGCGGTGCTCTCAGCGGTTTCGCGCTCTTGTGCATAGAAGGTCGAGCCGGCCAAGTATCCAGCATTAACCAATTCAACGAAATTGGCCACTGCCTGTGGCGCCTCTGCTGAAAAGAAGTGCAACTCGAGAGCGTGCTTCTTGCCGTCAGGATCAACCAAACTCATGGCTGCTGAAAACCCTTCATCAACCGCTTCCGCTGCGCCTGCGGGGTGCTGCTTGAGCCATGCGATTTGCGTGCTGCAATACTCAGAAAGACGGGCGGGAATGGGCAACGCAGCGGTGCCAGGTTGCAGCGCGGGACGCCACGGGAGACGCGCCAGCAGATTCTCGGAATAGCGCTTCGAAAAATCGGTGGTGTAAACCAGCGCCTTCTCGAAGTGCTTCAGCTTATCGGCAGCATTCTCAGCCGCGTCGCCTGCTTCACGCTCTGCGCGTGCGGCATTCAACAACACATAAGGCTCTTGAACCGTGCCCTTGACTTCGCCGAGCAAGTCACCGAAAGCATTAGCGCGCTCCGTGGCATCGGACTTGCTCATGGCTGCAACTAAGGCTTCGCCAATACGGTTCGCGTCGTTGGTAGCGCCATCGGAGTTCATGCGCACCAGCACAATCGCCCCGGTAATAACAACACCAACAACAAGAACGGCTGTGAGCAGCCGCTTGGGTTGATTGGCCATATCGCCCGCCAGTTTTTCAAGCCCGCCTAAATTCTTGGCCGGGTTGGTTTTTTGATTCTGCTGCATGTCCTATCCTTAGATTTCAGCGGCCGCTGGCCGCACCTGTCACACGAATGTCGATAACGGTGCCGCGGTTGCCTTCGTGGATATCCACGGAGCAGGCGCACCCTTCCTTTTTGAACGCCAAAGCATTGCCGGAATCGCCACCGGACGCGGCGGACCAGCCATAGGCCCGCTGGCCCATGGTCTGTTTGTAGAACTCCACCACTTCGGCCACCGACGTGGTGCCCCAGTAATGAAGTTCGGCGAGCTTCACACCGCCTTGGGTATACGACCACGACTGGTTGCCACGGTCGACAAACTCAAACCCGTCAGGCACCGGAACATCCAGCATTTGCGCGCGCTGCAACTCGCGCGAGCGTAGATCGTCAACGCCGGGCTGAGCCGGATTGATGGTGCGGGGGTTTTCCAACTGTTGGGCGCAGCCAGCCGCAAGAACAGCCACGACAGCCGAAAGCAGTAGCATCTTCATGTCAGGTTTCCTCATGCGAGGTCGGATTATACGAACCACGGCAGTTCCAAAAGCGACCTACCGGCCCGAACCCCTATAATCTCGGTGGAGTGTGCCCCGTGGCTTGCCTCGAAGAACCAACATTGGTCCTGAATCGCTCGTGGGTGGCAGTAAGTACCACCACGGTTCGTGAAGCTGTTTCCATGATCTACCGCGGCGCTGCCCGCGCGATTCAGCCGGAAACATGGCAAGCCCACAACTTCGATTCATGGGCCGAGCTAGCGCTGGTGGAAGGACAACCAGCGCTGCACACGGTGCGTTTGGCCATGCGCGTTCCCGAGGTGATTCTGCTCACGCGGCACACTCGCATGCCACCGCGCCAAGTGCCGTTTTCCCGCAGAAATTTGTATCGTCGTGATGGGTATCGCTGCCAGTACTGCGGGCATCAGCAGCTCACTCAAGAACTCAGCATCGACCACGTAGTCCCGCGCTCGCATGGTGGGGGCACCTCTTGGGAGAATTGCGTGCTTGCGTGCCTCGCGTGCAATGTGTGCAAGGCGAATCGCACCCCCGCGCAAGCGCGGATGACCCTGCTGCGCACACCGACGCGGCCCCCTTGGTCGCCGTGTTTGATGGTTCAAATGGGCCGCCGCCGCGCCAGTTGGGAGAAATTCGTCAGCGATCAGTACTGGAACGCGGCACTGGAAGAGGGCTGAGAGCGGCTTCGCGGCGCGGGGCCAAGCCCCGGGCGCGCCACCAGGAGTCCACAGCGGGGATCAAGCGGGGGAGTGCCTCGTCGAGGCATTGCCGGACGGCGTTGCCCAACAAAACCGCGGCCTCTGCCGAGGGCTGCTCCAGCGGCGCCACATGCCGCACCAGCACTGCGCGCCGTGTTTCTTCGAAGAAAATGCGGCCGTGGCGGTCGCGCAGGGTGAAGCCCAGCTCGCAAAAGGCCTCTGTGCGCAACGCCGGAAGGAACAACGCCAACGATTCCACCCCGGTGCTCCACGAGGCCGCGAGGTGGTGCAGTGTCACTTCAAGGCTGTAAGCCGCTTCCAGCGAGTCGGCCAACACCTGGGCAGTCACTCCGCTGCGAGCCAAATCTGCGCGCAGCACCGCGAGGGCTCGGACAGCCGTTGGTTCTTGCAACGCAGCGTCTTCTAACCAGCTTGTTGACAAGACTTTCCGTTGGCCGCGCTCGTTCAAAGGGCGTTTGTCAGCACCCTGAAAAACGGCCAGCGAAACCAAGGGCTCCTGCTGCGAAATCCATGCGGTAGCGGGCACTTCAAAACGGACTCCTGAAGAGCTGCTGCACGCAGCGGCGAACAGGAGGAAGGCCAAGAATGCAGCGTTGCGCACGGGCCGCATCATGCCTTGTCCCCCAAGCTGCCCCAAATGATCAGCACTTCCATAGGTGCCCGACCATAGAATGGCGCCCACCCAACAACCCCATGGCGCCGCTCCAAACGCAGCGCTGGAGTGAATCATGCGGCTGAAAGCATCCCCCCTCGTTGTCCTCGTCGGTTTCCTGTTGGCTCTATGTGTGAGCGCGCAAGACCGCGAGCTTGGCACCGTCAACCCGCACCATGTGGGTCCGGAGGCCCCATCCACAGCGCCCTTCTATATCGATTGGGAAGAGCAAGCCCGGCTGGCCAACGCCGACGCAGCGTGGCGTGAGTTCCGTGACGCGAACGACGGTTGGCGCGTGGTGATGGACCCGCGGACACGCACGCCGCGGTACGCCTTCGGCCCCGGCATCGCCACCACACGCGCGCTGCCATCGCATGACGAAGTGGGCGCGGCCGCGCTCAATTGGCGCCAGCGCCTTGCGCCACTGTTCCGCATTCCTGTGGACCAACTGGAACTGAAGTCTGTGCAAGATGCCGGCCGCATTTGGTTCGCTCACTTCGAGCAACGCATCGCCGGACTGCGCGTCGATGGCGCCACACTCAAACTGCGCTTCGACAAGAGCGGACGGTTGGTATTTTTCGGCGGCACCATCGCGCACATGCACGAACACGATGCGCTGCCGTTCATGCCACGACATCAGGCTATCGACGCTGCTGCACGCCACCTCGTCGAGGAGAGTTGGGTGCCAGCGGGGCAAGCATTGGAAGTCCACGGCGCAGAACCTGTGATCCGCTTGATGGATGCCACCGACAGCTTGAAGCCAGTCACGGCATGGCGCATCAACGCATCAACTAAGTTGCCCATCGCAGATTGGGTCGTCTACATCGACAGCACTACCGGCGCAGTGTTGCAGTGTTGGAACGATGTGCGCGAATGCAGCCATGATGATGGCCCCGGTGTCACACCGAGCGGCGGTTTTGGAGATGTTGAAGCCATCTTGGCGCTGGCAAACCTGACGGGCACGGTGCAAGGCACGACGCATGAAGGATTGCTGCCCAGTCAAGCGCCGACCAACACGCTTTTCCCAGACGTGCGCGTGTTCGCGAACGGCGTTGCGGTGATCACCGATGCTGCTGGAGCATGGAGCTTCAACGGCGGCGCCGCAACCGTGCCTGTCACTTGCGCCTTAGATGGCCCGTGGGAAACGGGCACTTCGTCTACCGGCACCATCGCAAGTTTCAGCAACCCAGCGGTGGCCAGCGGAAATCTCGACATCGTGTTCACCGACGTCAACTCGAACATCGGCGAGCGCGACATGGTGTTCTTCGCCAACAAAGCGCACCGCTTCTTGAAGCTGCGCGCGCCGACGAACACTTCGATGGATGTGCCCGTGGTAGCGAACGCCAATCTCACTAGCGGCACATGCAACGCGTTCTACAGCCCCAGCGCAAACTCGATCAACTTCTACGCCGCCGGCGGTGCCTGCATCAACACGGGCACTTCTGCCAGCGTCGTCGAGCATGAGTACGGTCACGGCGTCACTATTCGCACCTATGCAGCATCAGGGCTATCTGTGCCGGGCCACTTGGGTGAAGGTTACGGGGACTGCATCGGCGGCGCGTGCGAAGACACGGCGATCGTGGGCAACGGCTTCTCCGGCGTTGGCACCATGGTGCGCAACATGAACAACACCTGCATGTACCCATCCAGTTGCGGCACAGAAATTCATGCACGCGGCCTCGTGATCGGTGGTTGCTATTGGCACACGCGCGTGCAGTTTTCCAATGCGTTTGGCGCAGCGGGCAAAGTCCAGATGGACGAGTATCTGTTCCAGCATTTCGCTGGCTGCCCGCAGTCAGAGCCAGACGCGTTGATGGACATGCTGTTGCTGGACGACAACGATGGCAATGTCGCCAACGGCACACCGAATTTGGCGAAGTTCTATCAGGGCTTCACGACGCAGCACGGCGTGCCGTTCCCGTTGCCGCTGGTCAGCATCGCGCACACGCAATTGTTCGACACGCTGGACCAATACCAGCCCTACGAAGTGCAAGCGACAGCGACGCCGATGCCAGGCGCTTCTGTTAGCTCCATGACTCTCTTCTGGCGGAACGGCAGTGCGGCTCCGTTCACACAAGCGCCGATGGCCACACTGGGCGCTGGCTTGTGGCGCGCCGCGATTCCGGTGCAGCCATCCAACAGCATCGTTCAGTACTACATGCGCGCGATCGACAGCACGGGCATCCAAGCGTTTTCCCCAGCGGGCGCGCCCACGGGCACGCATGTGTTCCGCACCAGCCGGCTTTCCGCTTTTGTGGCGGACGGTTTTGAAACGCCGAGCGGCTGGACGCACGCGATGGTGGCGGCGCAAGACGACTGGCACAACAATGTGCACGGCAACCCTGCGCACGCCTACGACCCAGGCTCGGCCTATCAAGGCGTGCTCACTTGGGGCAACGACTTGGTGCCAGCAGCAAACTGGAACGGCCTCTACGCGGCCAACTGCAACAACAACCTCACCTCACCAACCTACAACTGCTCAGGTCGCACGGGAGTGAATCTTGTCTACCGTCGCTGGCTCACAGTGGAAGACGCTGTGTACGACCACGCGCGCATCAAGGTGAGCAACAACGGCGGGGCCACTTGGACCATTGTTTGGGAGAATCCCGTGGGCAACGGCACTCAAGATTTCCTCGACACCACTTGGGTCGAACACACCATTCCCATCGGCACTTGGGCGGACAACCAAGCCAATGTGAAGTTGCGGTGGGAGATCACCGCGGATGCTGGCTTGCAGTACGGCGGCTGGAACATCGACGACCTGCGACTCACGGCCAACACGGGAGGCACTGTTCTGACTAGCTCGGGTTCGAGTGCTGTTGGCCAAACTTGGACGCTGCACTTCAATGGACTCGCCAACGACATCATGGTGCCGCTGGTAGGCACTGCGCTGCAGGGCACTTTCTACCCGGGCATCGGTAGTTTGAGTCTGGATGTGTTCGCGCCAACAACTCTGGTGCTGCCCAACATCATGATTCCTGCGGGCGGGCAAGTATCGCTGCCTCTGCAAGTGCCCAACCTCATTGGGTTGCAAGTGCATTTCCAAGCGGTGGTGGTGCCTCAAGCCACGCCTAGCCAACTGGTCCTCAGCAATGTTGTTTCGGTGACCATCACGCCGTAATTCGAGCGCCGGTTCTGTGAGGAGGTGCGTGGGCGTGCATAGAATGCGCGCCCATGCAGGCCGCTTCGTCCGTCAAGTTTGCGTTGCGCACCGACCAACTGCTGTTGTTGGCGGTGGTGGGCGTCGCTTGGGGCTGGGCAGCATCACTGCCCTTTCAACTCGACGACCACACCTTCCTGCGCGCGCTGCATCTTCTGAGCGGGGGCGCCACCGAGGCAGAGCAGGCTCCGAGTCTGGATAGCTCGTACTTGTTCCGTCCGGTGCAGCTCGCATGGATGCGCGTGTTGATGTGGGCCCAATCACCGAGCAATGCGGTGGTGTTCCACTTGGGCTCGCTAGCACTGCACGCCGCTTGCGTCATGCTGTTGCATCTGTTGCTACGGCGGTGGTTCACGCGCGGCGCGGCCTTGGCTGGCGCGGCGCTGTTCGCAGTGATGCCCGCTGGCGGCGAAGCCATCACATGGGTTGCTGCGTCGAGCGACTTGCTATCCACGGCGTTGGCGTTGCAAGCCGCGCTGTTGCTCGTGCCCGCTGCGATGCCGCAAGCACCAGCGTCGCGCACGCAAGTCGGCGTTGCGGGGCTGCTCGGCGCGGGTCTGTGCGCGGGGCTTGGGCTGCTGGCCAAAGAATCCATGTTGGCGGTGATGCCGCTGTTGTTGTTGTTGGCGCTGCGGGGCACACCGTGGCGACAGTGGAAGACATTGTTAGCGCGCGCGGCGTTGTTCGGCGCGCCAGTTCTTGTCGCATGGTTGCTGCGCGCGTGGATCATGGGCACATTTTCTTTCCGCTACGCCGGAGGGCGCACGCTGGAATTGAACAGCGCCAGCATCACGGCGCTGTTGGAAAAACTGCCCGATGTGTTTTTCGCGCTCTTTGCCCCGTGGCCTCCGGAGCTGGAAGCTGCGGTGCCGTCGGCGTTGGGGTTGCCGAAGGTCGCGGTGGCGCTAGTGCTGTTATTGGTGCCGTTGGTGGGTTTGCTCTTGTTGCGCCGCCAAGTGTGGTTGGCGTTGGCGGCGCTTGCGGCGCTGTGGCCTGCGCCACTGTTTGCAGCACCGATGGCGGCGGGGGAGGTGTTCTCGCGCTCGCTGTACATGTCGCAGGCGGCCTTTGCAGTGCTGTTTGCTGCGGCTGCCTCGGCGCTGCTGCCGCGGCGCGGCGCAGCAGGCGCACTAGGCCGGCCTTGGCGTTCTGTACTGGTGCTCTTCGCGCTGTTGTGCGCACTGGCATTGAGCGCCGAAGCGCTGTTGCGCTATCGCCAAGCCCAAGGCATTGCAGCACAGCGTCTCGCAAACATCCACGCAGCGGTGGACGCGGCACTGCTGCGCGGCGCTGGCCGCGAGCCCGTGGTGGCACTTTCGGTGCCCAACGGCGCGCACACCATTCCGCTCATCGGCAGCTTGTTGCCGCTGGCCTACAAGCCGCCGTTCCGCACGGTGCCGCAGCCTGTGCTGGCTTTCGATAGCTGGCCCGTGCTCTACGACTGCGAGGCGTTAGTCAGCGCGAGCACCGCCACCGGCGTGACGCTTTTGGAGTTTGGCTCCGACGGCGCCGTGCTGAGCGAGCGGCATCTCGCCGCTGGCAGTGCGGACGGGACATGTTCCAACGCCGACGCCGCTGGATGGTTTGCCTTCGAACACGGCTTTGCGCCGCGCGGCGCCCCAGAATTGGAATTGTTGTTCGCCGCCGGTTTGGCAGCGGACGTGTCCATCGAAATCCAAACCGACAGCGGCACGCTGCGACGAACGATTGTGCTGGCAACAGATGTCGCGCCGCGCGCTGCGCGTTTGCTGCTGGACCACGAACCCAAGTGGATGCTTGCTTCAAAAGCGCTACGTGTGCGCGTTGAAGGGGCACCATTGCTGCGCGCGCCCCGCGCGGTGGCGGTTAATGCAGCGGCGCAAGTGGTCGAACCGGAGCCGTCGCAGGAATGGCCTGCGAGCACAACTGTGAGTTTGCGCTTGCGCAACTTGCCGTCGCCCTTTGCTCAGTTGTTCATTCACTACGAAGCGCATACCGGCGAAGGGCAGTGGGCCCCCGCCATGCGCATCGAAGTGCCCGCCGAGCGCCTGTCGCGCAGCGACGGCGACTGGCTTTGGTTTCCAACACCCGCCGACAAGGTGGAAGGCCAGATGCACCCCTCGCTGCGCCCAGAAACCCTTGCGCGCATGTGTGCCGAGCACATGAAGCCGCGGGGGCTTAACAGCGCAAACATGCGCGTGCGCGTCGAGGCGGCGGCGCAAGATGGCACCATTCTTAGTCGCTCGTTGTGGCGGCAGTTTCTGCTGTTGTTCTAAGCCCTGCATTGCCCAAGGGCGCCCCGGCGCTGCGCGTGCTAAAAAACTACAGAGGTTCATTCATGCACTTTGCGACCAAAGCCATTCATGTGGGGCAGGCACCAGAATCCACCACTGGCGCTGTGGTGGTTCCCATTTTTCAGACATCCACTTACGCGCAAGAAGCGCCCGGGGTGCACAAGGGCCACGAGTATTCCCGCACCACCAACCCGACGCGCGACGCGCTGCAAGAATGTTTGGCGTCGTTAGAAGGCGCGCAGTACGGCTTGGCCTTCGCTTCGGGAATGGCGGCGATTAGCACCGTGCTGCTGTCGTTGTCATCGGGCGACCACATCGTGTCCAGCGATGATGTCTATGGCGGCACCTTCCGCGTGTTCGACAAGGTGTTCACGCGCCATGGGCTGAAGTACACATTGGTAGACACGTCCGATGTGGCGGCGGTGGCGGCTGCGTTGCGCCCCGAAACCAAAATCGTCTGGGTGGAAACTCCGACCAACCCGCTGTTGCGCATCACCGACATCGCGGCGGTGGCGCAACTTTGCAAAGCGCGTGGCGTGTTGCTGGCCGTCGACAACACTTTCATGAGCCCCGCATTGCAGCGCCCGCTGGAATTGGGCGCAGACCTCGTGGTGCACAGCACCACCAAATACATCGGCGGGCACAGCGATGTCGTCGGAGGCTTCTTGGCCACCAACAACAGCGCGTTGCACGACCAACTGAAGTTCTTGCAGAACGCTGCGGGCGGCGTGCCCGGGCCGTTCGATTCGTGGTTGACGCTGCGCGGCCTGAAAACTTTGGCGCTGCGCATGGACGCTCACTGCAAAAGCGCGCAACAAATTGCTGAACACCTTGTGGCGCATCGGCAAGTAGAAAGCGTGCTGTATCCCGGCTTGCCGTCGCACCCCGGCCACGCCATTCATATGCGCCAGGCATCGGGCGGCGGCGGCATCATCACATTCCGCGTGAAGGGCGGACTGGACCACGCGCGTCGCGTGTGCAGCGCCACCAAACTCTTCTTCTTGGCGGAAAGCCTCGGTGGCGTCGAAAGCCTGATCGAACATCCGGCGATCATGACTCACGCTTCGGTGCCCGCGGCGCAGCGAGCAGCGCGTGGCATCGGCGACAACCTCATCCGCATTTCCGTCGGCATCGAGCACATCGCAGACCTCTTGGCCGACCTCGACCAAGCCTTGGCTCAAACCTGACACGCGGCGCTTCAAGCCGCAACACTTCTGCTTCCCAAAAGGGAAATTAGTGCCAATTCTCCCGGCCACCGGGCAGAATTTCGGCGGGCAGCGCCCACTATGATGCCGCGATGAACGGAAAAACTGCTTTGGTCGTAGCGCTGTGGATGGTGAGTGCGCAGGGGCTGGTGGCGCAGGATGCGGCGCCGAAGCTCGCCTTGCCCAGTGCGGCGCAGGTGGCGTGGGCCGATGCTGAAGTGGGCATGTTCGTGCACTTCGCGCCGAACACTTGGCAAGACAACGAATACGACCAGCTTTCGACACCACTGAGCGCGCTGAACCCAAAGGAGCTGGACACGGATCAGTGGGTGCGCGTGGCGCAGTCCATGGGGGCCAAGTACCTCGTGTTCGTGGCCAAGCATGTGGGCGGGTTTTGTTGGTGGCAGACCGACACCACGGAATACAGCGTGAAGCACACGCCGTGGCGCGACGGCAAGGGCGATGTGATGCGCGACCTCGCGCAGTCGTGCAAGAAGGCGGGCATTCGATTGGGCGTCTATTTGTCGCCGGCAGACACCAAGCACGGCATCGAAGTGGGGGGCCGCGCGCCGACGCCGGAAAAGCAGCAGGAGTACATCCAGCTCTTCCGCAAACAACTCACCGAACTGCTTACGCTCTACGGCGACATGTTCGAAGTTTGGTTCGACGGCAATCTCATTTTCGATGTCAGCGACATTCTGCAGGCACACGCGCCGCAGGCCATTCAGTTCCAAGGGCCGCACGCGTCCATTCGCTGGGTCGGCAACGAAGACGGCATCGCGCCGTACCCCGCATGGAATGCGGTGCGCTTCGGCGTGAAGAAGTGGGGCGACTACACAGCCGAAGAAGGCACGCCCGATGGCGACCGCTGGCTGCCCAACGAATGCGACGCGCGCATGCGCAACACTTGGTTCTGGAACACGACCAACGCGAAGACATTGAAAAGCGTTGCGCAACTGATGGACATGTACGACCGCTCCGTGGGGCGAGGCGCCGTGCTGTTGCTGAACCACACGCCGGACATGAGCGGCAAGATTCCGGAGGCCGATGCCCTGCGCGCCGCCGAATTCGGGCGCGAAGTGCAGCGCCGCTATGGCACATCCATCGCCGATGTGGCCGGCAAGGGGCTGAAGCACCAAGCGATGCCATCAACCCCGCGCACCATCGACTGTGTGATCTCCATGGAGGACATCGCCCAGGGAGAGCGCGTGCGGCGCTACACCATCGAAGGCCTGCTGGACAGCGGCTGGAAAGTGCTGGCCGAGGGCACCGCAATCGGGCACAAGAAGATCGACAAGTTCGCGCCGGTGCAGGTGTCGGCGGTGAGGCTGATGGTCCACGAGGCCGCCGCCGAACCCGTCTTCAAGCGAATTTCCTTGCACGACACCCGCCCGAAGTGAGCGCCGCCTCCAACAGGGCAACAAATGCCGCAGAATGTTGCCGGGCACAGACTTCCAGCGGATTTCTTAATCAACTTGGCTTGACTAAAGTGGGGGGTCCCGACTAAACTGCGGCCGTTCGATCCGCAAGATCCGCGCTCTTGAAGTGGTTTCCGGTGAACGGGCCTTTTGGCTCGTAGGGCGGTGGGGTGAAGAGCGCGGCGCGCTGCGACAAGGAGTCAGACCCAGCCATGGCCAATAGCGAACTCATGCACAGTGAGGGCATCATCAAGCGCCTGAAGCGCGGCGCCCCTATCGTCCTGCAGAAGGAAACCATCCGCCTTCCGCGATTCACCGAAATCAAAGAAATGGACTCGAAGGACGTCGGCGGCAAAGGCAAAGAGACCTTCGTCCTCGCGCGCTCACGCACGGCCACTTGGGCTGTGCTGCCCTGGCCGAAAAAGGGCGGATTTGCCCTGAATGACGCCAAAAGCTTCATGAAAATCGTCGAGACGCTGCAAGAGCAGAACCCGGCAAAGCCTGTGAAGGGCTATGTGCTGGTGGAAGGCGCAGTCGAAGAAAAGGGCGCGCTACTTCTGGAAGGCAAAGGCCACCTCGCCAGCACCGTCGCGGAGTAACCCAACGCCAGCGGTGCGGCGCAACGCCGGCTTACGAGCGGTACTTCGCGGCAATCAATTTGTAGGCCTCGCGGAAGGGTAGGCCGCGGTCTATCACGAGGCGGCAGGCTTCTTCGGTGGCGCCCAACGAGCTGTCCATGGCGGCACGGCAGTTCGCTTCTGAGAACACAATGCCAGGCAGCGCGTGAGCCAGCACCGCGGCTGAAGATTCGGTGCTGTCGATGCAACGGAACAGCGGTGCTTTGATCAACTGCAAATCGCGGTGATAGCCACTGGTCAGCTTGGATGTCACCGCCATGATGGCTTGCAAATCTGCCGGGGCTTGGGCCGCGCGGGCGCGCAGCAGCTCGAACACATCGGGGTTGCGTTTCTGAGGCATGATCGACGAGCCCGTCGTGAACGCATCCGGTAGTTTCACAAATGCGAACTCTGCGGTGGCGAACAAGCACAGGTCCGCAGCCACGCGGCCCATGTCTTGCATGAATAGGCACAATTCGAACACCAGCGCCGCTTCGGCCTTGCCGCGCGACAACTGACACGCGGTGACAGGTTCTTGTGTGCTGGAAAAACCAAGCGCTTGCGTGGTGTGCTCGCGGTTCAGCGGCAAGAAGGGCACGCCGTAACCAGCCGCAGAGCCCAGCGGATTCTGCGCCGCACGCAGCAGCGCGCGCCTGATTCCCGCCGCGTCGTCGCGCAATTCAGCGGCAAAGCCGCCGGCCCACAGCGCAACGCTTGAAGGCATTGCACGCTGCATATGGGTGTAGCCGGGCAGCGGCACCGCACCTTGCTCGAACGACAGCGCCTCAAGAACCGCCGCAACGGCTTCCGCGCCTGCCGCCATTTGTTCGCCCGCCTCGCGCAAGTACAGCCGCAGCGCCGTCAACACTTGGTCGTTGCGACTGCGCCCCAAGTGCACGCGCTTGCCCGTTTCACCAAGCTGCTCCACCAAACGCAATTCCAGCGCCGTGTGCGCGTCTTCTTCTTCCAAAGCGATGCACCACTCGCCGCGCGCGTGACTAGCGCCCAACGCGGCAAGCGCAGCGGCGATGGATTCCGCATCAGCAGCGCTGAGCAATCCAACTGACGCCAACATGCGCGCATGCGCAATAGACGCCGCGACATCGTGGCGCACGAGGCGTTGATCCAGCACATAATCGTCGCCCACGGTGAAGCGCAGAATCGCCCCGTCCACCGCTGCGCCTTTGTCCCAGAGTCTGCTCATGTTGATTCTCCGTCGGCGGCGAGGCGGTTGGCGGCGAACGCACGCACTAACGCGCTGTAGAACGCCGCGCCTTCCAGCACTTCGCATTCGTCAACCCATTCGTCCGCAGTGTGCGACCGATTGCTTTGGCCGGGGCCGCACTTCAGCACGGGCATATCGCGGAAAAACACCATGTCGGACATGGTGCGCGAACCATAAAGCTGCGCCGCCGGACGCGCGCGTTGCGCAGCGCGCACGACGCTCGCTGTGGACGGGCACGCGCAGGGAATCAAGCGCTGCGAATGCACGCGCACTTGACCGCGCACTTGTGCCTGCACGCGTCGCGCGAGTTCTTCGGGCGTTGTGTCTGGCGTCGTGCGCAAATCCAACCATGCTTGCGCGCTGGCTGGCAGCATGTTGCGGCGCAGGCCCGCGCTGGCCATGGTTGGCTCCATGGTTGTGCGGCCCAACAGCGCATGCTCGGGCCCAAGATCGACACACTCTAAGGCCACCAAATCGTGCGCCAGTTCGCGCAGCGCATTCTTCGCGCCAGTAGCGTTGGCGGAATGGCACGCGTCGCCTGCGGTGGTTAGCTCCAGCACCAGCAAACCTTTCTGCGCGATGGCAATGTCCAAACCCGTGGGCTCGCCCACAACAACGCCGTCGGGCACCCAGCCGCGTTCGCGCAGCAACGGCCACGCGAGCTCTGTGCCTTTGCCGCCGGTCTCTTCTTCGGGCACCAACAACAAACCGCATTCCACCGGACCGCCGTCGTGCAACACATTCAAAAACGCGGCGGTCATGGCAGCCACCGAGGCCTTCGCATCGTTACTTCCCAGGCCATAGACGCGGCCGTTATCGCGCGCGGCCACATGCGGCGGGCGCGTCCATGCACTGCTCGGCGGCACTGTGTCCAAGTGCGAAGTCAACAGCAGCCGAGGCCCATGGCCCGCTGCCGCAAACACATTGTTGCCGAAACGTTCGACGCGCGCGCCGCAGCGTGCAAGCTGCGCTTCCACCCAATCCGCGATAGGCCCTTCTTCGTGCGATACCGAAGGAGTTTCTACCAGCGCACGATGAAAGCGCAGTAGTTCTATATCGCTGAACATCAGCCTCCTTGTTCGCCGCTGGCCAACAAAGTTTGGATGCGCGAAGGTGGCTGCACTTCTTCCGGCAACAGCGCGGCTGTGTCGACAACAACCAGCGTGCCACAGCCTTCATTGGTGAACACTTCGGTCAGCAAGCTGTCTTCGACTTTGAAGCTCACCACATGCACGCGTGAAACGCCGCCGTAGAGCGCGTCTTTGATGGCGGCGGTTTTTGGCAGCATGCCACCAGACAGCGCGCCTTGCTCTTGCATTGTGTTCAGGCCGCGGATGTCGGTGTACGACACGAGCGAGCTCGCGTCGGCCGCATTGCGCAGGATGCCCGGCACGCCAGTCACCAACAACAGTTTCTCGGCGCGCAGTTCCACCGCGAGCCGCGCGGCCACCACATCAGCGTTCAAGTTCAACAGCAGGCCCGCATCATCGGCGGACAACGGGCTCACCACCGGCAGCAGGCCGTCATCCAACAGCTTCTGCAAGAAACTTGTGTTCACCGAAACGATGTCGCCAACGCAGCCCCAATCCACCATGCTGCCGTCCGCGTCGCGCGTGGGCGGGCGCTTGCGTGCGCGCACTAATGCCGAATCGACGCCGCTGACACCGATAGCGGCCACGCCCAAGGCGCGTGCTGCCGCCAAGATGGCTGTATTCACCGAGCCCGACAGCGTCATGGCCATCAGTTCAATCATGGATTCACTGGTGACGCGGCGTCCTTGCACAAAGCGCGATTCAATGCCCAGCTTGTCGCCCAGTTGCGTCGCTTGTGCGCCGCCGCCATGCACCAAGACCACGCGAATGCCCAACTGATGCAAGATGCCTAGTTGTTCCACCAGCGCGCGTGTGCTTGCTGGCGAATTGAAAACTTCACCGCTGGCTTTGACGACGAAAGTTTTGCCTTGGTAGAGGCGCAGGTAAGGGATGGCGCGCCGCAGTGCGGCGATGGCGAGTGTTGAAGTGTTGTCCATAGTCATTGCGTCTCCAGCATGTGCAGCAGCACGGCCTTCTGGGCGTGCAACCTGTTTCCAGCCTGACGGATGACGCGCGAGCGCGGCCCGTCCAGCACTTCGTCTTTCACTTTCACATTGCGACGCACCGGCAAGCAGTGCATGAACACTGCGTCCTTGCGCGCGGTTTCGAACCAGCTTTCAGCGACGCACCAATCGCGCAAAGGCGCGCGCAGTGCGGCTTCGCTTTCGGGGCGGCCGTAGTGCGCTTCGGCTTGCCACGACTTGGCATACAGCACATGTGCCCCATCAAGCGCAGCAGCGCGGTCGCTGGTTTCGCGCACGCAACCACCACTGCGCGCGGCTTGCTCACGCGCACGCTCCATGACTGCTGCGGGCAACGCATAGCCTTCGGGGCGCAACACAGTCACTTTCATGCCACGGCGCGCAGCCATGCTCAACGCCGCAGATGGAACTGCGTAGGGCAGTGCCTTCGGATGCCACGCCCACGACAGCACGAAACGACCGCTCTGCGGGATGTCGAGGTCGTCCATTGTTTTCCAATCCGCTAACGCTTGGCACGGATGGTCCAACGCAGATTCCATGTTCACCAGCGGCTTGGTGGCGTGGCGCGCGAAGGCGCTCAGGACTGGCTCGGTGAGGTCGAGGTTCAGATCTGCGCCGCCCGCGAAGCAGCGCACACCCAACGCATCGGCGTATTGGCAAAGCACCGGCACCGCTTCACGCACGTGTTCTGCCGCAGCGCCATCCATCACCACGCCGTCGCGGGTTTCCAGCGCCCAAGTGCCTTGCCCCGGAGTGATGACAAAAGATGAACCGCCCAGTTGCGCCATGCCCGCTTGGAAACTGGCCAGCGTGCGGAGCGACGGGTTCAAGAACACCAAGCCCAAAATGCGCCCTTTCAAAGCGTCGCTGATAGGTGCACGCTCGATGGCCGCAGCGCTGCATAGCAACGCACGGATGGTGGCGTCATCTTGGTCGTGCAAGTGCAAGAACGATTTCACGCGCGGATCTCCGCGAGTGCTGCGGCGAGGCGCATCACTTGGGCTTCCGTCACAATCAACGGAGGCATGACGCGCAGCACATGGCGGTCGCCGCTGCCGCCAAGCAAGATGCCGCGCTCCAGCAATTCAGGAATGACTTCGGTGGTTGGCCGCGAGAGTCTCAGGCCGCTCAGCAAGCCGCGTCCGCTGATGGATTGCACGGGCCCAACCACGCAGGTGCTGCGGATGAGTTCGCCCATG